>JAFGKG010000141.1 GCA_016928715.1 Chloroflexia bacterium
CTTTGCCACCACCAACCACTATGGCGCCACCGCGGACGGGCTGGTCCTGGCCTACCGGGCCGGCGCCCGCCTGCTGCACACGGACACCATGCAGTACCACCCCACCGGGGCGGCCTTTCCCGAGCAGATCCTCGGCCTGCTGGTCACGGAAAAGGTCCGCGGCCTGGGCGCGCAGGTGCTCAACCTCGAGGGGGAGCAGTTCGTCTTTCCCAAAGAGACCCGCGACGTGGAGGCCTCGGCCATCATCCGCGAGTGCAAGGGCCGCGGCAGGGGCGTCCGCACCCCCTCGGGCATGGACGGCGTCTGGCTGGATTCGCCCATGATCGACCTGCTCCACGGCCCGGGCACCATCGAGAGCGCCCTGCCGGCCATGGTCCGCCAGTTCGCCCGCTTTGACGTGGACATTGTCAGGGACCCCATCCTGGTCTATCCCACCCTGCACTACCAGAACGGCGGGGTCCTGATCCACCCGGACGGCTCGACCGAGGTCCCCAATCTCTACGCCGCCGGCGAGGTGGTCGGCGGCATCCACGGGCGCAACCGCCTGATGGGCAACTCGCTGCTGGACATCACCGTCTTTGGCCGGCGGGCCGGAGAGGCCGCCGCGCTGCGCGCCCGCGAGGTCCAACCGGGCCAGCCCACCCTGCAGCACCTGGTCGAATGGGAACGGCAGATGAAGGAGGCCGGCATCGAGACCGATCTCAAGTCCCCCATCCTGCTGCCGGATTACGTCGGGCAACGATAGTTTGTCTCACTCCCCCCTGCTCGATAGGGGGCGAGGGCGAATTCCAGACCGACTGGGGCACGGCATACCGTGCCCCAGTCGGTCACAAGATTTCGGAGGCCCGTCCGACACTACTGAACATTGGCTGCTACTAGGGATCGCTAGCCCGGCGGTCCAGCGTACTCGGCGTGGGCGTAATTGTGGGCAGTAGTGTGGGCGTGGGTGGCTGTAACCATGGCGGTCCGGCCGGTCGAATCAGGACGACCTTTTTGGGCAGAAACTCCCAGAGCAAATGCGTCGGGTCGATGACCAGGTCTCCATCAGGTGCGACCAGCCCATAGACGGTGTTGACCGCACCCCCCGAAATACAGCCCTGAAAGCAGTTCAGGTCAAAGGGCGGGCAGTTGCAGGGATAGTCCATGTCCGTGCCATAGCCCACAATCATGATCCCGGCATAGCCTACCAGCACGGCCGCGTCTTCCTTGCTGCCCGCCTGCCCCCACTGCTCCACGGCGCAGCCATTATAGACGGCGGCGATGAAGCGCTGCCCCGGGGCATAGCACCCCCCCACATAGTCCCCCCCGTCGTACATCAACTGGGCCGCCTGGGCCGCGTCAACCCCACTGAGAAATTCTACTACGTCGTATGGCGCACTGCGCCCGCTGGCGGGATAGTTGAAGCAGTTCTCCTCGCTGGGCGTGCCCCAGCAGTAGCCCCAACCGTCGATGTAGATTGGCGGCGGCTCGTGCAGCGCGCGCGGGAGGGGGACCTTTTGGTAAGCGCCGTCGGCGATCACCTGAGGCATCTCGTCCGGATAACCCGGGGGGTTCACGTCAGCGAGCCAGGTGTCGTTGGCCACCAACCAGTACCAAAGCCCGCCATCCTCCAGGGCGTCGTAGCGGTAGTCCAGGTGGACAAAGCCCCGGGGATCCTGCGAGCCATAGTTGGGCTTGGCGTCCGCGCCCAGTAGGGCAAAGGCCTGGCCATAGTTCTCGCCGCAGCCGTCGTAGGGGCCCTGGCAGGTGTTGTCGTTGTAGGGGTCGGGGCAGCAGTTGCGCTGCCAGGTCGCGCCGCCATCCGTGCTGCTAAAGGGCGGCAGTTCGGCGGGGTCGCGGACAAAGCTGTAGGGCTCGCCGCAGTTGTCGTAGGGACAGTGGCCCTGGCTGCCGATCCAGTACTCGTTCACCGCCATGGGCAGGAGGCCACCGTCGGGCTCGTAGCGGGCGGCGGCGCTGGCGGTGATCAACTTTTGGACGGCAAAGGGCGCCGGGAACATACTGGGGCGCATGGCGACTTCCACCTCCAGACCATAGGCACCGCCGGGAATGATGTCCGGGCCGGCGTGCAGTTCCCAGTCGCTGCCATTATACTGCAGGCGGTTTCCGTCAAAATCCACATAGTAGGCCAGGACGTTGTCGTTGATCATATCGTAGGGGTCATTGTTGGTATCGGGCACACCGTAGAGTTCGGCCTGCACGTTCACTTCGCGCAGAATATCGGCTTTGGGCGAGGGCCCACTATAGTCGACCATTACCCAGGTACCCGAGATGGCCGCGTGGTTGGCCGCCAAATTGGCCGAGGGGGAGTAGGTCGAAGCAGCGCTTGCCTCCCGGCCCGACCACAGGCCCAAACACAGGATCAGCAGTACGGCCGGTAGAGCGAACAGCAGCACCAGCCAATTCCAGGGTCTCCAGACTTGTCTACACATGGTACACCTCCCTCAACTCGTTCTGGCGGATACGGCGAAACCCCTTCTACGATCGGCGGTGTATGGATGCAAGGGGGATCCTACCGCTACGATACCACAAAAAACCAAATCTTGCTTGACGCTAGCGCGTCGACCAAACCAGCAGCCGGCCAAGTATGCCCCACGGTCGCCGGCCCGTCCAGGTCCGTGATGCTGTTATAGACCGTGCCAAAGATCTCTTGCATACGCGGGCCCAGCAGGGCCAGGACGACGATCACCACGATGGCAATGCCGCCGGCCATCATGGCCAGGGAACGCAGCTCCTTGCTCCAGGAGAACCTGTACGAGAAAGGCCCTACCTGGGCCTCTTTGCCGAACAGCTCCCGGCGCAGCCGCGTCCGAAAGGCTGGGGAGGGCTCGACGCTCTGCCAGGGCAGCGCCTGGGCGAACGCTGCCAGCGCGCCGATCTCCTCGACCACGGCGGTCTCGGTTTGTCCATCCAGCAGCCGGCACAACTGCCGCGCCAATCGCTCCTCGCGCTCAGTATATACTTGCTCATTCATGCTTCCCCCCCTTCGCACAATTGGCGCAGTGCCCGCAGCAGGGCCACCCGCGAAGCGGTCTCGTCGGCCTTGAGCACCTGGCCGATCTCGCGATCGTCCAGTTCGGCCCCAAAGCGCAGGGCCAGGACGATGCGGTCGCGCTCCGGCAGTTGGGCCAGCCGGGCCATCCAGGCGTCCTCATCGCCGGATGCCGGGGCTGCGGCCTCCCGGGCCGGGCCGGTCTCGCGGCCGGCCAGGTAGTCGGTGGCCAGGGCAAAGAGCCAGGACCGGGTGGAACTCCTCTGGCGCTGCAGCGACCGGCCCAGGCGCTCCCAACGGCGCTGGGCCTGCTGCAGCACGTCGGCGGTGAGGCCCTCGGCCTCCTCGTTGGTCGCCACGCGGCAGCGGATGTAGCGGTACAGGCGGGGCAGCTCGGCCTCGTAAAGACGGGCAAAGGATCGATCCATCTGTGAAACAGCCATGGGGCACCTCCTTTTCAAAGAACGTTTCTGTATTAAGAGACGGAAAGGAGGGGGGGGGCTTACAGTGTAAAGAGTAAAACGTAAAATGTGAGGAGTGAGGGGCTAGGCGTTCTGTTCGATGCGGTAGAGGCAGAGGGGATTGTCCCCGCGCCGGCCGGAGGCGCTCATAGCCACGCTGCTGCAGCCGCCCCCGCAGATCTCGCCGTGAGGGCACTGGGCGCAAAAGCCGCGGCGGCCGGCCGACCGGCGCCAGGCTTCCAGGGCCGGCCCGCGCCACAGGCGCCGCAGGGCATGCCGCCGCAGGCTGCCCACGATCTCGGTCTCGGGCAGGGAGAGGCAGGGCAGGACGGCGCCGTCGCTGCGGATGCCCAGGACGGAGCGCCCGGCGCTGCAGCCGACCCAGCTCTCCCCTGGCATACCCAGGAAGGGCAGGCGGGTGGAGCAGTAGCCCATGTCGTGGGCGCCGATTACCGGCAGGAACTCCCAGGAATGGCTGGCCCGCAGGCGGGCGATCAGGAGGGCGGCGAAATAAAACTCCAGGGGGTTCAACAGTTCGCTGCGGGGCAGGCGCTCCCCCCCGGCGCTGGCCACCTGGATCTGCCAGCGAATGTCGCGGCCGCGCAGCAGGCCGGCGATGGCCGGCAGCTCGTAGAGGTTGCGGCGGGTCAGGGTGGTGATCACGGCCACGCGCAGCCCGGCCTCCTGGAGCGTCCCGATGGCCTGCCAGGTCCGGGCAAAGGCCCCGGGCATCCCGCGGATGGCGTCGTGGACCTCGGGCGCCCCCCCATCGATGCTGGTGCCGATGCTGCGCGGCTCCAGTTCCCGCAGTTGGGCCACGCGCTCGGGCGTGATCAGGGTGGCGTTGGTAAAGACCACCAACTGCACGCCCCCCTGGCGCAGGCGCCCGGCCACGTCCAGCCAGTCAGGGCGCAGGAACAACTCGCCGCCCATGAGGGTCACCTCCCGCGCCGGCAGGGCCGCCAGTTCGCCGGCCACGCGCAGGACCTCGGCCGGGCCCAACTCGTTGGGGCGGGCCCGGCCGGCGCTGGCCCCGCAGTGCAGGCAGCGCAGGTTGCAGCGCAGGGTCAGCTCCCAGACGCAGCATTCGAGCGTGTGTTCGTTCACCTTGTCTGTCCCTAAAGTAAACCCTCCAGCCCGGCCAGGGGGACGGCCAAGGCATCCCGCCCGCCCGTGCGCCCGGTCACGGCGTCCATCTCGCGCTCCAGGGCCGGCCGCAGGCCCGCCGGCAGGCCCTCCTGCAGGGCCTCGTATTGGCCCAGGGCATCCAAGGAGCGATCCTGGGCCAGGTAGAGCCGGGCCAGGTTCCAGCGCGGCCAGTGGGCTCCGGGATCGTAGCCCTGGGCGGCCTCCAGCGCCCGCGCCGCGGCGGCCAGGTCGCCCTGGGCAAAGGCGCGCACGCCCCGGGCCGCCAGCCGGCGGGCCAGGTCGGCCAGGGCCGGCCGGCAGAAGAGAGCCAGCGAGCGATCCTCCGGGGAGGGCGCCGCCGTCGCCGCCTCAAAAGCGGCCCGGGCCGCCTCCAGTCCCCGGCCCGGGTAGAGGCGCGCAGCCAGGTAGAGGCTGATCTCGCGCTCCAGGCCGGCCCAGGCCGCCTCGACGGCGCCGGGGAACTTGGTCCGGGTGCGCCAGCGGCAGGCCAGCCGGGCGGTCCAGCCCTCGCGCTCCAACTCGTGCAGCAGGCGGCCAGCCCGCTCCAGGGCCTGGGCCGGCCAAGCGGCCGGATCGGGCAGTGCCCGCAGCAGGCCGGCCGCCAGGCGGGGGCTGTAGCGCGCGGCCAGGCTGAACAACTGCAGCAGGGTTTCGTGGCCCGTGCCGGAGTCGCCCAGCGCGGCCGCGGCCCGCTCGACGACTGTCTCCAGTATGGACAGGTAGGGCGGGGCGTCGGCGGGGTCCAGGAGGCCATCGAGCAGCAGGCGCCGGCGCAAGGCGCGTCGAAAGTGGGATGCCGGCGTGTCCCCGGCGCGGCAGGCCTCGATCTGCAGGATGGGACGGTACGGCGTGGGACAGAGGCGGCGCACCTGGAGCACCGACAGACCGGCCTGCTCCAGCAGGCCGCACAGCTCGGCGGCGCCAAAGAGATAGCGATGCCCCTGGCCCCGCCCGGCGGCGCCAAAGAGCCAGGGCAGGGCCTGCTCCCGGCCGGCCTCGTCGGCGGCGGCGCGCAGGGTGGCCCCCCGGTCCGGCGTCTCGACGCACAGCCGCCCGCCCGGGGCCAACACCCGCGCCCACTCGGACAGGGCGTAAAGCGTGCCGACGTAGCCCAGGTGCTCGACCAATTGACAGGCCGCGATCTCGACCGCCGCCCCATCGGCAAAGGGCAACAGCAGGGCCCCGGCCTGGACATCGGCGGCGGCGGTCTGGTAGCGGTCCAGGTTGACCCAACCGGGCCGGTGCACCAGGCCGCAGCCCAGGTGCAGGCGCAGGTCAAGGGTAGGGGCATCGGTGGAAAGGGGCATAAGATTTACCTATAAAAATAGGTGGGGGTCAATCTCCAAATCAACGTTCTCCCACCACCGTCAACGGTCAACGTTCAACCGTATTTACGGCGCGGCGTAGCGCGTACCCGTGGGATAGCGCCCCAGCCAGTGATCCATGGCCCAGGCCGCCTCCAGGGCCTGGTCGTGGGTCAGCCGGCCGGCGTCGAACAGTTCCAGCAGGCGCGGATGACAGGAGAGGATGCTGCGCAGCATCGATTCGGGTTTGTGCGGTTCCCAGCGTTCGGGCCGGGGCGGCAGGTCCGGGCGCTGCCGGTCCGGGCGCTGCCGGTCCGGAGAACGCCGTTCCGAGGACGCCTCCCCTTCCGGCATTTCCTCCAGGCGCTCGCCGCTGGCAATGTACTGCAGCGCGGCGGCCAGGGGCGGTTCCAGGTCAGCCGTGACCTGCTCGGGGGCCAGAGCGCCCCGCTCGACGAGCATGCGGAAACTTTCCTCCGGATGCTCATTCAGGAGGGCTCGTTCCTGTTCGTTCAGCAGCGGGTTGGGGGGGATTAGAAACACGCGAACCTCCTGCCTTGATTTAACCAGACGCGACCTTTTCCGGATTCCACCAGGGGCACTCGTTATGCGCGACGGCCGCGGCCGGCCCGCGAATGCCCTGTTCCTCTTTGCACTCGGTCTCGCGCTTGCGGACGCAGTTCTCGCAGCAGTGCACGATGGCGTTGCAGCTCCAACAGCGGTAGGCCACGTCATAGATCTCGGCATCGCACTTGTAGCAGCGGATCGTAGCGCCCGTGGCCCCGGGCGGTAGTTCCTCCTCCAGGTCCCCCGCAGAAACCGCCAGGGGCTCTTCCGAGGGTGGCGGCGGCGGTTCCTCCTCCGCATTGAGCAGGTTGCCATGGCGCCGGCGCAGGCTCTCCAGCCCTTTGCGGGCGGCCTCGTTGGTGGGATTGATGGTCAGGGCATTGGCCAGGGCCACCTGCATATCCCGGGGATCGTCCACCACGCCACTCAGCCAGAGCCAGGCGTGCTCGTTCCACTGGTCGCGCTCGATCACCTGCAGCAGCAGATCGCGGGCCTCCTCGCGCCGCTTTTCGCGGGCGGCCTGAATCGCCTGCTTTAAAAGTTGGGCTACCGTAGCTTGTTCACTCACAGCGATCCTCCATCAGATAGGGCCAGAACCAACCGCCAAAGCCGGCCTATTCCTTGGCCGGCCCAAGCAGCGACAGCAGCCGCTCCAACAAAGTCGACTCTTGATCGGGAAGCACCGTCCGCGGGTCCAGGAGCAGGCGATCGCCCTCGATACGGGGGATGACCGGCGGCTCCCCGGTGCGCAAGCTGCGGGCGGCATCCTCTACCGAGGGCAGGTCCTCCAACTCGAGCACCCAAGAGGGCAGGGTCTGACCGGGCAGGGAGCCTCCCCCCACCGCGGTCTCGCCGGGGACGACCTGCACCGAAACGCCCTGTTTGCCCAGCCAGCGCCTCCAGCGCTGCGCTCGCCGTCGGACGGCTTCCGGGCTCTGGGCGATCATGCGCCAGATGGGGATCTCTTGGGCCGCCTCTTCGTGAACATAGTGCAGCAGGGTCGCTTCCAGCGCCGCCAGGACCATCTTGTCCAGGCGCACGGCCCGGGCCAGCGGATGATGCTCGATCCTCTCGATCAGGGCGGCCCGACCGACGATCAGGCCGGCCTGCGGTCCACCCAAGAGTTTGTCCCCGCTAAAGCAGACAATGTCCGCCCCCGCCTCCACGCTCGCCTGGACCGTGGGCTCGTGGGCCAGGCCAAACGGGCTCGTGTCCAAGAGAGCGCCGCTGCCCAGGTCATCGATCACATAGAGGCCCCGGCTGTGAGCCAGGTCGACCAGTTCGGGCAGGGGCACGTCGTGGACAAAACCCACCAGGGCAAAATTACTGCGGTGCACGCGCAGCACGGCGGTGGTCTCGGGGCAGACCGCCGCGGTGTAATCGCCAGCATAGGTACGATTGGTCGTGCCCACCTCGACCAGTTCGGCCCCGCTCTGGCGCATCACGTCGGGCACACGAAAGCCCCCGCCGATCTCGACGGCCTGGCTGCGCGAGACCAACACCTGCCGGCCCGCGGCCAGGGTCGAGAGCACCAGCAGCACGGCCGAGGCATTGTTGTTGACGGCCAGGGCGGCCTCGGCCCCACAAAGCCGGCCGAGCAACTCCCGGGCGTGCACGTGGCGGGAGCCCCGGCGGCCCGCCGGCAGGTCGAACTCGAGGTTGCTGTACCCACCAGCGACCCGCCGCACGGCCTCCAGGGCGGCCTGGCTCAGGGGGGCCCGGCCCAGGTTGGTGTGGATAATCACGCCGCTGGCATTGATGGCCGGCCGCAGGCCTGGCCGGGTCCAGGCGCGCAGCAAGTCCCGGGCCTGGGCGACCAGATCCTCCTCCGAGGGTGCCGCCCCCTCATCCGTGATGCGCTCACGGGCCCGCTCCAGGACCTGACGAACGGCCTCCACCATCAGGTTGTGCGGCCACAAGTCCGGATCGGATTCCTGGACCTGCTGCAGCACCCCGTCGACACTGGGCAATGCGCGGTACAAAGATTCCATGCCTTTCCGCCTTGGAGTGACAATAGTACACTGTTAGAAAAGTTTTGGTGTTCCTGTCATTCTGAGCGAGCCGCCGCAGGCGGCGAAGCGAAGAATCTCCCGGAAATGAGCCGCATCTTTTTGCCATCCGGGAGATTCTTCGTCGTCGCAGTTGCTGCGCAACTGCTCCTCCTCAGAATGACAAATCTTGTCTGATGCTGTACGAGAGCTATCCTATAGCGGTCAAGAAGAACCGGATCAGGCCTCGTCCTGCTGCGGCAAATCCAGGCTCTTGTAAAAGCGATCCCAATCAAAGTGGCTGTCGAGCAAGGTCTCGAAACGGGCGATCTTGCTGGTCTGGCGAAAGCGGGCCCGCCCAAAGATCTCCTCGACCTGCCGCACGGTCGTCATCGTATCCGTGGAAACCAGCAGGATGGGCACCCCCAACTCCTCGGAGCGGGTGAGGATCAGGGGGTTGGGCCGCAGGCTGCCGGTCAGGATCAGGCAGGTCGTCGACGTCTCCAGGGCGGCCAATTGGATGTCCACCCGGTCGCCGCCGGTGATGACGGCCTTGTTGGGTTGGCGGCGAAAATAAGAGAGGGCGCTGTCCACGCTCATCGCCCCGACCATCATCGACTCGACCAGGTTTTCGCCATAGTCGGCACAGCAGAGCACCTCGGCCCCCAGGTGTTCCACCAGTTCGTTCACACAGACGGCATAGAGGATGGGATCCTTGGGGATCACGGCCAACACCGGCAGGCCCTGCTTTTCCAAAAAGGGCCGAACCAGGCGCTGGACCAGGCCCAGGCGAGCCCGGGGGACGGCGTTGATGACAACGCCCAGGCAGTCGCGATCGGCCATCGCCGCCCGCAGGGCCAGGATATTGTCGACTTCGAGCATCGTCTCAAAACGCGATACAATCAACAGACGAGCATTGAACAGAGAGGCCACCTGAGGGGCCGGCAGACCGATCACCGTACCCTCGGACCAATCATTGGGGCCCTCCAAGAGCATCATGTCCTTATCCTGGGAGACGGACTGAAACGCCTCTTGCACCAACTGCACGTAATCGGGTTGGGGATCCCCCCTGAACATCGCCTCCAGCAAGCGCGGCGTCAAACAGAGCGGGGTGAGTTGCTCCTGGGGTTCTTTGAGCTCAAAGACCTGCTTGACAAAGGCGGCGTCCTCATCAAAGGTCTCGTGCTCGGCACGTCGCAGGCGCACACACAGCGGCTTCATATAGCCCAGCCTGTAGCCATCACGTTGGAGGCGTTGCCCTATTGTGATGCAGACCGCGCTTTTGCCTGTAAAGGTCTCGGCAGAAATGATCAGAATGGTTTCCATGGGTTTCCTCCCATATTGAGTTAAACTGCAAGTACGCACTTTAGACTCGTGCCCGGTTGTTCCGGCGCATTTGTTGAGCATCCTTCGGATTCCCAACGCACAAAGGTCCACCACGCTAACATTCAAACACCCTAGGGGCCCCACTCCCGCAGGGAAAAGCCCTGGCGAGAAACGGTCAGTTCATAGAATTGATTGCCGGCGGCCTCTCCTGAAAGCACTTGCTGCCGCGCCCGCACCAGGAATTCCAGCCGGCCCAGCCAGGGCAGGATCTGGCCCAAACCGCCGTCGCTGCCGGGCAGGGCCACGCTATCGACGAGCTGACCGCGCGGATCATAGGCCTCCAGGCGCAGCAGGCGGTAGCCAGAGGACAGGCCAAACTCCTCCAGGGGCTCCTTCCAGGCGATTAACTCGCCCTGCAGCCCCCAACGCAGGCCGCCCAGGGAGAGGGTGTCACTGTACACCGGATCCATCAGGGAGAGCGTACAGCTCATCGCCTCGCCAGAGGCAACCTCGGCCGGCCGGCAGCGCACCTGGGCCACCACCTCTCCTTCCGGCAAGGGCGCATAATCCTGCAGCCCCTGCTGCACCCACAGCAGCCCCGCGCCAGCCCCGCCCAGCAGCAAGCCCAGGAACAGGATCGCCAGGGTCCCCAGGCAGCCCCAGAGACCCGAGGAGCGATAGCGGTAGGGGCTACTCTCCTGGGCATAACGCTCCCAAACGTTGACCGGCAGAAAGCGGCTGCGGATGCCCTGCAGCAGCCGCCACAACAAAGAGAGCAGCAGCACTCCGCCCAGGGCGATCAGCACCCAGGCCGTCACCCGCAGCGGGGAGAAATCCAGGCCGGCCATACCATCCTCCCAGCGGACACTAACCCTGCAGGATCATGCGGGCATCCAGAACAGTGGCCCCCTGTCCGGCTTCGTGCACGATCAGGGGGTTGATATCCAGTTCGACGATCTCGGTAAAGTCAGTCACCAGTTGAGAGACGCGCAGGATCGTATCGATGATGGCCGGAATGTCGGCCGGCGCTTCCCCTCGCACGCCCTTGAGCAGGGGATAGGAGCGGATGTGCTCAACCATCTCGCGGGCCTCGCTGCGATCGATGGGCGCGATGCGAAAGACGACGTCCTTCATCACCTCCACGTAAATGCCGCCCAGGCCGAACATGAGCAGGGGGCCAAACTGCGGATCGCGGCTCATCCCAATGATCACTTCTTTGCCGCCGCGGATCATCTGCTGGACCAGCACGCCCCAGACATCGGCATCGGGGTTGTGGCGGTGGGCACGATACTCGATGAGTTCAAAGGCGTCGCGCACATCGCCGGAACTGGACAGCCCGATCTTGACCGCGCCAATGTCCGACTTGTGCAGAATGTCGGGTGAGGCGATCTTGAGCACAACGGGGTAACCGATCTCCCCGGCCAGGCGCACGGCCTCGTCGGGGCTGCGGGCCAAACGCGACTGCGGCAGGGCCAGTCCATAGGCCTCCATCACGTCGCGGGCTTCGACCTCGCCCAGGTTCAGGCGGTGCTCCAAGCGGGCCTTTTCAAAAATCTCCTGCACCCGCTCCCGGTCCACCGAAAAGGAGACCAGTTGCTGGCGCGGCCGCTCCAGCCAGAGCCGCTGGCGTTCCATGGCCCCCAGGGCCATGACCGCGCGTTCGGGGAAGGGATAGGTGGGAAGGCCGTTGGCCTGAAAGATCTCCTCGGCCGGCCGGATCTCCTCGCCGCCCATAAAGGAGGTGACGACGGGCTTGTCGTGGGCCTTGGCGATCTCGACCACAGTGTGGGCGATATCCTCAATGTCGGTCATGGCCTGAGGCGTGAGCAGGACGACCAGGCCATCCACGCCCGCATCTTGCAGGACCGCTTCCATGGCCGCGCGGTAGCGATCCGAGCGGGCGTCCCCAATCACGTCCACCGGGTTGTACAGGTTGGCCGTAGAGGGCAGATAGGGGCGCATAGCCTCGATGGTGTCCTTGCCAAAACGGGCTAGTTCCAGGCCGGCCCGTTCCAACATGTCGGTGGCCAGGATCCCCGGACCGCCGGCGTTGGTGACGATGGCGATGCGGTCCCCCCGCAGCATCGGCTGATAGGAAAAGAGCTCGGCAAAGTCAAAGAGGTCCTGCACCGAATCGGCGCGGATGATGCCGCACTGACGGAAGGCGGCCTCGTAGGCCCGCTCCGAACCGGCCAGGCTGCCGGTGTGGGAGGAAATCGCCCGGGTGCCGGCCTGGGTCGTGCCCGACTTGATGGCAATGATGGGCCGCTTGCGCGTCACCCGACGGGCCACCTGCATAAACTTTTCGCCATCGGTAATGCCCTCCAGGTAGGCCAGGATGACCCGGGAGTGGGGATCGTCCTCCCAGGCCTCCAGCAGGTCGACCTCGGTAATGTCGGCCTTGTTGCCCAAAGAGGCAAAGTGGGAAAAGCCAATCCCCTCCTCCAGCGACCAGTCCAGGATGGCCGAACCGAGCGCCCCGGACTGGGAAAAGAACGCAATATTGCCCGGCTTGGCCATCGTGGTGGCAAAGGTAGCATTCAGCTTTGAGATGGTATCGATCAGACCTAGAACGTTGGGACCGAGGATACGCATGCCGGCCGCCTCTGCCCGGGCCGCGACGTCACGCTCCAGGCGGGCGCCCTCGGGGCCGGTCTCGCGAAAGCCGGCCGAGATGATCAACAACGCCCCCACACCCTTTTCGCCGCATTCGTCCACGATATCGGGAATGTACTTGGCCGGAACGACAATGACGGCCAGGTCCACCCCCTCTGGAACGTCGAGAATGGTGGGATAGGCCGTCCGCCCCATGATCTCGCCACCTTTGGGATTGATGGGGTAGATCTCACCCTCGAAACCCCCACGGATGATATTGTCCATGAGGATGTAACCCATCTTCCCCGGGGTGGACGAGGCTCCAATCACCGCGACACTGCGCGGTTGAAACAACGCCTCCAACATTGTCGCCTCCAATATCTATCTATGCCGGCGGCAGGCTTCTTTGCCCACCGCAATACCACCGCTATGATACACGATAATGAGAAATTGCGCAAGGGGGTTGCTTTTTTTGCCCAGACCTGCTATGCTGAACGCCACTATGAACTATATCGGGTCGAAACATAGTTTATTGGACGACATCGCGGCCCTCCTGGACGAGCAGCAGGTCCCCGCAGAGGGCCGCGCCCTGGACCTGTTCGCCGGCACAGCGGCCGTGGCCCAGTTGCTCAAGCGGCGGGGCCATGTCACCTACGCCAATGACTGGCAGTACTACTCATACGTCACCGGCGTGGCCTTTATCGAGTTCAACTCCTTTCCCAAATTTGAAACGCTCCTGACCGATGGCCTTTGGGGCGGCGAGATCCGAGCTGCAGCCGGCGCCGGGCCGATTCGCTCGTATTCCATCGAGGGCCGAGGCAGTCTCCCGGCCGTCCAGCCCTGCGGGCCGGTGCTGCACTACCTCAACCGCCTGCCGGGGCGGCGGGGCACCTTCTACGCGTCCTACTGCCAGGGTGGGGAGGCCGGCCGCATGTACTTTGCCCGGGAGAATGGACTGCGCATCCAGGCCATCCGCGACCAGGTCGAAGATTGGGGCAGCGCGGAGCTGATCTCGCCCAGGGAAAAGGCCTGGCTGGTGGCCTGCCTACTCGAGTCGGCCGACCGGGTGGCCAACACGGCCTCGGTCTATGGCGCCTATCTCAAGCACGTCAAAAAGGCCGCCCAAAAACCGCTGGCCCTAGTCGCCCTGAAACCCATCCCCTCAGCGCACCCCGCCGAACGACACCGCGTCTTTTGCCAGGACGGCCTCGAACTACTGGGGCAATTTGACCCCGGCGAACTGCACTTGGTCTATGTCGATCCGCCCTACAATCACCGCCAGTATGCCTCGAATTACCACCTGCTGGAGACCATTGCCCGCTGGGACCTGGGCCAGTTCGAGCCGCGCGGCGTCACCGGCCTGCGGAAGGCCCGGGAACTCTGCTCCAACTATTGCCTGGGCAGCGCGGTCGAAAGCGAGATGCGCCGCCTCTTGCAGCGGGTCAACTCGCACTACCTGCTCCTTTCCTACAATAACGAAGGGCTGCTCCCCCCGGAAACGCTGCTGGCCCTACTGGAGGAGTTCTGTACCGAGGTCCGGGTGGCCCAGATCCACTACCGGCGTTTTCGGGCGGATACGGACCACGCCAAAAGGAACTATAAGGCGGATCACACCCGCGAGTTCCTGGTACTGGGGCGCCCCAAAACCCGCCCCGGATGCGTATAGACCAAAAAACGCCGCCGGCGCAGCCGGCCGATCAGGGTGCAACCTGTCTCCTCGGCCAGCTCGACAGCCAGGGAGGTCGGGGCGGAGAAGGAAGCCACCACGGGCACCCCCAAGCGCACGCCCTTGGCCACGATGTCGTGGCTGGCCCGGCCGGTGCCCAGCAGGATCTTGTCCTCCAGGGACAGGCCTCGGATCAGGGCGGCGCCCAGGACCTTGTCCACGGCATTGTGCCGACCAATATCCTCGGCCAGGATGAGGGTCTCTCCGATGGCGGTAAAGAGGCCGGCCGCGTGCACAGCGCCGGCCTGGTGATAGGTGCTCTGGCTGCGGCGCAGGGCGGCGTCGATGCGCCAGAGCGCCTCCGGCCCAACCTGCGGGCCCTCCAAAGACAGGCGGGGCAAATCCAGCGAGGCCCGCTCCGGACCCACGCTGCCGCAGCCCGAAAGCACCAGGCGCACGCCCCGATCTAATTCGGACACCGCCTCGGGCCGCGCCCGCAGGCGTACTATCGCCGCAGCCTCCTCCGGGGAATGCTCCGCCTCCCCCTCATCACGGCAGTACTCCACGAGCAGGACATCGTCAAAGGAGGCGATCAAGCCCTGGCTGAGGCAGAATCCCAAAGCCAGCTCGCGCTCCAACCCGGGCAGGGCCATCAGCCCCGCCCGGGGCCGGCCGTTGATCTCGACCCGCAGCAGGATCTCCAGGGGCAATGAGACGTCGACCGGGCCAACCCCGTCGGGGTAAATCTCCAGGGCCCGGAGGGGAACAACCGTGGAGGGAAGTGGCATAACATTCAACCTTTAACGTTCAACCCTCAACCGATTCACCGCCAGCCGCCCAACTCGCCCCCATGCCACTTGACCTGCCCCCGCAGCAGCAGGCTGGAGCTGCGCAGCTTGTAGACCAGATCCTCGGCAATGTTACGCATCACGCGGTAGCCGATGCGGGGGTTGCGCTCGCAGAGACGGTCGAAATCAAAGCGATTGATGACCAGGAAGAGGCAGTTCTCGGCGCAGCGGATGGTCGCCGAACGGGTGCCGCCCCCAATAAGGACCATCTCGCCAAAAGAACGCCCCTGCCAGATGGTATTGATGGCCGCCTGGCGCGAGTCCCCCTCTGGCGTGCGGGCCCAGATCAGCACCTCGACCGAGCCCTTGTGAATGACGTACAGGTCGTCGCCCGGGGCGTCCTCCTCAAAGACCACGTCGTCCTTTTTGTACCGGCGGGGCGTGCAGATACGGGCGACGCCCATCAATTCCTCGGTGCTCAGATTTTTGAAAATGTCCACCTGGCTGAGTACCTGCAGAACAATGTCTTCGGCCACGAACCCGCTCCTAACCCGGCTGAGGAGCCGGAACCAAAAAGAAAGGACCACAAAGAACACCAAGGGTACAAAGGGAAAACTTTTGTGTCCTTTGTGGTTGAACTCCTTGTTCAATGCGCAAGAATTTCACCGCCGCGGCAGGAGTACATGCCCTCAGTCTCTCCGGCCCCAGGGGAGCCTGGCCCCCAGGTAGGCCCCCAACAGGCTTTGCGGTAGAACGAGGAGCAGGGCGTACAGCCAGCCCCGCCCGGCCCAGGGAAAATTGCCGAACAGCAGGGCCAGGAGCACCACCAGGGACGAGAGCAGCCCATAGATCGCGCCGTCGCGCCAGGGATGCGCGCTCTGCCGCCCCAGCCAGAACCCCACCGGCAGGAAAACGACGGCCGCAACCAAGACCGACACAGGAATACTGCCGCCCAAGACGAAAAAGAACAAAAAGGCGGCCCCGGCGACGAGCACGGCCAGGACGATCCGGCGCCAAAATGGCAACGATAGGTCCCTAGAATCGCCATCGTGGGCGGGCCGCTGCTCCTGCGCTGGCAAGTCCGGCATAGGGTCCTCCAACCAAAGGACGCCCAGCCGAGCCGCCGGGCGTCCTCGCCATTTTTTGTAGGGCAAAGCCTCGCCTTTTACTTCTGAATCCGGTATTCTCCAGACTGCCCTGCCGCTATCGAGAACGTTTAACGTTCAACTTTTAACTTTCAACCGTATTAAGGAATATAGCCCCGGGGCACCGAGCCAGGCGTTACCTCGTAGGGCACCGCCTGGGGAACGGGCAGCCCATAAGACTCGATCAAGATCCAGGTGGTGATGCCGCGCGTCGCCACCAGGTTGTGATCGCCGCGGGGACGCAGGATAAGCTGCAGGCCCATGCGCTCGGCCACGGCGAACTGGAGAATTTCGGCCTGCTGGTCATCCACGGCCAGGATCACAACCCAGCGGGTCGGCAGGGGCCCTTCCTCCTCCGGCGCCTCGGCCCCTTCGGGCAGCGGGGTCGGCGTGGGCCGGCCCTCGATCGGCTGCTGCGTCACCGAGAGCACCGTCACCTGCAGAACCTCGACGTCCTGGATCAACGTCTTGACCGAGTTCATAATCATGGAGGTCGGAGCGATCTCGATGGGAGGACGATTCATAGCATCGTACTCGGGGGGATAGGCCCGTGGATAGTGCAGCTCGATGGGGCCACTGAGCACCACATCCACGAAATCCTGGGGGACGATCTCCCCCATGACACCCGAGTAGCGATCCACCAGCACCGGAAAGGCCCGCTTGCCCTCCGGAATCAGGTAGGAGAGGGAGGCGTCAGCAAATTGATCCTGGCGCATGTACTGGTCCGCGTCCAGGGGCACCCGGCTGACCTTGTTGTAGAGCTGGCCCTTTTGCACGATCACAATGTCCTTGTCCGAGGGGACCTCGTTCTCCAGCACGTCCTTGTAGCCAAAGTTCTCCTCGACGTAGGAGGGCTTGAGCACCGTCTCGGCCTGGACGTTTCGGTTGGGCACCACGATGCGCATCGTGGGCACCGGCGTCGCCGTCACTTCCAGACCCCCACCCGGTGTCTCTCCGAAATAACCGCTCAGATACAGGTATCCCGCGCCCACCAGGACGAGCAGCAACAGCAGGCCCACCACCAAAGGCAATCGACTCGATCTCCGCATGCTTGCCTCCTTCCAAGATGCTTGCCCAGCAGCAAGCAAGGCTTTCGCTACCCAACATTGTACAACAGTCCAGGGGGAAAGTCAAACTTTTAATCCGACGATTCCTCCAGCGCCTGCAGCATTTCGGCCCCCCGCAGACCCTCCTCGATCAGTTCCGTCGCCCGCCGCACCGAAAACTCGAGACGCCGGTTCCCCTCGGGGGCGATAAAGGCCAGTTCAATCAATCCCGGCCAGGGGCCGGGCGTCCCTTCCGGCGAAAAGGCCTGCAGGACCGTCAAAACCTGCCGGGCCTGGTCGCCCAGGGCGGCCCGGTCCTGCAGGTCGTCCACCTGCAGCAGCAGGTAAAAGTCGGTGTGCAGGGGCCGGAACCAGCTCACCCGTCCTTCCCCGTCCAGGCAGTTGTTGCTGTAGGCCTGGACCGAGACCGTAAAGGACCCGACCCCGGCCCCCTGCAGGGCGGCGCGCACCTCCTCCGTCAGATCGGGCAGGGGCTTGCCGCCCCAGGACCAGTTGCAGTCCGCCTCCGGCAGCGGGGTCGGCGAGCGCCAGGAACAACCCGGGGCGGCGAACGACAAGAACAGCAGCAGGCACAGCAGGCATAGGCGTTTCATCCAAGCTCCATCCTCTGCCCAAGAACGTACAACGTTCAACCTTTAACGTTCAACCGTCCTAGGGCCAATTGTTAATCACCAAGGGCAAATAGAGATTCTTTTCTCCTACGTCGATCACCCGCACCGTCCAGTTGTCCAGCTCGTTGAACTCTTTGACGTTATAGATGGGCGGGGGGTAGGTCGGTGTGATGGCGTCGTCATAGTCGATGTAAGCGATGAGGTAGTAACGTCCGGGATCCTCAAAGATCCAGGTGGTGGTCAACACGGTGCTGTAGCCCTCGGTATAGTCGTCGCCCTGCTGGCCCCAGATCAGGGGGCAGCCGCCGGGGTCATTTTGGCAGTCGCAGCCGGGCGGGCAGTCCGGCGGCTCGGGGGTAAACTCGGCGTCGCTGATAAAGAGCATGGCCCAAAAGTTATTGCCTCCCTTTAATCCGCTGCTCTGGTTAAGTACAGTGAACTCGATCTGGACCTCCTCGTTCGGGGGAACCAGCTTGGGACAGGTGCTGCAGCCGCTCACGGTTACGTCCTCGGCCACCAGGTTGGGCGGGGCCAGCACGCCAACGCGCACCGCATTCAGCAGGGGGGTCTGGGTCATGACGGTGGTGGTGAGAAAGGCGCGGTACTGAAAGCCGTCGCAGCCCGTGTCCAGGGCGATAGACGAGGTCACCTGCCGGCCACTTGGCGAGTGACCGGCCAGCTCCCAGTCCGTCCAGGCCCCCTCGGGCACGTGGTAGCGGTACTCCATGGCCAGGCCCATGTCGGCGGTGTTGGTGAGGGTGGTGTTCCAGGCCAGGCTGGTCACGGTGACCGGTTCGCCGGCGATGAGCAAATCTCGCTGCCGGGAATAAAAAATGCCGTCCGGGGCATAGACCGTCTCGCTCGTGGCCCGGCTGTGCTCCAATCGCATCCCCCCACCGCCCCCACCGCCGCCGCTGTAGGGTGGGGCGATGGAGATATCGTTCAAGATGGGCTCCGAACCGCTGCCGGTGCTGCCGCCGATGCAGTAGAGCCAGCCCTGCTCGTCCTGGACGACGGCGTGCCAGAAACGCTCCGGCTCCAGCCCAATGGTGTTGACCCATTCGCCGGTATAGCCGGTGGGATGGTCCACCAGGCCGGCCAGCACGTCGCCGGAGGGAGAGGTAATGTTATTTTTGGCGCCGGCGACGGTCAGAAGCAGGCCGGACTGATAGGCCGCGCCCTCGCTGGCAAAGAGGTTGCCCCCCAGGGACTCGCTGTTCAACTGCCAGGAGACGATCTCGCCGGTGGTGGTATCGGGTCGGGTGAAATAGATATAGGGCGAGACCGAGGGCCCGGACAGACCACTGGCCCCCCCCATCACGTAGAGGCGATTGTGCTCGACCGTGACGGCCGACCCATAGTAGCCGCCGGCCCCGGGCACGGGATCGGGCAGCATTTCGGTCGTCCCCCAGGCCGCGATGTGGCCATCGGGGCCGGGCTGGGCATAGTAGACGTCCCGGCGGGAGACGCTCTGATACAGCCCGCCGATAACGTAAATGCGGCCGTGGAGCACCTTGGCCTCCATGCCCATCAGGGGATGATCCAGAGCAGCGGTCTCGTCCCAGAAGCCCAGAGAGCCATCCTCCTGGATGGGCGCAAAGGCCACCGTGTCATAGTAGGTGCTGGAGCCGCCCTCGTCCTCCTTGCCGCCGAATACATAGACATAGTCGTTCAGAGCCACGGCGTCGAGATAGACGACCCCGTCGGCATAGAGGTTGGGCGGCAGGGGCGTGGTGGTTTCCCAGTCGGCCAGCCGCTCGGTGGGGGTCAGCACGTCGGTATAGACCCGGGTGTAAAAGACCTCATTGTTGGCCGCCTCGTCGTTGCTCTCACCACCGATGACATAGATGTAGCCCTGGTAATAGACCGCGCCGTGGCCGGAGCGCGGCTCCAGCCCGGTGTTGTTGCCGGGGACCCAGGGCTGGCCCAGGCCAACGGGCAGGAGCTGGATCTCGCCATCATCGCGCCAGGAGAGGGCGGTGTGGTCGAGCGTGCCGGCGTTAAAGTCCAGCACGTCGGTGTCGGTATAGTAGAACTCGAGGGCCAGGGCCGGCCGGAAAAAGAGCAGGTAGAGGACGGCGGCCCCGACCACGATGGCCACCGCGGCCGCCAGGGCCAGCCACGTTCTGCGTTTTCGGCGCATTCTACACCTCCAAACTGTTCGCCGTTTGTAATCCGTGTGTATTCATTATAGCATATACGGCAAGGGGGTTTGGCTTTTCCCACCTCACCCCTTCCCCCTCAGTCCCCCCCCCTCTCCAACGCCAGCAAAGCTGGCGCGAGAGGGGAGGGGGAAGGCAAAGGGGGGCGGCCCTTGTGGCCGCCCCCCCGCGTAGGCTGCAGGGGCGAGGCGCGCCTCGCCCCTGCAGCACCTGCCCACCCCGGCATCCCGGGGGCGCCCCCGGCCCACACCCTAGCGGATCAAGGTGATCTTTTTGGGCAGGAACTCTTCCAGCAGCTTGGAGGGATCGATGGTCAGGTCCCCCATGTCGCCGACCATGCCATAGACCGTGTTGGGCTGGCCCTTGGACTTGATACAACCTTGGAAACAGTCCACATCAAAATTATCGCACGCACATGGATCAAGATCCGTACCATAGGCGACAATCACGCAGCCAAAGTAGCCCACGATCACGGCCACGTCGTCCTTGCCCTTGGAGCCGTCCCACTGCTCGCCGGCCAGGCTGTTATAGACCATGATGACCAGGCGCTGCCCGGGGGCAAAGCGGCCCTCGACGTAATTGCCCCCGTCGTACATGGCCTTGGCCTCATCGCTTGCATCAGCACCGCTAAGGAACTCTACCACTTCGTAAGGCTGCGAACGGTTAGCCTGGGGGTGGTTGAAGCAATCATCGGGCGGAGTGCCCCAGCAATAGCCCCACTCGCCGATATAGGCGGGCGGCGGCTCATGCACGGCGGCAGGGATGGGCACCTTGCTGTAGCCTCCTGCCCTGATTACGTCGCCCATATCGCCTTTTTTGCCGAGCGGTTTGACGGGGCCCATCCAGGTATCACTTTCCACCAGGTAGTACCAATCCCCATCGCCGTCCGCAAGACCGCTGTAACGATAGTCCAGGTGCACCAGGCTGCGGGGATCCTGCGAGCCATAGTTCGGCTTGGCGTCCCCGCCCAGGATGGCAAAGGCCTTGCCATAGTTCTCGCTGTAGCCGTCGTAGGCGCCCTGGCAGGTGTTGTCGTTGTAGGGATCGGCGCAAAAGTTGCGCTCCCAGGTCGCGCCGCCGTCCGTGCTGCTAAAGGGCGGCAACTCGCCGGGATCGCGGACAAAGCTGTAGGGCTCGCCGCAGTTGGCGTAGGGACAGTGGCCCTGGCTGCCCAACCAGTACTCGTTGACGGCGATGGGCAGGATGCCGCCGTCCGGCTGGTAGCGGGCGGTGGCCGTGGCCCGGCCGCCGAGGCTGTTCACGCCGACGGCGCGCAGGAAAAAGGTGGTCTGGGTCATCACGGTGACCGCCTCGACGCCGCGGGCGCCGCCGGGGATGATGTCGGGGCCGGCGTGGATCTCCCAGTCGGCGCCCTCCCACTCCAGGCGGTTCCCGTCATAGTCGACGTAATAGGCCTCGACGTTGTCGTTATAAATGTCGGTGGGATCGCCGTTGGTGTCGCGGACCCCCTGGGCCTGGGCGTACTCGTTGACCTTGCGCAGGATGTCGGCCTTGGGCGAGTCGCCGGCATACTCGGCCATCACCCAGGTCCCGGCGATGGCGGAGCCGTCGGCGGCGTTCTGGGCCTGCCGGCGCAGCGAGTAGGCCATCCCCCCATCCACGGCCAGCCCGACAAAGGCGATCAGGGCGATGGCCGCCACGGCGATGAGGATCATGGTCTGTCCACGGCTGCGAAAGGCTCGGAATTTACGCATCTGTAACACCTCCTGAAAGGCACGTTGGCCGTGCCGGCTGGGGGCAGTTCGCCCCGCTGCTACGGGATCAACTGGATCGCCGTACGACGGATCGGAATAACATCGGCGCCAAAGGCGCTCAAAGCGGGTAGAATTGGTCTGAAATCATAGATCACCTCGACGATGATCATGCCGCCGGGCACGGCCGGGTCGGGGTTAAAGGTCACGTTGATCGTATAGTCATCCGGGTCGACCAGGCGGCTGTTGGACTCGTTCTTGACCCGGTATTCGATATTGTCGGGGTCGGCACAGTTCGCCGCGCTGAGGCACTGGGTGCTGCCCATGCCAAACAATGCCCCCTCGCCGGCCGCGTTCTGCACGGCCACCATGACGAAAAAGACCCGCCCCAGGTCGATCAGGGCCAACATAAAAACGAGAAAGAAGGCCATCATCAGGGCCATCTCGACCACCGCCTGGCCCCGCTTTTTGTTCCGGCTGAAACGCTGCGTCCATTTTTTCATATCTACCTCCCGCCTACGGGCAAGCGCCGTCGCAGGTCGGATTCGAACTCGTCGTCTCGGTGGCGTTGCCCGAGGTATAGCCCGCCTTGGTCGCCGTCACGGTCACGTCCCCATCGCCGTACTTGTAGTCGGTCGAGGCCCAGCAGGCCCCGGCCCCATCGCCGTAGTAACCGGCGCTGTTGTGGCTCAGGGTGCCGCTCTCCCCGCCGGCGATCTGCACGGTCACGTTCGCGTCGGTGATGGGAAAGCCGTATTCGTCGGTGACGTAGGCAATGACGCGGATGCGGCCCTTGGTAACGTTCTGTTCCTCGCCCCGGCAGGGATAGTTGGCGGCAAAGTTGATTACCAGGGTGGTGCCGGCCGGCGGGCTGATGTCGACCTCGTGGTCGTCGCTGAAGGAATAGGCCCCACCGCAGTTGTCGACCGTGACGTCGATGGTCTGGAGACCGGTCGTACTCCAGTTATAGGTGGCCTGGGCCGAGCCCTGGCCGCCGACCAGCCCGTCCGTGGACCAGGTATAGTTGATGGGCGTGGTGGCCCCGGCCGGATCGATGAGGGCGTTAAAGACCAGGTCCTGGTTGGTCTCGCCCGAGGCCGGCCCGCTGATGGCCACACCCGTCAGCGGAGAGGGGCAGCCCGCCGGGCCGATCTCTACCAACTGGCTGTCGGAGCGCAGGACGCCCCCGCAGTTGATGCCGGTCACCGTCACCGTCCGCTGGCCGGTCGTGCCCCAGCGATAGACGGCCGCCGTCGTGCCCTCCCCACTGATCAGCCCGTCGTCGGACCAGTCATAGGTGATGGGGGTGGTGGCCCCGGCCGGGTCCGGGCTGACGCTAAAGTTCAGATCCTGGTTCACCTCGCCCGAGGTCGGGCCGCTCAGGACGACCCCCAGCAGCGGAAAGTCACAGCCGCCGCCGCAGCCGCCAATATCGACGGACTGGTCGTCCACGGCCGTGCCGCCGCAGTTGCCGGAGGAGAGCTGCACCACGTGGGTGCCGCAGGCGGACCAACGATAGACCGCCGTGGCGGTCCCCTGCCCGCTGAGCAGTCCATCGGTGGACCAGTTATAGCTGATGGGCGTGGTGGCATCGGCGGGAGCGACGTTGGCCGTAAAGGTCAGATTCTCGCCGCTGTTGCCGGAACCCGGCCCGTTGATGGTCACGCCGGTGAGCGGAACGGTACAGGGTGGGGGAGGCGTCGAAGTGGCCGGCGTCTTGCGCACCCGCGCCCCGGCCACGACCGTCCGGGCCGAGATAAAGTTGATCGTGGTCGCGGGAAAGAGGGGCTGAAAGAGCGGCGTCATCATGGTAAAGTCGTGGGTGACATCGACCACGACGCGGCTGACGCCCTCCTCGATCAAATCCGGGTCGTTAAAGGGCGCCGCGGGATCCCCCGTATCATAGTGCACGTCGATGGTGACCGTATCGGTGGGCACCAGGAGCACGCGCTGGTAGGCCGCGTCGCGCATGCCGTCCGGATCGCGCGGGTGCACCATGCCGTAGCGGGCGCCCTCGCGGGCGGCGTTCGAGACGACAGAGTAGACGAAAAAGGCCCGCCCGAATTCGATCAGGCCCAGGGCAATCAGGAGCAAGATCGGCAGGATCAGGGCAAACTCGACCACGGTCTGCCCGCGTCGCTTTTCCTTGGGTACATTTTGTCCGCGCATTTTACCACTCCAGTTCCTACTCAAACATGGGCCTCTACGACAACTTGCTTATGCCCCATATGGAACGATGGTCGGTATCATCCCAGGTTTATTATACAACAATTGTGTTGCGGCTTTGTTGCGGGAATGTAACGGTTTTGTAACAGTTGACGGTTGAACGTTGACAGTTAAACGTTTTTGGGGGCAAATGGAGTATGGACTGGGAAAGTAAAAAACGTTTAACGGTCAACCGTCAACCTTTAACTGTATAGAACGTTCCAACGTTTTAACGTTCTAACGAGTGCCTCCCCTATTCTGTGGAAAACTTGTAGCCCATCCCCCGCACGGTGTGGATGTAGCGCGGCTCCTGGGGGTCGTCGCCGATTTTCTGGCGCAGGCGCTGGACGTGCACGTCCACGGCGCGACTGCTGCCGTCGTAGGGATAGCCCCAGATTTGGCGCAGCAGGGTCTCCCGGTCAAAGACGCGGCCCGGCGCAGCGGCCAGCAGGGCCAGCAGGTCGAACTCGGTGGGGGTCAGGTCCAGGCACCGGCCGCGCACCAAGGCCTCCCGGCCCTCCAGGTCGATCTCCAGGTCGCCAAAGCGCAGCCGGCCGCCGGCCTGGGATTCGGCCACGCTCTGGGCCAGGCGCAGCACGGCGCGCACCCGGGCGATCAACTCCTGGATGGAAAAGGGCTTGGTCACGTAATCGTCGGCGCCGAGTTCGAGGCCCACCACCCGGTCGGTGTCCTCGGCCCGGGCGGTGAGCATGATGATCGGCGTGTAGCGGGGCCGGGCACGCAGGTGGCGGCAGATCTCCAAGCCGTCCATGTCGGGCAGGGTTAGGTCGAGGATAAGCAGGTCGGGCTGCAGTCTGCCGCAGAGTTCCAGCGCCTCGGCGCCGGTGTTGGCAAAGTGGGCCTCAAAGCCGGCCTTGCGCAGCGCCGAGCGCACAAAGGTGGCGATGGCGAGTTCGTCCTCGACGATGAGAATGGTGGTCATGGCGGTCCTCCAAAGCATGTGGGCCTGGGTGTATTAAAGCACACAAGGGGGGGTGGTGTCAAGCGGGGGGAAACGTTCGAACGTTGGCGCGTTGGCGCGTTCGAACGTTGGATACGTTCGCACGTTCTCGCGTTAGAACGTTAACGCGTTCGCACGTTAGAACGTTGGAACGTTCGAACGTTTGAACGTTTGTGGCAACCTGGAGGACAGGGGCGAAAAGAGCGGAAGGGGGGCGGTCCCATGACGAGTTCATGCACTATGC
>JAFGKG010000142.1 GCA_016928715.1 Chloroflexia bacterium
GTTGTAGGGGCGGGCCGCCCCAACAAGTTGGGGATGTGCCCGCCCGGTCGGATACAGCGCTATTTACGGAGCAGCCTACATGCCCAAGCCCGGTGCAGCCGGGGCGGGGGGGGAGCACGGCGTGCCGTGCCCCGGCTCAATTGCGGGTCAGCACGACGCTGCCCTCGGCGGGGTTCTCGTAGCGGATTTGCCAGTCTGGCGAGCCGTCCAGCCGCTCCAGTAGGCCCTGCTGGGTGGAGCGATCCAGCAGCAGTATTTCTACGTTATAGTTGTCCAGGAGTGCCGCGGCCTCGGGAGCGCCGGCCGATAGGGCGACATAGTCCTGCCAGATAAAGGAGGGATAGAGTTCGATGCGCGAATCAATAAAGATGCGTCGTTGGGGGTAAAATCGCCATAGCAGGTAGCCGCCGTGCTCCATGCGGTGGAAAAGGCGGCCGGACAGATTCTGTTGAATAAAGTCGGCGGCCTGCACGGGGGTATCCGCACTGAGGGTCCCCCGCAGGGTGCAGGGAAGAGGTAAGGCCCCTTTAAAGTAGGGCGTAGCCAGGAGGGCCAGCAGGGCCAGCGCGCTCAACAGCGCCAGGTTCAGCAGCCCCTGCCGCCGGCCGGGCTCGGGCGCGGCGGGCCAGGGCAGTCCGGCCAGGGCGCGGGCGAGCAGCAGCCCCAGCACAAAGCTGTACCAGATGATGCTGCGGACGCCGCCGAGGGCCAGCCAGGTGGTGCCGGCCAGCCAGAGGGCCTCGCTGGGGAGCGGCCGGCAGCGGCGATAGAGCAGCAGGAAGAACAGGCCCAGCAGGGAGAGGTAGAAAATGATCCCGACCGAGTTGTCCGTACTGGGGGGCTGCCACTCGGCGATGGCCTCGCGGATGACGGCGTTCTGCTGGATGGTGCGCACATAGTCCCAGATGCGCCAGCCGGCCGGGTTCAGCAGGGTCGCGGCGGCCGCCGCCAGCGTGGTGGCCAGCAGGCCCACCTGGGCCGGCCGGGACAGGCCGGGCTGCGGCCAGCCCGGCCGCAGGCTGCGGATTACCTCCCCCAGCAGGGCGCCGCCCAGCAGGGCCAGCCCCAGGACAAAGGCGCCGTGCAGGTTGGCCCAGAGGGCGAGCAGCGGCGGCAGCAGCCAGAGCAGGGCCGGCCGGCCCTGCTGGATTTGCCGCAGCAGCCATAAAAAGAGGGCAAAGAGGAGGATGGAAAAACTCTGCGGCCGGGGGGCCCAGTTCCCGGCCGAGACGAGCAGGGCGGCGAGGGCGGCGAGGGTGGCGGCATAGTGGCTGCCGCTGACCTGGTGGGCCAGGCGCCAGAGCAGCGCATAGGCGGCCGTCAGCAGTGCCGCGTTCAGTACCACCGCCAGGGCGGCTCCGCCCAGGCGGTAGAGCAGGGCAAAACACAGCCCGGCCAGCCAGCTTTGGTAGAGAAAGGGTTCCCCGGGGACGGTGTAGGAAAAGAGATCCTGCCGCGGGATGCAGCCCTCATCCAGGACGATTTCTCCCACCTTGAGGTGCCACCAAAAATCGGCCGGCGGGATGGGCTGTACGGCCAGGGCGGCGAACAGCAGCAGAAAGAGCCCGCCGGCCCAAAGGGCCGCGCTGCCAGGACGGAGCAGCCTGTCGATCGTCGCTTTTATGCGTGGCGGCATTGCCGGCCTCCTTTGATCTGCTCGGCCCATTCAAGCCAGGTCAACCCGCCTCAGCTCCTGGGCGGGAGATTCGCTGACCCTATCCTACCACAGGTGGGCTGCTCTGTGCAAGCCCGATTCCACTTGACTTTTCCCCCAAGAACCGCTATAATATGTTACGAATGTAAGCTTTTTCGTCCGGGGTGTTAACAGTAGCGGACGGCAAGCCTGGCAATTCCAGCTTTTGCTCGAATCGCCGGTCTTGTCCAGCCTTTTGGCGGTCGGCCCTCGTTTGTGCTGTATGTGCGGGCCGGCCTTGGGTTTGTCTGGAACCCTGGCGGGCAACTTTATAGCAGGAGGTGGCAATACGTGGCCAAAGCAAAATCCGGTGGCAGGGAAAAGGAATCTTTGATTGAGGTGGAGGGGCGCGTGGTGGAATGCCTGCCCAATGCTACTTTCCGCGTCGAGTTGGAGAATGAACACTTGGTGCTGGCCCATCTTTCGGGACGGATGCGCAAGCATTATATTCGCGTGCTCTTGGGAGATTGGGTCAAGGTCGAGCTTTCGCCCTATGATTTGACTCGTGGGCGCATTACCTTCCGTTACAAAAAGAAGGTGGTCAGTTAGGCGCTGCTTGCTTCCTGGATCAGTCGAGTGTGACGGGAGAGGGCTCATAGCCCGGTAATGTAGTCCATTCCCTTTGGTCCGCCCGAATCATCCGGGCGGGCTTGTGTTTAAAACCAGGTGCGGCCATTGGGGTTGTGCATGGGATTACAGCCAGATCTACTACAAAAGAGTATGCTCAATCTAGTACACTGTCAGAAAAATTTTCTAGTCGCTGTCATTCTGAGCGAGCCGTCGTAGGCGGCAAAGCGAAGCATGTCCTGAACGCAGCCGAAGGGAATCTCCTGGATAGAAAACCGGCATTTTTCTGCTGTCAGGGAGATTCTTGTTCGTCGCAGTTGCTGCGCCACTGCGCCTCCGCAGAACGACATGTTTCCAAATCACTTTGAAGCGGGACTCGCGGCAGTTTGGCCAAAGGAGGCGCCTATGATCCGCATTGTCACTGATAGTACCTGTGATTTGCCAGAGGCCCTGATCGAGCAATATGGCATTACGGTGGTCCCTCTCTATATCCATATCGGTGAGGAGAGCTACCTGGATGGAGTGGATCTCTCCCGGCGCGAGTTCTATGAGCGACTGCCCCAAGAGACGGACTATCCAAAAACCGCGATCCCCAGCGTCGAACTGTACAAGCAGGCCTACCGGCGCCTGTTTGATGCCGGGGCGGATGAAATTCTCTCCATCCATATTTCCGAGAGCTTGAGTGGCTTGATCCACGTGGCCCAACAGGCCAGTTCGCAAATGGGTGATCGCCCCGTTACGGTGCTGGACGCGCGGCAGTTGAGCATGGGGGTGGGTTTTGCCGTGCTCAGGGCAGCCGAGGAAGCGCAGGCCGGCCGCTCGCTGGCCGAGCTTCTGGCCTTGCTGGAGGATCAAATTCTGCGCACGTACGTGATGGCCGTGACCGATACCTTTGAATATCTGCATCGCAGCGGCCGCTTGGGCCTGCTGCCCTACCACCTGGCCAGTTTGCTCAAGATCCGGCCGATGCTCAAGATGTACAATGGCAAGTCCTCCGTGGGAGCGGTGCGTACACTGCGCCGGGCGATCGAACAAATGCGGCACCTGCTCCAGGAACAACTGCCCTTGGAACGACTGGCTATCGTACACGCGCTGGTGCCGGAGCAGGCGCGGCAATTGCAGCAGGCGCTGCGGCCACTGCTGCCGCCCGAGTTGGAGATTTTGTGGGCCGAGGTCAATCCAACCATTGGCGTGCATGTGGGGCCGGGTTGTTTTGGCCTGGCCTGTGTTTCGGCCAAGAGTCCGTAAAAGTGCTTGACAACCCCCTCGAATTGTGCTATAATCATAGTAGGCTAGTTCAATAAGGGTTTAGTGTAATGGGGGTTTGTCTATGAGATTGCAGATTGAGAGCGATAGCAAAGTCCCCCTCTATGTGCAGATAGAAGATCAAATCCGGGCCATGATCGCAGCCGGTCAGCTTCGTCCCGGGGACCAGCTCCCCACGATCCGCCAACTGGCGGCCGATCTGCGCGTCAACTATAACACTATCGCCCGGGTTTACCTGGATCTCGACCGGGATGGAGTGATCTCCACCCAGCGGGGCCGGGGGACCTTTGTGGCTGGTGTGCCTGACGAGGAGGAGATGATCGAAATGCGCGAGGAAAAGCTGCAGAGTATTATTAAAAGTGCCCTGGAAGAAGCCCGCCGTCTGGGTTACAGTGCCGCCGAGGTGGCCGAGACCTTTCAGGGCGAATTGGCAGGGTGGCTCCAGCAGAACGGTCAAAAAATCTAAGGAGGAGTGGCAATGACTGTACAACCGCGGATGCAGCCGAGTACGAGTTACCGACGGCGTAGTAGTAGTAGCACAATCCCGGCCCTGGCCGGCCTGATCTTTGCGGTGTTGCTGATTATTTCGTTCCTGCTGGCCCTTTTACTGGTGCAGCTAGAGGTCCATCCCTTCTGGTACGTGCTCGATCTGCTGGTCTTGAACCTGCTCGGGCTGTACATCCTGTTGTCCTTCCGCGTGGTGGACCAATGGGAAAAGGCCATTGTGCTGCGCCTGGGTAAATTTATCGGGCTCAAGGGGCCCGGTCCTTTCTGGATCATCCCCGTGGTGGACACGATCCCTGACGTGATCGATCACCGCGTCATGGTGACCCCCTTTAACGCCGAAAAGACGCTGACCAAGGACACCGTCCCCGTGGATGTGGATGCGGTGCTCTTTTGGGTGGTTTGGGATGCCGAAAAGGCCGCCCTGGAGGTGGAGGACTATCGTGTGGCGATCGCCTGGGCGGCGCAGACGGCCCTGCGCGAGATCATTGGGCAGATGAACCTGGCCGATATCCTGGTCGGCCGGGCCAAAATGGACGCCGAATTGCAAAAGATCATTGACGAGCGGACCACGCCCTGGGGCGTCACGGTGAGCTCGGTCGAGATCCGGGACGTGATCATTCCCACCGCCCTGGAGGACGCCATGAGCCGGCAGGCCCAGGCCGAGCGCGAGCGCCAGGCCCGGGTGATCTTGGGGGAGAGCGAGAAACAGATCGCCGCTTCCTTTGCCGAGGCCGCCGAGGCCTATCGCGACAACCCGACCGCCCTGCACCTGCGGGCGATGAACATGCTCTTTGAGGGCCTCAAGGAACGTGGGGCCATGATTATTGTGCCTTCCAGTGCAGTGGACACCATGAACCTGGGTGGGCTGATGGGCATGTCCTCCATGGCCGGAATGTCCGAGCCCATGCTGTCCAAGGCTCCGGAAGCCGGGCCCGAACCGTCCTAGTCCCGTGCGAGTGCTGCCAGCAAGTCCGGGGGTTCGAACTCGCTGGCGCGCCGGGATTCTATCCGAAAGATGGGCCCAAGCGGGCCAGAAGCATTCTCAGCATAGGAGGCAAGGATGACGAATGTTGATTGGGGTCGAATCGTGCCGATGGCGATTATACTGCTCCTGGTGCTGCTGGGTTTGATCCTCTTTTGGCAGTACCTATAAGTGCTCGAAGGAGAGCAAGGACATGGAAGAGACCACCTACCTGTTGGACGAGATCGAGATCTCTATAGACGGGTTTCGCCGTCCCCGCCACTTCCTGCAGACGGAGCAAGGGCTTCTGGGCGAGCTATCCGTGTCGTTCACCTCTCGCCAGGCCAGCTACGCTGGCGCCGATGGCCGCCGCTTGGAGATGAGCCAGCCCAGCTTTTGGCGCAGCGAGTTCGAGCTGCGCCGGGATGAGGAGCTATTGGCCCGGGCCGCCCAGCGGCGCTTTTTCGGCCGCGAGATGGCTATTGAATACCAGGGGCAGCCCTACATCCTGCAGCCGGCCGGCTTTTGGACGCGGGCTTGGCAGTTGCTGGACAATCAGGAGACGGTGCTGCTGCAGGTCGAACCTCGCGGCATTCTCCAGCGGGGCGCCCACCTCACCGTTCAGGGGGAATTGCCCCTGGATCTGCTCATCTTTGTCTATTTCCTGGTCCACAACCGCTGGCAGAACGAGGCGGCCGTGGTCGGGGCCGCGGCGGCTGCCACTTAGCCCTTGTCCGCAACAAGCTCCCGCAGGTTTGCCTGCGGGAGCTTGTGTGTGCCTGTTGGACGGGTCCCCGGCCCCGTCAGGCCCCGTGGCCCGGGGCGTCCGGGGCCACGGCCTCCCCGGTCTCGTCCTGCCAGTGAACCTGGCGATGGCGGCCGCGTGCTGAGGGCAGCCTCCAGCTCAACAGGTGGGATGTTAGCACGATCCCTGCGGTCAGCCCGAACAGGACCCCATAGGAACTCCACTGCAGCAGCCAGCCGCCCAGTGGGGGGGCCAACAGCAGCAGTCCGCCAAAGGTATTCAGGAGGCCGATATAGCTGGGTCGTTGCCCCGGGGGGGCAAGTGCGAGGACATAGTTGAAAAAACCGAGCATGACGGCGTTCTGGACAATGCCCACAAAGATAAAGATCAGCGCGTATACCGCCGTGATCAGGGCGCCGTCTGGCCGGCCGAACAGGAACAGGGCCAGACCCAGCAGGGGGGCCAGCAGCCCCAGCCCGGTCGAAATCTGTACCACCCGATGTGGCCCCACCCGGTCGCCGACCAGGCCCAGGCCGATGCTGCCGATAATGCCCCCTAAAATCTGCACGGCGGTGAACAGGCCTACTGTTTCCGGGCCCAAGCCCAGCTTTTGGAGGGCAAAGAGGATGTAAAAGCTCAACGCCAGGCCGTCAAAGCCGGCCAGCAGGCGCACGATCATCAGGCGGCGGAGCACCGCATCTTTTTGCAGTATGTCGGCCAACTGTGGCAGATAATCACGCCAGGAAATCCGCTCCTCCATCACCGGCTCTTCCGGTTCGACTACGAATGAGAGCGAGAGCAGCGAGGCGAGCAGGCAGCCGCCGGCCAGGGCGATCAGGCTGGCATAGTTCTGAGGGAATGGTGGGCCTTTTTCTCCCAGCAGGAGGGCGATGATGCCGCCGGCACCAAAGGCCAGCAGGCCGCGTACCAACTGGGATGAGCCTACCAGGCGTCCCCGGCGCTCCTCGGGGATTGCCTTGGCCAGCATGTCGAACCAGGCCACCGCTGCCAGGGCGTCCGTGCCCATGAAAAGGGTTTGGACAATAAAAAGCAGCCCCACTGCCAGCACCGGTTTCTGTAACCAGCCCAATCCGAGGAGCAGGGCGTAGATGAGGTAAAGCGGGCGTCCCAGCGAGGCCCCTAGGATGACAAAGGGCTTTTTGCGGCGCTGGCTGGTCAGGAATCGCGCAAAAAAGATCTGGGGCAGCAGCCAGGCTCCCGAGTGGGCTGCCGTGAAAAGTCCCACCACCAGCTCGCTCTGGGTCAACCGGCTGATGAAATCGGGCAGGACCGTGGTCGCGCTGGCAAAGGTCATGGCCAGGCCAAACCAGACATAGTCGCCCAAAAAGGCCCAAAAGTTGCGCCTGTAGTTCGGAATGTGCATGGCTGGCTATCCCGCGCGAGTACCTTGACCGGGCAGAATTCCTCTGATACTGTACCAGGAAAGACCGGCTTTTACCAAAACTGTTCGAAACGCTCCCGCTTGGCCTTGCAGATGGGACAGACCCCAGGCGGCTGCTCCCGAGCGCAGAGATAACCGCAGACCCGGCAGCGCCAGACCGGTATCGCCGGGCTCTTGGCGGGCGCGGCCGCCCCATCCTGGGGACGCGCTCCCTCCGGCGGCCGGCGCTCTGGGATGGGCTCTACCTCTTGTTCGCCCCGCAGAACGCCTTCCGAGACATAGAGCGCGCAGTAACACGAGCCCCACTCGGTCAGGTCGGCGTCACGATAGTCGCAGGGGCAGATGATATCCAGGTCCTGCTGCTTGTCTCCACTCGCCAGGCGACAGGGGCAGGCCCAGTAGCCGTAGCGCTGCTCGTTGACCAGCAGGCTCTCGACCAGGGCCCAGGTGAACTCGCGGTCCGGGTTGAGGTGATAGCCGGCCGCTTCCGCTTCCTGATCCAGCCGCTCATGCAGGGCGTCTACTTTGTCTCGAGGGATCTGTATGCCGTGGCTCATAGTTCCAGCACCTCCCGAATCCTTTCCGGCTTGTAGCCGACGATCACCTGCTCTTGGTCGACCACGATGGTGGGCATGGATCCGCGGGAATTGTACTGGCGCACCTCGGTCATGACCTGCTCTCGTTCCGTGCCCTCTACCAGATCCACATAGACGTAGTCAAAGGCGACGTCCTCATCCTCCAAAAGCTGCCGGGTGCGCCGGCACCAGATGCAGGTGGACAGCGCATAGAGCAATACCTGGTGTTGATCCTTCCGGCCAACTATATGGCCTTTTGCCCCGCTCATACAAGCCTCCTTTATCAGACCCTGTATCTTAGGCCTGGATTTGCCGTCGCCCCTTGGCCTCAATGGCGGCCAGAATTTCGCGGACCAGCCAGACATCCTTCAGCCAGCTCTGTCGCAGCCCCTTGTCCTCGGTGTTGTTGGCGACCAAGAGCACGCGTTCATAGGCTCGTTGCAGATAGACGTCCGCTTCCTCCTGCCGACCAGCCGCTTGCAGGACCTGAAAGTGCGTGTGCAGGTATTCCTCCAGCATAAAGGGCCACTTGGAGGCCATCCGCATGGCCCCGCTAGAGATCACCCAGGCCTCGTCCACCTGCCCCAACGCCAGGTGCAGGCGGGCCGCTGTAAAGAGGGCCTCGGCCAAATTGAGCAGCCATTCGGTGCCCCGCAGCAGGGCAATGGCCTGACGCACTTTGTCCAGGCCCAGTTGCAGGTTGGGCCAGTTGCCCTCCCGCCAGGCCACGTAGCCCCGATCGATAAGCATGATGGCCCGCTCGCGCTCCCGGCTGTGACCGCTCACCAGTCGAACGGCCTGCTCGGCATATCGTTGGGCTTGCTCATAGTCCCCCAGCTCTGCCCACAGCCGCCCGATGTAGGACAATGCGGCGGCCTCGGGCAGATTTTCCCCAATCTGCCGCGTCCAGGCAAGCGCGGACTGGGCCAGTTCCAGGGCCTGTTCGTAGCGACCAAAGAGGCTCAGGAACTGGGCTTTGTGCAGATCCAGCCTGCTCGAAAGGAAGCGATTGTTGGCGATGTGGGCTTTGTCCTGCTGGGCCTCCAGGAAAGCAAGGCCCTGCTCATAGGCCCCCTGCCAGCGGTAATAGAGCCACAATAGGTTGTTCAGCGCACTGGAAAATCCGCTGTCCGAACCAATGATCTCGGCGAGCTCCAGGGACTGCTCCAGGTGCGCCTTGGATTCCTCCACCTGGCCCAGCCAACCCTGCACCAGTCCCAATACATTCAGGGCATTGCATTCCTCCAGGCGGTCCCCCAACTCCCGGTGCAGTTCCAGGGCCTGTCGGGCCAGGGGCAAGGCCTGCGCGTATTCGTTTTGTTGGAGGTGGATAATGGCGATGCGCCGCAGGCTGATGGCCTCCTGGCGTCGGTCGCCGGCCTGCCGGCTCAAAAGCACGGCCTCCTGGGCGACTTTTTGCGCGGCCTCGTACTCCCGCAGGTAGGCCAGCGGCAGCGCCAGTTGGTTGAGTGATATGGCCGCTTCTTGGGGGAGCCCCGCCTCGCGGAATCGATCGGCCGACTCTTGCAGGGATTGGCGGCTGGAGCGGAAATCGTTGCGGAAAAGGGCCTCGTAGCCGAGCCGGCGCAGGCAGTGACCCTCCCGAACCGGGTCCTGCAGCGAGCGGGCTAGGGTCAGGGCCTCCTCTGCGGGTTCTCGAGAGCGAAATCTCTCGGTGACCATGTAGAAATCGGCCAGCGCGATCAGTGCGTCACAGCGGCGGGCATTGTCGGCCCACTCTTGAGCCAGGGCCAGCATGGCCTCTACGTCGGCGAGTTGGGCCTCGCGCTGGGCGACCAGATCGTATACCTGGGCCCGCGCGGCCAGCAGTTCAAAGCGCTCCGGGTGATCGGGGGGCAATAGGTCCAGGGCTTCGCTGTAAAAGTGGATGGCCTCTTCGTTAGAGTACACTTGCGCCGCCCGTTCGGCGGCCCGCACCAGGTAGAAACGCGCCCGCTCGACATCGGCGGCTTCGCTGTAGTGATAGGCCAGTGCCCCAAAGTCGTCCGCGTGTACCGCTTCAATGGCCTGGGCGGCCCGGCGATGCATCCGGTGGCGGCGCAGCCCGCTGACACTTTCCCGTAGCGTGCTGGGCATGAGCCCGTGGGCAAAGCGAAAGAGCTCCCGGTCGGCGCGCTTGAGTTCAAGGATCAACTGGGCCCGCTCGGCCTGTTCCAGGGCCTCGATCAAGGTCTCCTCGTCCTGTTCGCAGGCCTCGCGGAGCACGGCGAATTCGAACTCGCGGCCCAGGATGGCGGCCATCAAGAGTACGTCCTGGACCTCGTCCGTTAGCCGGTTCAGGCGGGAACGGATGGCCAGGCGCACGCTCTGGGGGATTTGGATCTGTTCGACGTTGTCCCGCTGCCAGACCCCATCTTCCCGATAGATGTGGCCCTCGTCAATCAGGGTCTTGCAGACCTCCTGAATGAAAAAGGGATTGCCCTCGGTCTCGCGGTAAATCAGGGCCAAAAACTCGTCGGTGATCTCGTCGTCAAACATGACCGCCAACAGGCTGCGGGTCTGCTCCCGGCTCAGGCGGCCCAGTTTGATACGGGTGGTGATGTGCTTGCGGCTCAAGTCCAGCAGGAGCTCGTCCAGCCCCTGGGCTTGATCGATCTGTATCTCACGATAGGTCAGGACGATGAGCAGCGGCAGGTCGCGAAAGCGGCGGGCCAGGTGGCGCAGCAGAAGCAGGGTCCCTCCGTCGGCCCAGTGCACATCCTCTATGACCAGTAAAAGCGGGTTCGTCTTTAACAGGGCGGTGCAGAGGGCGAACACGCTCTCGAACAGGCGCTGTTGTTCCGCCTGGGGATCGAGCGAGGGGTTATACGGGATCTGGGGATAAAGTTCTCGCAGATCCGGAGCCAGGGTCAGCAGGTCGGCCATAATCATATCGGGCAGATCCGGTTTCGCCCCGGTCCTGGCAGGATCGCTCAAGAGCTCACGGAGGATCTGGGAGAGGGGGGCATAGGGCGCCCCGCCCTCGGTGTAACATTCTCCCCGCAGTGTCCACCCCCCTAGCACTTGGACCAGGGTGGTCAGCTCGTAGACAAAGCGGGTTTTGCCAATGCCCGGTTCGCCGCTGATCAACAACACCTGGCCTTCTCCCGCCGCGGCCCGCTGCCAGATCGCCTTGGCCTCGGCAAATTCCTGCTCCCGGCCGACCATGCGCCCCCGCACCAGTTGGTCCAGCAGGGAGAACTTTTCCGCCACCGCTGTTCCGGGCTCGATCCGGGCTACGCGGAGTTGTTGGAGTCCTTGTTTTAGCGCTGTGGCCGAGGCCGGTCGCTGCTCCGGCTGCTTGCGCAGCATTTGGACGATCAGTTCGTCCAGCGCCGGGGGAAGTTCGGGGTTGTAGGTGCGCGGGGGTATGACCGGCGCGTGCAGGTGCTGCGAGATGACCGAGAGCAGATCGTCCCCGGTGAAGGGCAGCCGGCCCGTGGTCAGTTCGTACAACATGACCCCAAAGGAGTAGAGGTCGGTGCGCCCATCTATGGGCTGTCCCAGGGCCTGTTCCGGTGCCAGGTAAAAGGCCGTTCCCGTCACACCGCCCTCTGTAGAGAGGCGGGAGGTGACCGATCGGGCCAGCCCAAAATCGCTCAACTTGACTACCCCGCCGGTGGCCCGGAGGACGTTCTCGGGCTTGATGTCGCGATGGATGATGCCCTGTCCGTGGGCGTGCTCCAGGGCGGCGCAGATCTGCAGGGCCATGGAGATGATCTCATCCAGTTGTTCGGGTGGGTGCTCGTGCAGGGATTCGCCCTCGATCAACTCCATCACGATAAAGGGGTTGCCGTCCGCTTCGCCTGCGTCATAGACGGCGACGATGTTGGGATGGTTGAGCTGGGCCGCCGATTGGGCCTCGCGCAGCAGACGAATCCGCCCCTCGGTGCCCAGGCGGTTCTGGCTCACGAGTTTGACCGCGACGGGCCGGTCCAAGAGCAGGTCGTGGGCCCGATAGACGGTGCCCATGCCTCCCCCCCCCAGATCGGCATCCAGCCGGTAGCGTTCGTTCAACAGTGCCCCGATCATGGCGATATCCCCTACAGTCGTTTGATCACTACCACGGTAATGTCGTCGAAAGAAGGACCTCCCCCGCAAAAGTCCTGTAGGGCCTGTTCTAGGGCCGTCATAATCTCGGCGGCCGTGGCCTGCCGTTGTTGCCCCAGGACGGCTTGCAAGCGCTCCCGGCCAAAGTACTGTCCCTGCGGATCGGTCGCGTCGGTCACCCCGTCCGTATACAGGCAGACCAGGTCGCCGGGCCCAAAGAGCAGTTCGCGCTGACCAAAGAGAACGTCCTCGTCGACGCCCAGGACCATGCCCGTGCGATCCAGGGTCGACCAGCGCTGCTGCTGTGCCTGGTAGTGCAGGGGGGGGTCGTGTCCCGCATTGACATAGGTAAAGGCGCCGTGCTGCGGCTTGATCTGGGCGTAAAACAGGGTGATAAACATGCCCTCGCTGGCGTCCGCACAGATCAGCCGGTTGGCCCGGCCGATGCCGTCCGCCGGGGAGAATGAATGGACGACGCTGGCCCGGACGATGCTGCGGCTGAGGGCCATGAACAGGGCCGCCGGCATGCCCTTGTCCGATACATCGGCCAAAACAACGCCCCAGCTATCCGCCGCACCGGCCGCGGTCTTTTTGGCGAGATTGAGGTCCACCGGCACAAAATCGTAAAAATCCCCGCTGACCTCGCGTGCCGGCCGCCACCAGGCGGCCAGGTCCCACCCCTCTACCTGGGGCGTTCCTTGAGGGATCAGGCTCTGCTGGACTTCGCGGGCGACCTGCAGTTCCCGTTCCATCCGCCCCTTCTCAATGGCGACCTGGTACAGGCGCGCGTTCTCGATGGCGATGGCCGCGCTGGAGGCGATGGAACTCAGCAATTCCAGGTCGGCCGGGCTAAAAATACCCGCTTGTAGACGATTGTCCACATAGATGATGCCCCGAACGTCGCCCTTGAGCTGCAGGGGCACACAAAGGATAGAGCGCAGCCCCAGGCCCACAATGCTGGCCCGCCCGCCCAAGAGGGCGTCGTCCTGCGCATTATCGGTCAACAGGGGCCGGCCCTCTTCCACGACCTGTTCGACGACCCCTCGCGAGATGTGAAACTCGGGTGCCTCAATGGCCTGCTGTTCCATCCCCCGGGCGACCTGGAAGCTCATCTGGCCCTCGGCGTCGCGCAGCATCAGGAAACCCCGCTCGGCGTGGGTAATGGCAATGACCTCGTCCATGACCCGGTTCAGCACCCGGTCCAGGTCCAGCGAGGAGTTGAAGGTCTGCGATATGCGATACAGTAAATCCAGGCGCTCTCCAGAGGGCTGGGTTAAATCGACTTTGTCCAATTCCGCCTCCTAAAAGATTTACACGCCTGCTATTGTAACAGGTTCGCCCCGTAGCGTCAAGATAATTTGCTGGAGTAATAGCCCTGTAATCGTTTTTGCCTGCCCGACCTGCCCAGGCCAGGTATAATGCGGGCAGAGTGCTTGTCCAGGCGCGGTATGTGCTACAGGAAGGTGATCCATGGATCTGCCCACCGGAGTACTCCTGGGGTCCTATCAAATTGTCAAAAAGATCGGCCAGGGGCAGCTCGGTGCCGTCTATAAAGGACTGGATACACGTTCCTCCCAATACGTCGCCATCAAGGTGCTGAACCCTCGCTTTGTCCTGGACCGTGCCTTTGTGCATCGTTTTCTCGAGGAAGCCCGGCAGGCGGCTCAGTTGAAACATCCCCACCTGGTCCGTGTCCATGAAACAGGGCAGACGCCTCCGCTCTACTATTTTGTGATGGACTATGTGCAGGGGGTCCCGCTCTCTATGCTCGTTCAAAAGTGGCGGCCCGTGCCCTTGACCTGGATCGTTCCGGTTATTGCCCCGGCGGGGGCGGCCCTGGACTATGTGCACGCGCTCGGTCTTGTCCACCAGGGCGTCCAGTCCTCCAATATCCTGATTGGCGAGCGGGACCAGGTGACCCTGACCGATTTTGGGCTGATCCGGGCGGTCCGCAGTTCCTCGCTGGATGGAGGGTGCTTTCTTCTGGGTTCGCCGACCTATCTCTCACCAGAACAGGCCCAGGGCCGGGTGGCGGGCCAGGCCAGCGATCTGTACGCGCTGGGTATCGTGGTCTATGAGATGCTCGCCGGCCAGCCCCCCTACGGCGCCACGCCCCCCCTGGCGCTGCTGATGCAACACGTTTTTGAACCCCTGCCACCCCTGTCGCAGTACAATCCTCAGGTGCCCCCCAGCGTGGAACAAGTGCTACAAAAGGCCCTGGAAAAAGATCCCCGCCAGCGACCGGGCAGCGCCTCCGCTTTTGTCACCGCCCTCAATGAGGCGATCCAGGAACACCTGAGCACACTGCGCCAGGAGGTCGTCCGCTGTCCCCTGCGTCTGCGGCCCGGGGGCATCCCGGGTCAATTCGGGGCGGCCAGTTGGATTGCGCCTTCCCGGCGCTGGGCCAGGCCGGCCGACCAGGCCGCACAAGCACCGTCACCGGGGGGCCGGCCCCGTTTGGCGCCAAGCGCCAGCGCCGAGACCCCCTCGACCGAGCGGCCCGCCCCGATCCCGGCCAGAGCGGCCCAGACGCAGGGGTTTTCCCCCCGAGAGGTCGCTGCCGCTCTGCTCTGTGCTCCTGGACCAGGGCCTGACGACGAGCTTTTGGCCGGGACGCCCTCGTTCAGCCCGGTCGACCCGTCCCCAGAGCCCCAGTCCTGCCCGACGCCGGCCGCCAAGGCGGCGCCCGCCAAGGTCACTGAGCAGGAAACTCCCGTAGAAACATCCGTCCCTTTCCCCAATCGCGTTCTGCTGGGCCTCTTGTTCCTGATCCTGCTCGCCCTCCTGGGCCTGATCCCCCTCCTCCTGCGCCTGTTTTAGAACCCCACCGTTTGACCCGCTTGTTCTTTCTTGACAAAACCCCTTCTTTATACTACAATGGTTCGTACAGGAATCCCATCATAAACTTCAACCCAACCTACAAGTTGTACAGGAGGTGCAGGTATGACCTAGCTGCTCGACCGCTTGTTTAAGCGGGCTCTACCCTGGAATAGCCCTTCCCATATTCCACAAGGAGGAAAAAAAAGGATGAACAAGAACGTTACCGCTCTCATTACCTTGGGGGTTCTGGCCCTGTTGTTGATCGGCGGGATTCCTGTGCTGGCCTCCCCTTCTGCTGCCCCGCCCAACCCCGACGAGATCCGGCTGACCGAGGACAAAGATGGCAGCCGGATTGAGCTAAAGGCCGATCAAGTCATCGTTCTCAACCTGGAGAGCAATCCCTCTACCGGTTACAGTTGGCAGGTAAGCGGCCTGGATCAGCGCATTTTGCGTCAGGTAGGAACGTCCGAATGGCTGCCCCAGTCCGGCCTGCTCGGTGCACCAGGTACCCAGGTGCTGCGCTTTGCCGGTGTCAGCCAGGGCGAGACCACCCTCCGGTTAGTCTACCATCGTCCCTGGGAGGCCTCTTTGGGGCCGGCCAAGACTTATTCACTAGATGTCCAAGTCCTGGAGCCAAGCAGCGGGGTCATTGAACCCGAGCCGGCTCAACCCGCAGCCCCCGCTGTCGATATGGGGGCGCCGGACAGCCTGCCATCGTCCTTTGACTGGTGCGACCAGAACGGTTGTACCCCGGTCAAGAATCAGGGGAGCTGCGGCAGCTGCTGGGCCTTTGGCACGGTGGGCCCCCTGGAGTCCCAGATTCTCATCCAAGACGGCATTACCCGCGATCTCTCCGAGCAGTACCTGGTCTCCTGCAATACCGATGGCTGGGGCTGTGATGGCGGCTGGTGGGCCCACGACTATCACGAGTGGAAGGTTCCGCCGAGTGAGCCCGCCGCCGGCGCCGTCTATGAGGCCGACTTTCCCTACACCGCCGCCGACGACCCCTGCAATCCGCCCCATACCCACCACGAGACCATCACCAATTGGGAATACGTGGGCAGCAGTAGCAGTGTGCCGTCCACAACCGATATCAAGCAGGCGATCTATGACCATGGCCCGGTGGCGGCTGCCGTCTGTGTCAATACCTCCTTCCAGTCCTACGGCGGGGGCATCTTTTCTGGCCCGGGCTGCACCAGCGTGAACCACGCCATCGTGCTGGTGGGCTGGGACGACAGCGACGGCGTCTGGATCCTGCGCAACTCTTGGGGCCCCAGTTGGGGCGAGAGCGGCTACATGCGCATTACCTATGGCACCTCGCAGGTCGGCTATGGCGCCAACTATGTCGAGTACCAGGCCTCAGGCCCGACCCCGACCCCCGCACCGCCCACCCCCACCCCGGTGCCGGCCGGCCTCCTGCTGGTGGACGACGACAACGGCGCTGCCTACGAGTCCTACTATAGCGCCGCCCTCAATGCCCTGGGCTATGGCTATGACGTCTGGACCGTCAGCAGCCAGGGCAGCCCCAGCGCCGCGACGCTGCAATTGTACGACAGCGTCATCTGGTTCACCGGCAGCGATTGGTCCACCACCCTCACCAGCACCGACCAGTCCAATCTGGCCAGCTACCTAAACGCCGGTGGCAACCTCTTTATCAGCGGCCAGGACATCGGCTACGATATCCGCACCGACGCCTTTTACGGCAGCTACCTGCACGCCTCCTACGTCAATGACGATACCAATACCTACGGGCTGACCGGCTATGACATCCTGTCCGGGGTCAATATCAATATCTCGGGCGGCGATGGCGCCGGCAACCAGAACTATCCCTCCGAGATCGGCCTGGGCAGCGGCGCCGTGGGCGTCTATGACTATGACGGCTCCTACGGCTGGGGCGGCCTGCGCTGGTCGGGCGCCTACAAGGTCGTCTATTTCTCCTTTGGCTTTGAGGCCGTCAACTCGGCCTCCAGCCGCAGCGCGGTAATGGACCATATCCTGACCTGGTTCGCCGGCAGCACGCCCACCCCCACGCCCGTCCCGCCGACGGCCACGCCCGTCCCGCCGACGGCCACGCCCGTCCCGCCGACGGCCACGCCCGTCCCGCCGACGGCCA
>JAFGKG010000143.1 GCA_016928715.1 Chloroflexia bacterium
ACGAGGTGGACGAGATCCAGATCAACTTTGCCGCCTTTCGCTGCGCGGCTCCCTCCATGGGCTTGCTGATCACCCTGCTCTGGGAGTTTGACCCCACCATTCCCTCGCGCCTGTACTATGCGGACGGCGAGTTCCACGCCGTGGGCCCCTTTGCCGGGGCGCGCCGGGTGACCTTCCCCGGCCCCATCGGCGAGCAGGAGGTCTATTACATCCCCCACCCCGAGACCCGCACCCTGCCCCAGAGCCTGGGGGCCAGGGCCGTCTCGGTGCACGGCTGTTTCCCGCCGCACGTGATGCGCCTGGTGCGCTCGCTGTTGGAGAACGGCTTTTACAGCCGGGAAAGGATCGCCGTGCAGGGCGTCGAGACCACGCCCTTTGACCTGGTGCACCAGGTGCTCATCCAACTGCCCGAGAACCAGCAGAACCCGCTCTGGGCCTATGGCTTGCTGGTGGAGGTCTGGGGCCGGCGCGAGGGCAATCAGGTCAAGGTCCGGCTCTGGAACCGCCATCCCCCGCAGGAGAGCTGGGGCGGGCCGGCGGCCTACTATAAGAATATCGCCATTCCCCTGAGCATCGCCGTGCAGATGATCGCCCGGGGCGAGGTGACGGCGCGCGGCGTCGTGCCGCCCGAGGTGGCCATCGACCCCCTGCCCTTTTTTCGCGAGCTGGGCCGGCGGGGCATCGAGATCCACGAGCGGGTAGAGAGCTACCAGGTGCTGGGCTAGGCGGGGAGGAGTGGGGCCATGTCGGAAGAGATCGTCCGGCTGAACCGCGAGTACACCCTGTTCTCCTGGAGTGCCCAGGGGCAGATCGCCCCCATCCCCATCGTGCGGGCCGAGGGGGTGTATTTTTGGGACGCCTCGGGAAAGCGCTACCTCGATTTCGCCTCGCAGGTGATGAATGTGAACATTGGCCACGGGCACCCCCAGGTGATCCGGGCCATCCAGGAGCAGGCCGCGCAGCTGGCCTATGCGGCGCCCTCGATGGCCACCCGGGTCCGGGGCGAGCTGGGGCGGCTGTTGGCCGGCATCGCCCCCGCCGGCCTGAAAAAGAGCTTTTTCACCCTGGGGGGGGCCGAGGCCAACGAGAACGCCATCAAGATGGCCCGCCTGGTGACCGGTCGTTCCAAGATCGTCACCCGCTACCGCTCCTATCACGGGGCGACCTACGGGGCCCTGTCCGCTGGGGGGGACCCCCGCCGGCTGGCGGTGGAGCCAGGCATCCCGGGGATTGTGCGGGTGCTCGACCCGTACTGCTACCGCTGCCCTTTCGGGCAGGACCCCAAGTACTGCCGGCGGGAATGCGTGGAGCACGTCGAGCAGGTCATCCAGTTCGAGGGGCCGGAGAACGTCGCCGCGGTACTGATGGAGGGGGTCAGCGGCACCAACGGCATCCTGGTGCCGCCCGTGGACTATTGGCCGCGCCTGCGCGAAATCTGCGACCGGTACGGCATCCTGTTGATCTCGGACGAGGTGATGAGCGGCTTTGGCCGCACCGGGGAGTGGTTCGCTGTGAACCACTGGGGTGTGGCGCCGGACATGATCACGATGGCCAAGGGCCTGACCTCGGGCTACCTGCCCCTGGGCGCGGTCCTGGTTTCCGAGCGCATCGCCGGGCACTTTGAGGATCACGTGCTCTGGGCTGGGCTGACCGGCAGCGGGCACCCCCTGTGCTGCGCCGCCGCCGCGGCGGTGCTCCGGGTCTACCAGGAGGAGGGCCTGTTGGAGCACTGCCGGCGCATGGAGACGCAGTTGGCGGAGGGCTTGTTGGCGCTGCAGTTGCGCCATCCCGCGCTGGGCCAGATGCGGGGGATCGGGCTGTTCTGGGTGCTCGAATTGGTCCAGGACCGCCAGAGCCGCCGGCCGCTGGCGCCCTGGAATGCCCCGCCCTCCGAGTTGGGCCTGATGCGCCAACTGATCCACTACCTGCGCGAACACGGACTCTATGCAGCTTTTAGGTGGAACTGGCTCTTTGTCGTCCCGCCCCTTTGCATCACAGCCGATCAGATCGCCGAGGGCCTGGCCGTGCTGGACGGCGCGCTGGAGATTGCCGATGGGGCCTATAGCGGTGCGTGGCCCGTTAGCGTAGAGGGCTGAAATCTGGTACAATATCGGCGTAGCAAGAGTCCCCCCATATTTGCCAGTCAGAGGAGGCTCGTTATGCAATTTGGGACGCTCAGGAACTATATCGACGGTCGTTGGCTGGCCTCCAGTTCTGAGCATTTGCAGGAGGTGCGCGACCCGGCCACGGGAGAGCTGCTGGCCCGGGTGCCCTTTTCCACCGTGGATGAGGTCAATCAAGCCGTGGCGGCGGCCCAGGACGCTTTTGGCGAGTGGCGCGAGACGCCGCCGCTGGTGCGGGCCCGCACGATGTTTCGCCTCAAGGAGCGGATGGAGGAGAACTTTGAGGACCTGGCCCGGACCATTGTACTGGAGCACGGCAAGATCATTGACGAAGCCCGCGGCGAGGTGCGGCGGGCGATCGAGAACGTCGAGGTCGCGGCCGGCATCCCCTCGTTGATGATGGGCTACAATGCGGAGGATATCGCCCTGGGCATTGACGAGGAGACGGTCATCCAGCCCCTGGGGGTGTTCTGCTGCGTGGCCCCCTTTAACTTTCCGGCCATGGTGCCCTTTTGGTTCCTGCCCTATGCCGTGGCCTGCGGCGACACCTACATCGTCAAGCCCTCCGAGCGCTGCCCGATCAGCCAGAGCCGGCTCTACGAGCTGCTGGACGAGGTGGATTTCCCGCCCGGGGTGGTCAACCTGGTCCACGGGGGCCGGGACGTGGTCGACGTCCTGCTGACCCATCCGGACGTGGTCGGGGTTTCCTTTGTGGGCTCGACGCCGGTGGGACGCTATATCTACAGGACCGCCGCCGCCTATGGCAAGCGGGCCCAGTGCCAGGCCGGGGCCAAGAACTGCCTGGTGGTGCTGCCCGATGCCGTGTTGGACAAGACGGTGGCCTCCATTCTGACCTCGGCCTTTGGCACGGCCGGCCAGCGCTGCCTGGCCGGGGCGCTGGTGCTGGCCGTGGGCGAGGTGTACGAGCCCCTCCGGGAGGCCCTGGTGGAGGCGGCCTCCCGCCTCAAGCTGGGCTATGGGCTGGACGAGGGTGTGCAGATGGGCCCGGTGGTCTCGGGCCAGTCCCTGGAACGCATCCTGGGCTACATCGATCTGGGGCTGGAGGAGGGGGCGCGCCTGGTCTTGGACGGCCGCGGGGTGCGGGTGCCGGACTATCCGCAGGGTCATTTCCTCGGCCCCACCATTTTTGACGGGGTGAGCCCGGACATGGCCATCGCCCGGCAGGAGATATTTGGCCCGGTTTTGGGCATTGTAGCGGTGGACGATTTCGAGCAGGCCCTGGAGGTCATTGCAGGGCTGCCCTACGGTAACGCCGCCTCGCTCTTTACCTCGAGCGGTCGGTGGGCCCGCGAGTTCAAGTACCGCGTTCGCTGCGGCAATGTGGGCATCAACATCGGCATTGCCGCGCCGATGGCCACCTTTCCCTTTGCCGGGATGAAGGATTCCTTTTTTGGCGACCTGCACGGCCAGGGCCGCGACGGCATCCAGTTCTTTACGGACCGCAAGGTGGTGATCAAGCGGTGGTTCTAGCATGCTGTCCGAAGAGTGGCTGTCATTCTGAGCGAGCCGCCGTGGGCGGCGAAGCGAAGAATCTCCCAGATTGCGAAACCTGGATCTCTCGCAGGAGGTGGCCATGACCTTGGGGACCTTTGGGGCGATCCTGGGCTTTGCCCTGGAAATCGAGGCCCAGGCGGCGGCCCTGTACGAATCCGAGGCCGGGGCTGATTCATCCGAGCTGTTCCAAGAGCTGGCCCGGCAGACGCGCAAGCGGCAGGGCCGGCTGGAGCGGGCCCGCCGAGAGGGCGTGCAGGAGATGATTTTGGAGCCGATTCAAGGTCTGGATCGGGCGGACTATGGCCTGGAGCTGCCGGCCGGGGCCGGTCCCCTGCAGCAGGCCCTGGCGTTGGAGGAGCGGGCCGTCCGCTTTTATCGGGCGGCGGCCTCCAACATGCCCCTGCGGGGCGTGGCGCGCCTGCTGCAGCGGCTGGCCGAGGAGAGTGCGCAGCGCCGGGCGGCATTGGAGCCGCACAGCGAGCTGTAAAGAGAGGTGCAGGTGGGGCTGCCTGCCTCGAACGAAAAGAGGAGAAAACTATGGCACGCGAGTTGAGCAAGACCAGGGCCGCATACCAAAAGGCCCGCCAGTTCATCCCCTATGGTGTCAACTCGAACTTTCGCTACTGGGGCCCGGAGAATACCTTGGTGGTGAGCAGGGGGGAGGGACCTTACATCTGGGACCTCGACGGCAACCGCTACATCGACTATCGCCTGGGCTTTGGCCCCGTCCTCCTGGGCCACGCCCACCCCGTGGTGACCGAGCGGGTCGCCGAGGCCATTTTGGGGGGCACCATTTTTGCCTGGACGACCCCTGCGGAGGTCCGCCTGGCCGAGCAGATCTGCCGGATCACCGGCGTGGACAAGGTGCGCCTGGCCAACTCGGGCACCGAGGCCACCATGCACGCCCTGCGCCTGGCCCGCGCCTATACCGGGCGGGAGCGCTTTGTCAAGTTCGAGGGCCAGTACCACGGCATGCACGACTATGCCCTCTTTAGCACGGCCTCGTCGCCGGTCGGCGCCCTGGGCTCGCGGCACCATCCCATTCCTGCCGCGACCAGTTCGGGGATTCCCGTGGGTCTGCGCCAATACGTCGTCGTGCAGCCCTTTAACGACCTGGAGATACTGGAGCGTACCCTCAAGTCCTGCGGGCACGAGTTGGCCGCCATCATGGTGGAGCCGGTTCTGGGCAATGCGGCCGGCATTCCCGCCCGGCCCGGCTTTTTGCAAAAGCTGCGCGAGTGGTGCGACGAGTACGGCATCGTGCTCATCTTTGACGAGGTCAAGACGGGCTTTCGCATCGCCCTGGGCGGGGCGCAGGAGTACTTTGGCGTGCGGGCGGACCTGGTGACCTATGCCAAGGCCATGGGCAATGGCTTCCCCATCGCCGCCATTGGGGGCAGTGCCCGGGTGATGGACATCATCGAGGGGGGTGGGGTGGCCCACGGCGGCACCTACACCGGCAACGCGGTGGGGGTGGCCGCGGCCGAGGCGACCCTGGGCATCCTGGAGAGCGAAGCCGTCATCGAGACGATCTACGAGCGCGGCCAGGCCCTGAGCGGCGGCATCGACGCAATCCTGAACCGGGCCGGCATCCCCCACTGCATGACCGGGCTGCCGCCGATGTTCAGCTACATCCTGGGCCAGGAGGAGCCGCCCCAGGACTTTCGAGCCTACTGCGCCGGCGACGACGCGCTCTACGAGGAACTGGTCATGGCCCTGATCGAACACGGCGTGATGCCCGATTGTGATGGCCGGGAGCCCTGGTTTCTCTGTTACGGCCACGACGAGGAGGTCATTGCCGAGACCCTGACTCGCTTTGAGGCTGCGGTCAAGGAGGTCAGGTCCCAAATGCGTTGAAACGTTAGAACGTTAACCCGTTCGCACGTTGGGTCTTGTATATTCCAAGGGTTCTGTAGCACAATGCGGCGCAAATTTACGAAAGCGTGTACAAAGGGGGGTGCACTATGCCCAAAGGATACTGTGGACGGATTTTGCACGTCGATCTGACGGCCGGCCGGCTGGAGGTCGAGGAGCCGGACGATGCTTTCTATCGCAAGTACCTGGGCGGCAGCGCCATGGGGACGTACTATATCCTCAAGCGCATGCCGGCGGGCGCCGACCCCCTGGGGCCGGACAACGTACTCACCGTCTTTGCCGGCCCCGTGACCGGGACGCCGATCTCGGGCCAGAGCCGGGCCAGCGCCAACGCCCGCTCCCCCTTGAGCGGGGCGATTGGCGATTCGCAGGCGGGCGGCTTTTGGCCGGCCGAGTTAAAGTTCGCCGGCTTTGACGGCGTCGTGGTGGTGGGGCGGTCCTCGCAGCCGCAGTATCTGTGGCTGCACGATGGCCAGGCCGAACTGCGTCCGGCCGATCCTCTCTGGGGCCAGCAGACGGGGCCGGCCGAGGCGGCCATCCGCCGGGAGCTGGACGACGAGCGGGTGCAGGTGCTGCAGTGCGGGCCGGCCGGCGAGCGGGGCGTGCGTTTTGCCAACCTGATCAACATGTCCAACCGGGCCCACGGGCGCACCGGCATGGGCGCCGTCATGGCCTCCAAGGGGCTCAAGGCCATCGCCGTGCGCGGCCGGGAGCGCCCGCAGTTGCACGATGCCGAGGCGGTCAGGGCGCTGGCCCGTTGGGGCCGGGACCACTTTTCCGATTCGGACATTGCCGGCATGGGCCAGTACGGCACGGCGGAGGTGCTTGCCTACCAGCACGCCGCCGGGGGCCTGCCCACCCATAACTGGCGCAGCGGCTCCTTTGAGGGCTTTGAGCGCATCAGCGGCGAGACGATGCACGATACGATCCTGCAAAAGCGCGATACCTGTTACGCCTGCGTCGTGCGCTGCAAGCGGGTGGTGGCGGTGGAGGAGGGCCCCTTTCAGGTCGATCCCCACTATGGCGGCCCCGAGTACGAGACCCTGGCCACCTTTGGCTCCTACTGTGCCGTGGACGACCTGGCGGCGATCGCCAAGGCCAACGAGCTCTGCAATCGCTACGGGATGGATACAATCGCCTGTGGGGCGACCATCGCCCTGGCCATGGAGTGTTTCGAGCGCGGACTGCTGACATTGGAGGATACCGGCGGGCTGGAGCTGCGTTTTGGCCAGGCCGGGGCCATGGTGGCCATGGTGGAACGTATTGCCCGTCGCGAGGGCTTGGGAGACCTTTTGGCCGAGGGTTCGGCCCGCCTGGCCCGCAAGTTGGGACCGGAGGCGGAGGCCCTGGCCATGACGGTCAAGGATCACGAACTGCCCGCGCACATGCCCCAGGTCAAGCGATCACTGGGGCTGATCTATGCGGTCAACCCCTTTGGGGCCGATCACCAATCCAGCGAACACGACTCGGCCTACGAGGGGGACTATGCGGGCTATGCCGAGCGCATGGCCGCCCTCGATCTGCTGGACCCACAGCCCGAGCGCAGCCTGGGGGCTGAAAAGGTGCGCTTTGCCCTCTATACGCAGTACCTCTACAGTCTGCTGGACAGTGTCAGCGTGTGCCAGTTTGTCTGGGGCCCCTCCTGGCATCTTTATGGGCCGATGCAGTTGGTGGAGTTGGTGCGGGCGGTCACCGGTTGGAACGCCAGCCTGTGGGAGTTGATGCAGGTCGGGCGGCGCCGGTTGAACATGCAGCGGCTGTTCAACAGCCGCGAGGGCCTGGGGCGGGCCGAGGATCGCCTGCCGGCCCGGTTGTTCGAGCCGCTGCAGGGTGGGGCCAGCGACGGGTTGGCGCTTGATCGGCAGGAGCTGGAGCGGGCCCGGTCGCTGTACTATGCCATGGCCGGTTGGGACGAGGACGGCCGGCCCACCCCGGCCACGCTGCAGGAATTGGGCCTGGGCTGGGCGGTCGATGTCGTTCCGTAGCGGCCGCGCGCCGATTTGGAGTCGAGGCTTTAGCCGGTGACGGAGGACAGGCAGGCGCATCGGTAAGCTGGGACGGAAGTGTCCGTCCGGGGCAATGTCGACAAAGCAAAGGAGTAGGCGGATGAAAATCGTCGTCCTGGGTGGTGCGGGCAACATGGGCTGTATCGCGGTGCAGGATCTGGCCGGCGACCGGCGGGTGCAGGAGGTGGTCATTGCCGATTGCGACCTGGAGGCGGCCCGGCGGGTGGCCAAAGCCATCGGCAGTCCCAAGATTCGTCTGGAGCGGGTCGATGTGACCGATCCGCAGCAGTTGTCCGCTGTGCTGGGTGGGGCGGCGGCCTGTCTCAACGCCACCGTCTATTATTTCAACCTGGCGGTGATGGAGGCCTGTTTGGAGGCCGGTGTGCCCTACACCGATATGGGCGGGCTGTTTCATACCACGCGCAAACAGTTGGCCCTGAGCGATCGTTTTGCCGAGGCCGGGGTGAGCGCTGTTTTGGGCATGGGCTCTGCGCCGGGGGTGCCTAACCTGCAGGCCCGCTACGCCGCCGATCGGCTGGACACGATCGAGTACATCCACATTTACGATGGCATTCTGCCCCCTCCGCCGGACCAGGTGCAGTTTACCTACGCCGTACCGACCATTCTGGACGAGCTGACCCTGTCCCCCATGGTCTATCGGCGGGGCGAGTTTGTGGCCTGCGAGCCCTTGAGCGAGTTCGAGGATTACTGGTTCACCGCGCCGCTGGGCTTGCGGCCCATGCACCTTTCCCTGCACTCCGAGGTAGCCACCCTGCCCCTGAGCTTTCGGGACAAGGGCGTCCAAGAGTGCTTTTTCAAGATCAACTACTGGGGCATGGCCCCGGAGGTGGTGCAAAAGATCGGCGTTCTGGCCGAGTTTGGCTTTGCCGGCCGGGAGCCGGTGGAGCTGGGCGGCCGGCAGGTGGTGCCGCGCGATCTGTTGGTGCACATGATGTCGGCCTATGTGCCCCCGATCAGCGCCTTTCTGGCCCCGGCCCAAAACCGGCCGCCCCATTGGACCAAGGAGATTGTCACCGAGGTCCGGGGAACCTGCGGGGACCAGGCCCGGACCTATCGGCTGGGGACATTGACCTGCAAGGGGGCCCTGCCCACCGGGGTGGCCCCGGCCAGGACGGCCATCTGGCTGGCCCAGGGCCGGGTGCCTGCGGGGGTCTATCCGCCGGAGCTGGCGCTGGATCCGGAGGCATTTTTCAAGGAATTGGAGGCGGCCGAGATCTATACCCAGGTTTCGGTCACCGAATTTCTCTAATCTGTAACGATGTTTTGTTGACGAACAGGACAATTTCGTGTACAATAGCAACCAGAATGGACCGTACCCCAGTAGTGGGACCATCTTTATTGCGAGGAGGCGCCAATGACCGAAGAGCGGGCCGAGGACAGGGTTTTTAGCTCCGATGCCGCTGGTGAGGCAGAGCCGGAACGGTATTATCCCAACAAGATTGGCCGGCTATATTTGGAGGCGCTGGAAGAGGTAATGGGGCGCAATGGGGTGAATGCCCTGCTCAATATGGCAGGACTTAGGGAAAGGGTCAATAACTATCCTCCCAACGATTTGCGCCGGGAGTACTCCTTTAGCGAACTCTCTACTACCAGTCAGGCGCTGGAGACGATGTACGGTCAACGGGGCGCCCGGGGGATGGAACTGCGTGCAGGCCGGGTGGCGTTTAATTTTGGACTCAAGGAGTTTGGTCCTCTGCTCGGCATGGCCGATCTCGCCCTCAAGCTGATGCCCTTGGGCATGAAACTCAAGATCGCGCTCAACGCGGTGGCCCAGACCTTTGACCGCTTTAGCGATCAGCCTACCCACGTGGAGGAGAAAAAAGGCCAGTTTCTTTACGTAATCGAGAAATGTCCTGTTTGCTGGCATCGCCATTCCGAGACTCCTTGTTGCCACATTGCGCGGGGGATCATTGAGGAAAGCCTGCGCTGGGTTTCGAGTGGGAAGAATTTTCGGGTAGAGGAGATTGAGTGTCGTGCTACTGGGGATCCGACTTGCACATTTGCGATAGATAAAGACCCTTTGGACTGAGCAGCGCCAACCGGAGCGGTAGCGCCGGTGTAAGCGAATTGTAATTGGCCTGCCTTGCGTGCATCTAGGATCCCGACATACGATGAGCAAAGCTGGAAGAATCAAGTCGTCACGTGCTGAACAGGGCACAGCAAAAATGCGGCGGGTCATCCTCAAGGTGACAGAGCCTATCCCTCCCTTTAACGAAGCCGCTCGGGATTTGCGCATCTTGAACAAACCGCTTTGGCTGTTGCAGCGTGATCTCTTGGCCCGCTACTGCGAGGGCGAGATTGAGGTGGATTGTCTCGAGGAGATTCCGTCCTTCAAGGGCGAGCTGTTGATCCATCGAGATAATCTCTTTTTCAACGCCCCGTTGATTGACACCTTTGTCCAGCGGGCCCGGGAGCGGGGGCGGCCGTGCCAGATTGCCTTTGCTCTGGATGACGCCTCGATTGCGGCCCACGCTCTGAGATTGCAGGAGGGTATCCGGCGACAGGGCGATCGTTATGTGGCCGAGTTGTATTATTATCCTCAGGGCTTTGAGGGGGAGCCAGAGCCGCTGGTCATGGATACCCTGCCGCGGGAGATGGGCTACTACCATATTCCGAGTTATATGGCGCCCAATATGGGAGATCTGATCTTTCAGGTTCCCTGGCGGACGTTTCTTTCTATTGAGAGTTGGCTGCACATCTGGATGGCCAATGTGCCCTTTGGGGTTTTTTGTTGGGGCCGGATTCAGGAGCAGGAGGCCGAGGAGAGCTGGCGGGTCAAGATACGCATCGCGCTGCGGGCCATTTTGGAGCGAAAGCATTTTCTTTCGACTTCCGAGGTGGTCAAGGTGGGCAAGAACTGTTCTATCGACCCCTCGGCCTTGATTCAGGGTCCCACGGTGATTGGCAACAATGTGCATATTGGGGCCGGTGCGGTCATTACCAACAGCCTGATCGGGAACAATGTCACCGTGATGCAGGGCAGTCAAGTGATGTTGAGCGTGGTCAGCGATTACTGTTACCTGCCCTTTCGGGCCGCCCTCTTTATGACGGCCTTTATGGAGAACTCGATGGTGGCCCAGAACACCTGCCTCCAGCTCTGTGTCGTGGGGCGGAACAGCTTTATTGGGGCCAACAACGTCTTTACGGACTTTAACCTGTTGGGCAAACCGATTCGTATTTGGCACAAGGGGGAACTGTTGGAGGCCGGCCTGCCGGTTCTGGGGGGCTGTGTGGGTCACGACGTCAAAATAGGATCGGGTTTTGTCATCTATCCGGCCCGCTCGATCGAATCGGGCTCGGTGCTGGTCTCTCCGGAACAGTCGCACGTGATTACGCGCAACCTTTCCAAGGAGCAGAGCCAGGGCTATCGTTGGATATACAGCAAAGAGGTGGACTTGCACAAGCAGGGGGCTGAAGGGTCGTCGGAGGAGGAGGAGGGTGCGACCGCTGAAGCGGCTGAGGAGTCGTCCGAAGCGGATCGGCCGGCCTGATCCTGTCGGGGGGGGGGCCTGTGTCTTGCGTGGGGTTTGTCATACTTGTTTTGGAGGAAGGATATGCCTAAGCAAAAGATCCTGATTGTGGAGGACGCTCCAGATATCGCCGGCCTTTTGCAGATCTTTTTTTCCTCAAAGAACTATGAGGCGGTCGTGGCAACGCGGGGGGCGCAGGGGCTGGACCTATCTAGCAAGGAGCGTCCAGATTTGATCCTGTTGGACGTGAACCTGCCCGACATGAACGGCTTTCAGGTCTGTGATGCCCTGCGGGCCAACCTGCGCACCAAGCATATCCCTATCATCTTTCTGACCGCCAGGGGCGAAAAGAGTGACAAGATCCAGGGCTTTCAGATGGGTGCCGATGACTATATCGTCAAGCCCTTTGATATCGAAGAATTGCACTTGCGCGTGGACCGCGCCCTGGAACGGGCCTCCTTCCTGAATCTCACCAACCCCACCACGGGTTTGCCGGGCAGCAAGCTGATTGAGGATCAACTCAAGGTGATCCTGACCCGGCGCGATTGGGCTTTGGCTTCCATTGGCCTAGAACACTTTCCCCCCTTTACGGAAAAGTACGGCTTTGTGGCCGGCGACAATGCCCTGCGCTTTGTGGCTCTCTTTCTCAACGAGGCCATTGACGAACTAGGGGGGCCGGATGATTTTATTGGCCACATTGGGGGCAGTGATTTTATCCTGGCCACAACCCCCGACCGGGTTCGGCCCATTTGCGAGCATTTGATCAAACAGTTTGATGCGCGCATCGGCAGCCTCTATGACTATCGCGATCGCAAGGTCGGCTACATTGTGATCAGCAATGAAAAGGGCGAGGAAGAACACGTGCCGTTGATGCATTTGATCGTCGGCGTTATCGATGGGACCAAGCGTTCCTTTAGCGATATTCGCGAGTTGACCGAGGTCGCGGCCGAGGTGCGGCAAAAGGCCCGCCAGATCCAAGAGGGTGAGCGGATTGCTTTTGCCTAGACAGAACCTGTTGCAGTCGGCGCTGCTGCTGTAACAGGAGGCGAGGACGATGGGGCGCCTGCTGAAAAGTTGGTTGAAAACATGGTTTGTGCCCGCGGAGGACGTTGCCACCAGTGAGAGGCTGGCGGTCTGGGTGCGCCTGGCCCTGGCCCTCTTTGTGCTGGCATTGAACTTCTTTTTTCCTCCCTATGTGGGTGAGGCCGTACAACAGGTCAATTATACGGCCTTTGCGCTGCTGGGGGTCAGCGTTATCCTGCTCCTGGTTCTGTGGCGCTGGAAGCGCTTTCCGCTGCTGCTCAGTGTGCTCTTGCAGTTGGGCGATATTTTCTTTGTCTTTTGGCTGCTCTACCTGGCCCCGGCCCCGGGGACGGCGCTGCGCAGTACGCCCTATGACAAACTCTTTTACCTGATTATCCTCTCGGCGGCCCTGCGCTTTGGTTTCTTGGGCAGCTTTTTGGTCTCCCTGGCCGCGACCGGCTCCTACGCGGCGATCCTGTTGCTGATCCGACCGCTGGCCTTCCCCTTTGAAGAAGCGCGCAACCTGGCCCTGATTACCCAGGGGTCCTTGTGGGTCGGTATCGGCCTCTTTGGCGGCCTGATGGCCCAGACAGTGCGCCGTGTGCAGCGCCGGCACGAATTGGAACGACGCCGCTCCCGCGAATTGGAGGTCGTCCAGCGGGTGGCCAATTCCATCAGCGCGACCTTGGAATTGGACCGCCTGATGGAGCAGGCCTTTCGCTCCCTGCAGCAGGTGATCCCCTTTGCCGAGGGCGAGATCACCCTCTGGGAGGGCGCCGATGGCTGCCTGGTCAGCCGTAGTCTCTTTACCCCGGAGGGTTATATCCGGCGTGAGATGCGCTATGCGCCGGGGGAGGGCTATAGCGGTTGGATGGTAGTGCACCGGCAGCCGCTGTGGATCCCCGACGTCAAGGCGGAACAACGGGTCCGCCCCAAGGACGACCTGGCCTTTACCTCCTATCTAGGGGTGCCCCTGCTGTTGGGCGATCGCCTGGTCGGCACGTTGGAACTGTCCTCCCCGGAAAAGAACAACTTTAGCCGCGAGGATCAAGAGATTCTGATGGCCGCCATGCCGCAGATCGCGGCAATGTTGGACCACGCCCGCCTCTACGACCAGGTGCGCCAACGACTGGAGCGGCGGGTCCACCAACTCAGCGCCATTGAGCAGATCGACCGGGAGCTCTCTGGAACCCTGGATCTGGACAAGGTCATCCAGTTTGTTTTGGATCACGCCATGGAATTCACCGGGGCCGAGGTCGGCGCGCTGATGGTGGTAGCAGAGCAGCAGAATGGTATGCGCGTCCTGGCCAGTCGGGGCTATCCGGAAAGCTGGGCGCAGCGCTTCCTGGAGGAGGGCGAGCTCTGGCCGTTGGATGAGGGGATTACCGGGCGGGTAGTACGCACCAATCGTCCGGTCCTGTTGGAGGACGTCTCGCTGGATCCGGATTACGCCGATAGTACGGGCAAGACGGGGTCCGAGTTGGCCGTTCCCATCAGTATGGAGCAGGAGGTCCTGGGGGTTCTGAATCTGGAGAGCGCCCATCTGGCCGCTTTTGACGAGGAAGGCCTGGACTTTGTGCAACATCTGGCCGAGCACGCCGCCATCGCCATGCAGAACGCGCGGATGTTTTCCCGGGAGCGGCAGCGGGCCCGCGAGTTGGCCGCCCTGCAAGAGATCTCGCTGGAGCTTTCTCAACAGCTCAACATGGGCGATATTTTGCGTTCCGTGGTCGAGTGGGCGGTGCAACTGCTGGATGCCAGCATGGGGGGGGTGTACCTGCTGGAGGGGAATCGGCAGTTCCTGGAACTGGTCGCCAGTCATAACCTGGACCCCCAATATACCGGTACGCGCCTGCAGATGGGTGAGGGTATGGCCGGACGGGTGGCCCAGTCCCGGGAACCCCTCTTGGTGGACGACTATAGCGCCTTTGGCGGTCGTTCGGAGCATTATGAGGAAACGCGGCTGGGCGCGGTGATAGCCGTGCCGCTCTTTTATGGTGAGGAGGTCCTGGGCGTTCTGGATGTCCTGCACGAGGTCGGGGGGCCCACCTTTGGCGAAAGAGATCTGCAGTTGCTATTGCCCCTGGCCAACCAGGCCGCAGTGGCCATCGCCAACGCCCGCTTGTTCCAGGAAACCCGCCGTTCGGCCGAGCAGATGTCCAATTTGCAGGCCTTTAGCCAGATGCTGGGCCAGGCCCTGGGCTTCCAGGAGACCATGTCCGCCTTGATCCAGGGCCTGCAGCGCTTGATCCCCTACAGTGGGGGCGAGATTTGCCTCTATGATGCGGACCGCCAGCTCTTTGTCTCTGAGGTGATCCTGGGCCAGGTGGCCGAAGCGGCTTCGGCCCAGGTCTATACGCTGGAGGAGGGTTATACCGGTTGGCTGGGCCGGCAGCAGCAGCCCTTGTTGATCGAGGACTGTATCAATTTTGAGGATGTTCGCCCCAAGGGGGAGCGTGCTTTTGAAAGCGGCGAGTTCCGTTCTTATCTGGGAGCCCCCATGATGATCGGTGATCGCCTGATCGGAACTTTGGAACTTGTGGGCCAGCAGGTGGGCTCCTTTACCCAGGATCACCTGCGCCTGATTTCCCTGGTGGCCCGCCAGGCCGCGGTGGCGATCGATAACGCCCGCCTCTACGAGTTGACGGACCAACGCCTGCACCGGCGGATCGACCAGATGATCGCCCTGCAGCGCATCGGCCAGGAGATGAATACGACCCTGGAATTGGAACACAACCTCAAGCTGATCGTTGAGCAGGCGATTGAGGTGACCCCCTCTACCCATGGGAATATTGCCATGTACGATGAGTCGGTCGGGGCCTTCCGAGTGACATCGGCCTACATGGGCTACAGCGAGGCAGAGGCCCGTCTGCTGCGGCAGCTTCGCTTGGGTCGGGGACGCAGTATGGTGGATGATGTGCTGCGCTCCGGGCAGCCCGATATCGTCACCGACGCCCGAGAGGACAGCCGGCCTATTTCCGTGCACGAGGGCACCGCTTCGGCGCTTTCGGTGCCGATTCTGTACGAGGGCCGGGTGACCGGGGTGATCAACCTGCTCAGTGCCGATGTCGCCGCCTATGGGGAGGAGGATCTGCAGTTCGCCCAAACTCTGGCCATGCAGGCCTCCTTGGCGGTGGGTAACGCCCGGCGCCACAGCGAGTTGGTAGAACAGCGCGAATTGGTGGGCCAACGGGCCAACCAGTTGCGCGAGATCCTGGACATTGGCAATACCCTGCGCGCCGACCGCGACCTCTCCGATCTATTGGACCAGGTGGCCTATGGTGTGGTGGGCAGCGTGGGCTTTGGGCTGGTTCTCTTTAGCATCGTCTCGGAAAGAGACCCCGAGGTGTTGGAACGGGTCGCCTGTGCCGGCATCCCCCTGGATGATTTCCAGCGGATGCAGGAGAGCCGACCTCCCAAGGCCAGCTATGAGGCGCTCTTCCAGGACGAGTTCCGCATCAGCCGTTCTTACTTTATCCCGGAGGAGTCTGGCCTGTCGCCTCAGGACGCCCAAAGCTATGTTTTTCCGGGCATGGAGTTCGAGGAGGAACTGTCCGAGGCGGAGTGGCACCCCCACGATATGCTCCTGGTGCCGATGTATTCCAGCGCGGGGGATTTGCTCGGCGTCATGTCGCTGGATAACCCCTTTGATGGCCAGCGTCCCGCCCGGCGGGGCGTCGAGGCGCTGGAGATCTTTGCCAACCAGGCCGCTATCGCCGTGGAGAACGCGCACCTGTTCAAAGAGCGCGAGCGGCGCATTGCCGAGTTGAACGTGCTCAACCGTATCGGCCAGGCCACGGCCTCGACCTTGGATCTGGATGCGATCCTGCTGGCCATCTATGAGCGCCTGGCCGAGAGCCGCGTGCTCGATGTGGAGAGCTTTTACATCGCCATCTATGATGCCGAGCGCGAAATACTGCGCTTTCATCCCGTGGTGGACCGGGCCTTTCTCTATGATCCACAGGAAGGGCCGGTTCAGGGGATGGCCGGCTGGGTGGTGCAGCACCGCCAGCCATTGCTGCTGGAAAACATCGGCCAGGCTGTGGAGGAGGGCGCGGTTGAATTCGTCGACCTGGCCGGCTGGGATGGGGAGCGCACCCGTTCCTACGTTGGCGTGCCCGTGCTCGTGGGTGACGAATTGATCGGGGTGATGGCGGCCCAGAGCTACCAGGAGGCCCGCTACGGCCAGCGGGAACTGGATTTTCTGCTGACGGTTTCCAACCAGGTGGCCGTGGCCATTCAGAACGCTCGCTTGTTCCGCGAGCGCGAGCAGCGCCTGGCCGAGCTGGCCATCCTCAACGAGATCAGCCGGATCCTCTCTTCCTCCCTGGACCTGCAGGAACTGCTGGAGGCCGTGCACGAACAGGTCAGCCGGGTGTTTGACACGACCAACTTTCACATTGCCCTCTATGATCCGGGGGACACCGAGTGGAACCTGGCTTTCTGCCTGGAGCACGGTGAGCGCCAACCGCAGGCCCGCTATTCCATCACCGCCGGCCTGACCGGCTATATCATCCGCGAGCGCGAGCGGGTGCTGTTGCGTACTGTCGCAGAGAACGAGGACCTGCACCATTCCTGGGGGCAGGATCTCTTGGGGGACAAGGCCAAGTCCTGGTTGGGCGTGCCGCTGGTCGCCGCCGACAAGGTCGTCGGGGTCATGGCCGTGCAGAGCTATCAGCAGGAACGCCTCTACGACGAGCAGGATCTGACCCTCTTTTCTACGATTGCGGCCCAGGCGGCGATTGCCATCGACAACGCTCGCTTGTTTGCCGAACGCGAGCGGCGCATCACCGAGCTGTCGATCCTCAACGAGATCGGGCGGGAGCTCTCCTCGGCCCTGGACCTGGACCAGGTCACCCAGGCGATTTACGAACAGGTGGGGCGCATCCTGGACACGACCAACTTTTATGTGGCGCTCCATGACGAGGATGAACGGATTTGGGAGACCGTGCTGGACTTTATCGCCAATGAGCGCCAACCCCCCATGAGCCAGAGCGTGGACGAGGGGCTGACCGGCTACCTCATTCGCAATCGCCAGCCGCTCCTATTTGGCAGCCAGGCCGAGTTGAACGTCTTTCACGAGCAGCACGATATTGACGTGGTGGGGCAGTCCTCGCGCTGCTGGATGGGCGTGCCCATGATCGCCGCCGACCGTGTGATCGGCGTGGTGGCCGTGGAGAGCTATACGCAGGAATATGCTTTTGATCGGGATGACCTGGCTTTTCTCTCCACCGTCGCCGGCCAGGCCGCCGTGGCCATTGACAATGCCCGCCTCTTTGGGGAGACGCGCCGGCGCCTGCGGCAGGTCAATACCCTTCTGGAGGTCAGCCGGGACGTGGCCATGCAGCAGCAGGATCTCTCGACCCTGCTGCAGTCCATCCTGGCTTCGGCGGTGGAGAGCGTGGCGGCGGCCGAACGCGGTTCGATCCTGCTGCTGGACGAGGAGCAGCAGGACCTGGCCATCGCCGCCCAGATCGGCTATCCCTCTGACGTCCATCGCGAGATCCGCTTTGGCCTGGAAGAGGGTTTTGTCGGCTGGGTCTGCCGAGAGGGCCAGGCGGACCTGGTGCGGGATGCCCGTAGGGATCCCCGCTTCAAGGTCACCGATTCGGCTCAGGACGTCCTCGCCATTATGTCGGCCCCCCTGATCGGCCGGCGGGGCCTGGTCGGTGTGATCAACCTGGATAACCGCACGACCGTGGGGGCCTTTAGTCAGGAGGATCTCGAATTCCTCTCCGGCTTGGCCCACCAGGCGGCGGTGGCGATCGAGAACGCCCGCCTCTTTGAGGAACGCGAGCGCCAGGCGCAGACCCTGCAGGCTCGTGTGCGCGAGCTTTCCGCCCTGCTGGAGGGCACCCAGGCGATTACCTCGACCCTGGAGCTGCAGCAGGTTTTGGAGACGCTGGTCGGCGTGGTCAGCCGCCAGATGGACGTGTCCACGGTGGCGCTCTGGTTGATGGAGGGCCAGTCCCTGTTGCCCAAGGCCTTTTCCGGTTTGCCCCAAGAGTTCAAGCAGCTGCGGCGACGCCTGGGCGAAGGGCTGTCCGGGCAGGTGGCCTCGTCCGGCAAGACCCTCTCGTTGGCCGACGTGATGACCTTGCCCGATGATGAGCATCGCCCCAGCAGCTTTGATCAGGAGTTGGGACTGCATGCCTACCTGGGGGTCCCGGTGACCTATCAGCAGCGGGTTCTGGGCGTGCTGAGTGTGATGAGCCAAGAGGCCCGCGAGTTTGACCGGGAGGAGGTCGCCCTGCTGACGGGCCTGGCCGAGCAGGCCGGGATTGCGGTGGAGAATGCCCGCCTCTTTGCCGAGCGCGAGCGGCGCATCGCTGAGTTGAGCGCGCTCAACGAGGTCAGCCGCGCCATCAGTTCGACCATGCGTCTGGATGATCTGCTGATGACCATTCGCGAGGAAGCCGGCCGCTTGGTCGACACCAGCAACTTTATGGTGTCCCTCTATGACCAGCGTACGGATACGGTTTCTTTTCCCGTCTATCACGAGCACGGCCATCGCCTGGAGATGCGCGGGCGCAAGGCCGGCAATGGTCTGACCGAGTATGTAATCAACCAGCGCACCCCTGTTTTGATCAATGGGGACTCGCGTGAATTTTGCGGGGAGCACGGCATCGATCACACGGGCTCACATGCCTATTCCTGGCTGGGTGTGCCCATGTTCTATATGGATCGGGTCATTGGCGTCATTGCCCTGCAGGACTATGAGAACGAGGCGGCCTATGACGAGCACCACGTTCGCTTGCTCTCTACGATTGCCTCCCAAGCGGCCGTGTCGATCCAGAATGCGCGCTTTTTTAGCGATCTGGAGACCTCGCGTACCGAGTTGGAGACACGCCTGATCCAGTTGGGCGCGCTGCAAGAGATGGGCCAGGCGATCTCGGGCACCCTCGAGTTGGACGCCGTGCTCGATACGGTATTGGACGCGGTGACGGCAACGATTGGCTTTTCCTATGCCGTGATCTCGCTGGTGGACGAAGAGGCGGAGGAGGTGCGGGCTGTGCGGGGCCTGGGGGTCTCGGAGGAACAGGTGTCCCAATCGCGGCATTCCTTGGACAGCGAGGATATCATGGCCGATATCGTCCGCACCGGTCGTACCGAGGTGATCGATGGCTGGGACGAGCGCTTTGACCGCGAGATGTTCGATCTGTACGGTCACGCCGACTTGGTGCGCGTTTTTGCGCCGCTGATGGCCCGGGGCAAGGTCGTCGGATTGATCGAGGCGGGTTATCCCCGCACCGTTCGAGCGGCCATCACCCAGGACGATATCGAAGTCCTGCAGACCTTCCTGGCCCAGGCCTCGATTGCCATCGACAACGCGGTGCTCTTTGCCGAGATCCGCCGTTTTACCGAGGAACTGGAGCATATGGTGGAGTCTCGGACCCAGGAACTCCAGGACGAAAAGAACCGCCTGGAAGCCCTGCACACGATTACCACCGAGTTGGCCAGCAGCCTCGATCTGGACGAGATTTTGCTCAAGACCGTCGATCTGGCCTCCATGGCGACAGGTCGTTCTTTGGGCATGATCCTGCTGCGCGACCCCGCGAGTGGAGATCTGGTCTGTCGGGCCATGCTCGACGAGGGCAATATCCTGCGACCGGGCCGGCAGGTGATCTCGCTGGAGTCTGCCGGGGCGCTGCGCCGGGTTCTGGAAGGGCAGGAGGCGCTCTGCCTGGACAATGTGGAAGAGAATCCCCCGGAAGAGGGATTGCCCCCGCTGCCGGCCGGAACCCGCTCCATTGCGGCCGTTCCCCTGGTCGCGGCCGATGCCGTCCATGGCGTGATCGTGCTGACCCATTCCCAGCCCGCCTTTTTCGACGAGGATCAGATGCGCTTGCTCTCTACCCTGGGCAGCGAGGTCTCGACGGCCATTCACAACGCCGAGCTGTATAGCTATATCAATGACCAGGCCCTGCGGCTGGCCGAGATGCTCCAGTTCCAGCAGGAGGAGGCCAGCAAGAGCCGGGCCATTCTGCAGTCCATCGCCGACGGTGTGATCGTGGTCGACCGGGAAGAACAGCTCATTCTGGCCAACCAGGCGGCCGCGGAAATTTTAGAGATCCCCCGGGACGAACTGGAGGCAAAGTACATGCGCGATCTCCCGGGCCTGTTCCTGCCCGGGGGCGTGCTGGCCCAGGAGTATCGCCGGTTTGAGTTGGAGGAGAATCGCTACCTCAATGTGATCCTGGCCGATGTGGTCACCAATTTGGGCGAGCACCTGGGGACGGTCTATGTCCTGCGCGACATTACCCGCGAGGTCGAGGCCGATCGGACCAAGAGCGAATTTGTCTCGACCGTCTCGCACGAGTTGCGCACGCCGTTGACCTCGATCAAGGGCTATGTGGATCTGATCCTGCTCGGTTCGGTCGGCGAGATCACCCCCATGCAGCAAAAGTTCCTCGATGTCGTGCGCTCGAATGCGAACCGCCTGGTGGATTTGATCAACGATCTCTTGGATATCTCCCGCATCGAGACCGGGCGCATGGCGCTGAACCCCGAATGGGTCTCGGTTTTCGACTTGGTCGAGGAGGTGATCGAGGCGGCGCGCATGGAGTTGGAACGCAAGCAGTTGGAGTTGAGCGTGGAGGTTCCTGCGGATCTGCCCATGGTGCAGGCCGATCGCAAGCGGGTGCTGCAGGTGCTGAATAACCTCGTCAGCAATGCCTACAAGTATACCCGCGAAGGCGGGCAGGTGCAGGTCAAGGTCCAGTGCACCAATGGCTATGTGCAGGTGGATGTGAGCGATACCGGCGTGGGAATCTCGGATGCGGATCTGAAACGCCTCTTCAACCGCTTTTTCCGGGCGGACAACCCCCTGCGCGATGAGGTGGGTGGCACCGGCTTGGGGCTGGCGATTTCCAAGTCCTTTGTCGAGATGCACGGGGGCGAGATGTGGGTGGAGAGCGAGCTGGATGTCGGCAGCACCTTTAGCTTTACCCTGCCCTTGTCTGGCCCGAAATTGGATGCCGAGGATGAGGATGAGCAGGGGCCGGTGCTCCAGTCTGTGGTCGAGACGCCGCCGCAGGCGGGCGAAACGGAAAACAGCTATCACATCCTGGTGGTGGATGACGAAGTCCACATCTGCGATTTGCTGCGCTACCAGTTAGAGATTGCCGGCTACCGGGTCAGCACGGCCTTGGATGGCGAGGATGCCCTGACCATGGCCTGGCAGGAACAGCCCGACCTGATCATTTTGGATATTATGATGTCCGGCATGGACGGCTTTGAGGTCCTGGAGCAGCTCAAGACGAACCGGCAGACGGCGACCATTCCGGTCGTGATCTCTTCTATTATCGCTGAAGAGGAGAACCTGCTGGCGATGGGCGCGGTGGATTTTGTACCCAAGCCGCTCAACGAGATCGTGCTGCAAGAGACCATTGAACGTATTCTGTCGATGCAGGAGGATATGGGTACGGTATTGGTCGTCGATGATGATAAGGATATCCTCGGCTGGCTGCAGCGCGTGCTGACCGAGCAGGGCTTTCAGGTCCAGACCGCCGGCGATGGCGAGCAGGCCCTGCAGGCGGTGGCCTCCTCTCCGCCGGATTTGATCCTGCTGGATTTGCGTATGCCCAAAATGGATGGCCCTGAGGTGATCAAGCACTTGAAATTGGATCAGGCCACCCAGGATATTCCGATTATTGTGATCACGGCCAGTTCGGTGGATAAGGAGCGGGATCGCGTGCAGATTCTGGGTATGGGCGCAGAGACCTTTTTGACCAAACCTTTCACTGCGGAGCAATTGGTTCAGGAAATTGAGCATGCTCTAAGGGAAAGAATGGAGGCAGCTAAAGAATGAAGAAGAAAATCCTCGTTGCCGACGACGAACCCGATGTTCTGTTTATGACGGCATTTAGCCTGCGCACGGTGGGCGGCTTTGAGGTTATCGAAGCACGCAATGGATTGGAAGCGGTGGAGAGGGCCAAGGAGACCCAGCCCGATGTGATTGTTTTGGATATCAAGATGCCCCGTATGAACGGCTACGAGGCCTGTGCCAAGTTGAAACAGGACCCCGCTTTGCAAGATGTGCCCGTGATCTTTCTTTCGGCCAAAGGGCAGCGTCAGGAAATCCAACAGGGCATGGACCTGGGAGCGGCCGCCTATATTCTCAAGCCTTTTGCTCCGGAGGTGTTGATTTCCAAAGTGCGGGAGCTTTTATAAAGCTCCGCTTGCTACACGCTTTCGCAAATTTGTGCCGGCTTGTTTTCCCGAATCCTTGGAAAAGCGCACGCATTTCTAACGGGCAAACGTTTCAACGCACTTGGCCTAGAGGCATAGTGTTGAGGGTTTCCCCCTCATTTTTTGGGATCTCGAGGGGCTGGTGGGGAGATATGGGTTTCGAGGGTCTAGATCAGGTTAAAGCATGAGCGCTATTTTGCTCAATGAGGGTCTAATCCATTACGAGGTGTTTGGGCGGGGTCCGCCGGTCATTTTGTTGCATGGCTGGTTGGGTTCCTGGCGCTATTGGATGCCCACCATGGAGGCGCTGGCCCAGGATTTCCGTACCTACGCCTTGGATTTTTGGGGCTTTGGCGATTCGGACAAGCCGGGCGATCTCTATACGATCGAGGATTACGTGCATCTGGTGAGCGATTTTATGGACGGTCTGGGTATTCCCCAGGCTTTCCTGGTGGGCCACTCCCTGGGAGGCGTGGTGGCGCTCTGCACGGCCTTGAGCGAACCCAATCGGGTCAGCAAGCTGGTTTTGATCGACACCCCCCTGCAGGGCGGGGCGCTCTCGACCTCGCTCAAATTGGTGCGCAGCCCGTTTTCCCGGATCCTGGCCCGCCCCAACACGTTGATCAAGATGTGGATGCGGGCGCTCAAGCGTGTTTCCTCCGACTGGACCGAGATGTACGAGGAAATCGTGGAGGATACGGCCAAGCTGGACCACGACGCGGTCCATCAGAGCGTCGAGAATATGCTGTCGCTCGACTTGAGCAGCAAGTTGGGCCAACTCTATATCCACTCGCTGGTCGTCTATGGGGAGCGGGATGAGTTTGTCGATCCCAAGCAGGCTGACTTGTTCGCCAATGGCTCTGCCAGCACGACTCAGGTGTTCGTTTTGAGCGACTGCCGCCACTTTCCTTTTCTGGATGAGCCCAGCAAGTTCAATCGCCTGCTGCAGGAATTCCTCAAGAGCGATCGAGGCGATGAGCTGACCGTCAAAGAGGCCTGGAAACGCCGCTTCCGCCAGACGGAATACCTGTAGCTCCGGAGTGTGCTTTGTTACCGCTGCGAGATAATCTGCCCACCCGCCGTTTCCCCCTGGTTACGGTGATCCTGATTGCGATGAACGTACTGGTGTACCTGGTCGAGATCGTTCTGGACCTGGGGGGTGGGTTGAACGACTTTTTGCTCCGTTGGGGCGTGGTCCCCCAGGACGTGACCCAATCCTTCAACTTGGAGGAAGCCTTTACCTTTTTCAGCTCGATGTTTCTGCACGGCGGCTTGATGCACATCGCCGGCAACATGCTGTACCTGTGGATCTTTGGCAACAATGTGGAGGACGAGATGGGCCGGCCCCGTTTCGTCCTCTTTTATTTGCTCTGCGGCGTCCTGGCCGGCCTGGCCCAGGTTTTGCCCGCTTCCAGTTCGCAGGTTCCGGCGATCGGCGCCAGTGGGGCCATCGCCGGCGTCCTGGGCGGGTACCTGATCCTGTTCCCCAAGGCCAAGGTCTCGACGCTGATTATATTCGGCTATATCGGCCGGGTGCGCGAGCTGCCGGCCATCTGGGTGCTGGGTTTTTGGTTTGTGCTGCAACTCTTGAACGGTGTGCTTTCCCTGGGCCAGTTTGCCAGCGGTGGGGTGGCCTGGTTCGCCCACATCGGGGGGTTTGTGGCCGGCCTGTTGTTGGTGCGGCTTTTTGTGGGGCGCCGGCAGTCGCCGCCGCTGCAGCGTTCACCTTCGGACTGGTAGGACCGGCCGGCACTTGGTTGCTTTGTGAGTAGGGGCGAAGCAGGCCTCGCCCCGGCAGGGACATCTGTGGGATGGTTGATGCCCGCCTCGGCAGCGCCGAGGATGGGCGTGGGGCCTACTTTGGAGAGAGATCATGACACGAGTCTATGAGGGCCAGCTCTTGGGCACCGGGCTGCGTTTTGGCCTGGTCGTCTCGCGCTTTAACGAATTTATCAGCCGCAAGTTGCTTGAGGGCGCGCTGGATGCCCTGGGCCGCCACGACGTCGACAAAGAGGCCATCGAGATTGCCTGGGTGCCGGGCTCTTTCGAGATCCCCCTGGTGGCGCAGCGCCTGGCCCAGAGCGGCCGCTACGATGCCGTCATCTGCCTGGGGGCGGTGATCCGTGGGGCCACCCCCCACTTTGATTACGTCGCCGCCGAGGTCTCCAAGGGCATCGCCAACATTAGCCTGCAGGCCCGCGTGCCGATCCTCTTTGGCGTGCTGACCACCGATACCATCGAGCAGGCCATCGAGCGGGCCGGCACCAAGTCCGGCAACAAGGGCTTTGACGCCGCCGTCTCGGCGATCGAGATGGCCAACCTGCTGCGCGAGTTGCCCCCGGCCGAGGCCTAGTATATTTTTCTATGGGCGAGATTTCCTTCGGCTGCGCTCAGGACAGGCTTTGCTGCGGCGGCTCGCTCGGAATGACAGCTCCACATGTCCTCGTATAGGCATCTCGCCGGCCCTATTTCAGGATCAGGGTTGTCTGCGGCGGCCCCAGGTATTCGGCGCCGCTTTCCGTGACCAGCACGTCCTCTTCCAGCCCCACGTAGCCATAGCCCTCCACGGCCAGCCCCGGTTCGACCGTATAGACCTGGCCGGCCTCCAGGGGCAGATTGGGGCTGTCGCCGTAACGCTCCCATTCCGGGCCCAGCAGGGCGCCGCCGTCGTGGGCCTGCCGGCCCAACTGGTGCCCGGTGGCGTAGCGGTACTCTGGATAGCCGGCCTCGGTGACCACCGCCCGGGCCACGGCGTCCACCTCCCTGCCCAGCACCCCCGGTCTCATTGCCGCGACGGCCGCCTCTACGGCGCGCAGTACGGTGGCAAAGCCGCGCTGCAGCGGCTCGGGCGCTTGGCTCTCGCCGGGCGCCAGTAGGTAGACCACCCGCTGGATGTCCGAGCAGTAATCCGCCTGCCGCACCCCAAAGTCAAAGTGCACCAGGTGCCCGCGCTCGATGCGGATGTCGGTGGGGCCGCTGTGCCCCACCGGCGACTCTGGCCCGCTGTTCACGGCCGGGCAGCCCTCGATGTTCCAGGCCGGCCCCACGCCGTATTCCTCCAGCAGTCCGTGCATCCAGGCGCCGACGTCCTTTTCGCGCCGGCCCTCCCGCAGGTAGGCAAAGGTGCGCTCATAGATCTCGAGGGTGGTCTCGACGGCGGCGCGGATGCGCTGCACCTCGGCCGCGGTCTTGCGCCCGCGCAGGGCGCGGACGAGGCCCTCTGCCGGGACCAGCCGCTGGGCAAAGGGCGTGTCCTCCAGGTAGCCCCGCAGGGTCAGGTAGAGGCCGTGCCCGAGCCCGTCGGCGTGGACGTCGTCGCGGGAATAGTTCAGGGCGATGCGCTGGGGGTCCAGCCGCTGCAGGTGTTCCAGCAGGGCCGGCCGGATCGATTGGTCGTAGGGCACGACGATGTGGTAGGCGTCGGGCACGGCGCCGGCGTCAAAGCGTCCGACGATGGCCACGCGCTCGCCACTGCGGCCCAGCAGCAGCGCGCTCTGCCAGGTCAGGTCGCCGGGGCCGTAGACATAATCCATGACCGGATCGCGGCCGGCCGAGGTCTCGCGGACAAAGGTCAGCCACAGGTCGACGTCCAGTTCCTGCAGTATGCCCGCGCTTTGGGCGAGCTTTTCCTCCAGCAAGTTGGTCATGTGGGCCTCCTTTCGGCTGCGCTGCTCTTTTGGTGGCATTGTACCTGGAATCGCCGGGGCCGTCAATGGCAGGACATGGGTTTCGCACGGAATCTCCAAAGCAGTCCGCCGTGGCCATCCTCGGCTACGCCGAGGCGGGGCCGCCACAAAGGACGAAAATGGCCTGACTGGCACACCGGCCGGCGGGGATCGACCTCACCCCTCCCCCTGGCAAAGGGCGCGTCCTGGTGGACGCGGCCTTTGCCTTTCCCCCCCACGATGTGGAGAGGGGAGGGGGTGCCGAGCGCCGCCTTTGAAAAAGGCGCGCGAGGCGGGGGAGGGGTGAGGTGGGGATCACGCTATTTACGGAACAGGCTGACCACGTCCGCCCGGCCCTGAAAGGGCCGGGCGGCGAAACTCTGCGATCCGGAGCTGTTTCTACGCCCGCCTGGGGCTGCGGCCGGCCAGCGGCATGATGCGGCGGAATTACGCCGCGCAGTCGGGGGTGGAAATATGATGCGTCGTTTGGGCCGGAGCAACATCCAGGTGAGCGCCCTGGGCCTGGGCACGGCTCGCGTCGGTGGGATCGGCTGGTCCCTGGACTATAGCCGGGACCTGTCCGTGCAGCACGGGGAATCCATCCGCGCCATCCACCGGGCCCTGGACCTGGGCGTGAACTATTTCGACAGCGCGGACGAATACGGCGCCGGAGTCGCCGAGTCGCTGCTGGGCCGCGCCCTGGCCGGCGCCAGCAGGTGGTGATCTCGACCAAGTTTGGTTACGCCATCGATCCGGCCACCCGCCAGGTCGCCGGCGAGGCCGATCTGAGCCCGGCCTACATCCGACAGGCCTGCGAGGCCAGCCTCCGCCGGCTGGACACGGGCTATATCGACCTCTATTTGCTGCACCTGCGGGACTATGACCTGGAGCGGGCCGCCGAGGTCCGCGACACGCTCGAGTCCCTGGTCGCCGAGGGCAAGATTCGCGCCTACGGTTGGAGTACCGACGACGTCGAGCGGGCCCGCTTTTTCGCCCAGGGCCGCCACTGCACCGCGGTGATGCACCGGCTGAACGTGTTCATGGATGCCCCGGACATGCTGGCGCTCTGCGAGGAATTCGACCTGGCCAGCATCAGCCGCATCCCGCTGGCGATGGGCCTGCTGACCGGCAAGTTCACCGCCGGGACCGAGCTGCCCGAGGAGGATCGCCGCCGCGAGTTCTGGGACATACCGGACTGGCTGCGCGACATCGAGCGGGTCGAACGGCTGCGTCCCCTGCTCACCGCGGATGGCCGCAGCCTGGTCCAGGCCGCCCTGGGCTGGATCTGGGCCCGCAGCGAGTGCACGGTGCCTGTGCCCGGCTTTCGCACGGTGGCCCAGGCCGAGGAGGACGCCCGGGCGCTGTCCTGGGGGCCGCTCAAGCCGGCGCAGATGCGGCAGGTCGAGGCCCTGTTGGCGGCGTGGCAGTAACGCCGATCGGGGCGACTCGCTGCTGAATCTTTACGCTAACTTGTGCCCGCTGGTCATTGAGCCAAAGCCTGGGGGCCAGACTGTCGCTGCTGTACTGGTGAACGATTACGGATAACTTGCCGATTTTGCTGCCAGTCCTCTGTCACCGGCTAAAGCCTCGACTCCTAAAAGACCCGTAAAAGGTCTCACTTTCCTGACAGGAGTCGAGGCTTTAGCCGGTCAAAACCGACAAGTTGTTTCTTGACTCAAGAATCCGCGTCGGGCCCTACTCGGCCGCCCGCCGCACCGTCACCGACCAGGTCACGACGATCTTGTCAGCGCTCACCGTCACCGACTGCAGCTCGCTGTTGGGCCGGCGTTTGGTCGCCCGCTCCAGGCGCTCGGCGATGCGCTCGTTCCACTGCGCCACCTGCTCCTCGTCGATCGGTGCGCCGTTGTGCTGCGCCTCCGAGATCGTCGCTGTCAGGCGCCCGTCGCTCACGCCCAGGTCCAGCCGAAAGTTGAGGCTGTCCGTGCCGCTGCCGTCGGGGTGCTCTTTCTCCGCCCGTACCAGGACGTAGCCGTCCTGCAGTTCAAGCTCCAGGTCGTCCAGTTTCGAGTCGGCCAGCCCCTCGGCGATGGCCTGGCGAATCTCCTCCTGGCTGACCTCCACGCTCATCGTCGCCGTGCAGGCGCTCAGGGCCAGTCCCAGTAGTAGTACAATGCCCAACGTCCAGATCCATTTGTGTTTCATCGTTCTCCTCCTCTTGCTGTGAGCGCGGATTCCGCCGCGCTCTATCTATTAGTTTCCTCCCGACCGCCGTGGGGCGGCGGTCCAGACCATGGTGATCACGTCCCCGCTGATGCTGACCGATTCCAGGTTGCTGTTGGGCGTCTCTTTGGCCCCCCGCTCCAGGGCGTTGGCGATGAGTTCGTTCCACGAGGCCAGGCGGTCCTCCTGGATGGGAAAGTTGTTGACCTGCACGTCCGAGATGCTGGCCGTCAGGTGCTGATCGCCGACACCCAGGTCCAGGCGGAAGGACATGGTGTCGGTGGCGCTGCCGTCGGCGCGATCCCGCGCCGCCGAGACCAGGATGTGGCCCTCCCGAAAGTCGACGCTGAAATCCTGGATCAGGGGGTCCTTGATGGCCTGGTCGATGGCCTGCTGTACCTCGGCCTCGGTCGTCTCGGTGGTGATGGTGACCATCTCGCCCGGGCTGCCCGAGGCGTCGACGCTGCAGGCTCCCAAGAGGCCCACTAGCCCTACGAGGGCTAGGACGAGAAATGCCTTTTGCGCGTTCATTGACAAACCTCCTCGCTTGCTTTTTGCGGCTTACACAGGGACTTGTGCCTTTTGCTAACGTCAGTATAACACGGCCGGCCCGGTGCTTGTAGTGCCTGCTGTCATAGTTTTGCCCTTCAATCTGCACCCGCGCCTATGACATCTGTCACCCCTGGAGGTGACCGCGCTCAGGTTCGCCTGGCCGCCAAATGTGCTATAATATAGTCACGTATTCACGCATCACCGCAGGTAGGACAGCGATGGAAGTAAATTCGGCCTCCGCCCTCGAACCCGGACTGCTGCGCACCTTTCGCCTCTTTGTCGTCGTGAGGCTGGTCCTGCACGGCCTGGCCTTGTTGGGGCAGTTCTCCCAGCACCAGCCCCGGCTGCAGCGCTATCCCTTGTTGGCCCTGCTGGAGGCCGGCCTGCTGCTGCTCTATCTCTCCTGGCCTTGGCTCCGCCGGCGTCTGGGCGAGGCCTTTTTGCCGCTGGCCCTGCTGGTGGCCTCGGCCGGCCCCATTCTCGAGCACGCCCTGTCCGTGGCCCGGCGCCTGCGCGCGGGGGAGGCCGTCGTCGCCGGTGATGCCTGGCAGCTCTTTCCGCTGCTCTTTGTGCCCCTGATCCTGCTGAGCTGGCAGTACAGTTTCCGCTGGGTGCTGGTGTTCTGCGGCGGTACGGCCCTGCTCGACCTGGGCCTGGCGATTCCCCTGGCGCTGCTGGGCGGGCCGCGCTGGGCGACTATGTTCGCCCTGGTTTTTGTGCGCACCCTGCTTTTCGCCCTGGTCGGCTACGTCATCGTCCGCCTGATGGCCGCCCAGCGGGCCCAGCGGCGCGAGTTAACCGAGGCCAACGCCCGCTTGCTGCACTATGCCCGGACCCTGGAGGAACTGGCCGTCAGCCGGGAGCGCAACCGCCTGGCCCGGGAGCTGCACGATACCCTGGCCCACAGCCTGAGCGCCCTGGCCGTGCAGTTGGAGGCGATCCACACGCTCTGGCAGGACGATCCGCGGCGGGCCCACGAGCTGTTGGAGCAGTCCCTGGGCCTGACCCGTGAGGGTCTGCGGGAGGCCCGCCGGGCCATCCAGTCCCTGCGGGCCTCCCCGCTGGAGGACCTGGGGTTGGGGCTGGCCCTGCAGGACCTGGCCCGCTCGGCCGCGGCGCGGGCCGGCCTGCAGTTGGAGCTGCAGGCGCCCGATCAGGTCGACGGCCTGGGCCCCGACCTGGAGCAGGCCATCTACCAGGTGGCCAGGGAGGCCCTGGCCAACGTCGTCCAGCATGCCCAGGCCGGGCACCTGCGCCTGTGCCTGGAGCGGGTCGGCGGCCGGTTGATCCTGACCGTCGCCGACGACGGGCGGGGCTTTGATCCGGAGGGCGTTCCGGAGGGGCACTATGGCCTGCGCGGCATGCAGGAGCGGGCCGCCCTGGTGGGAGCGCGGCTGTCGCTGCAGAGCCGGCCCGGTCAGGGGACGACCGTGCGTCTTGTTGTGGAGGATACAGGTGATCCGCGTACTGATCTGTGACGACCAGGTGATCGTCTGCGAGGGCCTGCGGGCTATCCTGGGCGCCGCGCCCGACATCGAAATCGTGGGCCTGGCCCACGACGGCGCCGAGGCGCTCGAACTGGTGGCGCAGCACCGGCCCGACGTGGTGCTCATGGACCTCAACATGCCCGGTGTGAACGGCATCCAGGCGACCCGCCAGATCGGCGAGTGCTATCCCGGGGTGCGCGTGCTGGTGCTCACTACCTACGACGCCGACGAGTGGGTATTGGACGCGGTGCGCAGCGGGGCCGCCGGCTATCTGCTCAAGGACACGCCGCGCCAGGACCTGCTCGAGGCTATTCGGGACACGGCGGCCGGCCGTAGCCCGGTGGACCCGGCCGTGGCCGGCAAGCTCATGGCCCAGGTGGCCCGGGTGGCCCCGCCACCGGTTAGCACCATCGCCGACCAACTGACCCCGCGCGAGCTGGACGTGCTGCGGCTGTTGGGGCGCGGCCTGAGCAACGCCGACATTGCCCGGCGGCTCTACCTTTCCGAGGGCACCGTGCGCAATTACGTCAGCGAGATCCTCTCCAAGCTGGGCCTCTCCGACCGCACCCAGGCGGCCGTGCTGGCCCTGAGACACGGGTTGGTGGACCAGGACTAGCGATCTGACAGAATTTTCGCGACCGCAAGCCCACCCCTTGCAGGGGGCGCGCCCTCTAACGGCGCGAGAGATCGCTTCAAAGGAGCTGTACTTGGACGACGGTACAAGGACTACGCAGCAGGCGTCTGGAGTTGGCAACTCTAGGGGTCTGAAGCCTGCGGACAAAAGTGCGGCTGCTGCCAGCCATGGGCGGCTGACCGACCAGTCCTGCGACCTAGGCGGACGAGAGGAACCTGTGCTGGAAGCGTCGTTAAGGGGAACAGCCCGCCATGGCCATCCTCGGCTTCGCCGAGGCCGGGCCGCCACCAATGACGAAAATGGGAATCGCCGGTTGGCGCGGGATGGACCTCACCCCTCCCCCTGGCAAAGGCCGCGTCCTGGCGGACGCGCCCTTTGCCTTTCCCCCTCCCCATGAAGTTTGGCTCTTCGGTCAGTCCGAAGAGTGTTCAGGTGGGGAAAGGGCTTGTTTTAGGGGCC
>JAFGKG010000144.1 GCA_016928715.1 Chloroflexia bacterium
GCGGGCACCGTAAAGGAGGAAAATCCCCTGGTAGGGGCGAGGCATGCCTCGCCCCCCCCGCCGGCGCTATTTTCAGAGTAGTAGCCCAGCCCAGGTACGGAGTGGATCTCCGGCAAGTCTGGGCCCAATCCCCTGTAATTCTGGACCCAAGCTACTGCAAGTTGGACCCCAGCTACTGCAAGTTGGACCCCAGCTACTGCAAGTTGGGACTAATCCCCTGTAATTCTGGACTCAATCCCCTGCAAGTTCGGACCAAAACTCCGCCGAGTTTAGCTCGATATTCCGCCGAGTTTTGGACCAAAACTCGGCGGAATTTGGCCCGGTCTTGTTCGGGGCACGGTTCCCCTGCGGGAGTTTTCGCCGCCTCACCCGGTCCCGTTCAACGGCCGCCTTGGGCGGGACAATGCCCTCGGGGTTTAGGGGGCCAGGACGCGGTAAAACATAGCGCCATTCCCAGATATCCAGTTGCCGGATCACGCTGACCGAGCCAAACTCACTATCGCCAACCAGCAAAACCGGGACCCCAGCGGGGATCAATTTGTGCACGTAGGCCAACCAGGACCTTTGCTTGCGCCCTCTACTGTGTACCTGCCCGTGCCGCACCCAAGCCAAAGCAATGGGAATGCTCTGGCTGCGTAAGGCCAAAGACACCTTCAGCAGTTGGTAGGCGCTGATTGATATTTACGCCCTTTGGGGTGCACCCCCCGACGTGGCGGCCTGTTGCACGAACAGCACCCTGGCAAGCGGCCAGGAAAATCGCCGCACCCCCGGCCTATGTCGTCTCGCGCAGCTCGGAGGTGCACTGGGGACAGCGGGTCGCCTGCAGCGGGATCGTCGACAGGCAGTAGGGACACTCCTTGGTGGTCGCCGGGGCGAGTTCCTCCTCTTTCTTCAGCCGGTTCATCCCCCGGACGAGCAGGAACATGACCAGGGCGATAATGAGAAAGTTAATGATTGTATTGATAAAGACACCGTAACTGATCACCACCGCGCCGGCCTCTTGAGCTTGGGCCAGGGAGGCATAGGGGCCGACCGGATTCCCGGCTTGGAGCAGGACAAAGAGATCGGCGAAATCCACGTCGCCCAAGAGCAGCCCCAGGGGCGGCATCAGGATGCCGTCCACCAGGGCCTTGATGATCGCCCCAAAGGCCGTACCGATGATAATGCCGATGGCCATGTCCATTACATTCCCACGCATGGCAAATTTCTTGAATTCTTCCCACATGATGGTCCTCCTTGATCTGGATATAAAGAACCGGCCGACAGAATGCATCATACCAGATTATTGTGGTTAATTCAACCAGGGCCGGCCCCCTTGACAGTGCCTTGGTCGTCTGCTACACTGCGAATGTCAAAATGCGTTGACCCGAGCACGTGCGGAGGTGCCCGCTTGGCCTGGACGATCCCGGCGGCGCTGGCGCTGTTGATTCTGGCAGTTCCTATCATTATGCTCTACCTGCTGCGGCTGCGGCGAGAGGATCGCCCTGTCTCCAGCATCTTGCTCTGGCAGAGCCTGCTGCGCGACCTGGAGGCCAACGCGCCCTGGCAGCGGCTGCAGCGCAACCTGCTGCTCTTTTTGCAGTTGGCCGCGCTGTTGGCCCTGGTGCTGGCGCTGGCCGGCCCCTACCTGCCCAGCTCCCGGCTGCAGGGCAGCGACCTGCTGCTGATCGTGGATACGTCCGCCAGCATGGCGGCCAGCGACCTGCGACCCAGCCGCCTGGAGGCGGCCCGCCAGCAGGCCCAACGCCTGGCCGGCCGGCTGTCCCCCCAGGGCCGGGTGACCCTCATCGCGGCCGGGGGGGTGCCCCGCGTTCTGCTGTCCGGCAGCAGCGACCCGGCCGCTCTGCGGAGCGCCCTGGGCGAGCTGCAGGCCGCCGCGGCCAGCAGCGACCTGACGGCGGCCCTGCGCCTGGCGGCCACACTGGCCGCCGAATCCCCCGGCTCCGAGGTGGTGCTGCTCTCCGATGGGCACGTCGAACTCGAGGCGGCCCTATCCCTGCCGGCACCCTTTCGCTTTATCCCCCTGGGTCAGAGCGATTTCAACCAGGGCATTGTAGTCTGCTCCCTAGCGCCGGCCGCCGGCCGACTGGACCTCTTTGTCCGGGTGCGCAATTTTGCCCCGGTCGCCCTGCGCCGCCGCCTGGACCTCTATGTCGACGGCGCCCTGCTGACGGCCCGTTACCTGGACCTGCCGGCCCGCTCGGACCTGGCCCTCTCTTATGCACTGCCAGACACGATTGGCCTGGTCGAGGCCCGCCTCTCTGACGAGGACGAACTGGCCCTGGACGACGTGGCCTGGGCCGTCCCCCCGGCCGGCAGCCAGAGCGAGGCCATCCTGGTCACTGAGGGCAACCGTTTCCTGCAGACCGGGCTGGGGCTGCTGCCGGGGGTAGCCCTGGTGCAGGTCTCCCCAAACGGCTTTGCCGACTGGTGGACGGCACGCCAGGAGCAGGGGATCCCGCCAGCACTGCTGATATTCGATGCCTTTGTGCCGGAACAATTGCCCGAGACCAACCTTTTCTTTTTGGCCCCGCCCACCTCCACCGAAATCTTTCAGGTCAGCGGGGTAATCGAATCCCCCCGGCTGCGCCCGGCCCGCGAGGACGACCCCCTGCTGCGCTACGTCGACGTGAACACCGTAGCTGTGCGGCAGTCCCAGTCCCTGGTCCGGCCTGCCTGGGCGCGGGTCGTGCTGGAGGATGAACAGGGCCGGCCGCAGCTCCTGCTCGGCGAGACTGGCGGCCGGCAGGTGGCCATACTGGCCTTTGACCTGCACGACTCGGACCTGCCCCTGCAGGTGGCCTTTCCCCTACTGCTGGCCAACCTGGTCGAGGCCCTGGCCCCCCCCAGCGGCGGCGATCTGCCCACCCGGCTGGCGCCCGGGGAGCCCCTGGTCGTGCAGGGCTCGCCGCAGATGGAGGAAATCCGCATCCGCCCGCCCGACGGGCGCGAGGTTCGTCTGCCGCTCCGGGAGGGACGGGCGGTCTGGGAAGAGACCACGGCATTGGGCGTCTATGAGGTCTCCTGGTGGGGCGACGGCCAGGAGTGGGGCCGGGCCCGCACAGTGGTGGCCCTGCTCTCCGCCGAGGAGGGCGATATCGCGCCCCGGGCCGAGTTACCCCAGCCGGTGACGGCGGAGCTATCCCCCGAGCAGGAGGCCCAACAGGGTCGCCGGCCCCTGGGCCGGATCCTGGCCCTGCTGGCCCTGGGCCTGCTGCTGATCGAGTGGGCCGTAGCCCATCGAGGAGGGTTGCTGGGACTGCTGGATCTGCCGCGACGACTGCGGCGAAACGGCCAGGACAGCGCCAGATGAATTCTGTCATTTTATTTTCCGGGAGATTCTTCGCTTCGCCGCCTACGGCGGCTCGCTCAGAATAACCGGCACTCAAACTTGTCCAACAGTGGACTAGGAGGATGACAATGCGCTACGAAGAGATTGCCGGAATCCTGCTGCGGGAGGCCCGCCAGGCCGGCCTGCGTACCTACAACATGCACAGTACCCTGGACACGGCCAGCCTGTCCCGCCTCTTTTCCGTCTATTGTGTTCCCCAGGATTGGCCCCAGCCCTCGGCCCTCTGGGCCGAGCTGTCCTTCGAGTGGGACTGCTTGCAGACAGTCCGGACCACGACCAGGCGGGAGGAGATCTGCGCCCTCTATCACGATGCGGATGAGGACTGCCTGCACAGCCGACGGGATGCTTATGGCAGCATCAGCCTGGACGTCATCTTTATTCTGCCCCACAGTTGGCTGGAAAGGGTCGCCGTGGGGCCCGACCTGGCTACCCTGGCCCAGGAACTGCGTGCGCTGGCCCAGGAGGCCAATCTGGACAGCGAACTGGAAAACCCCTCCTTTATCGTACTGCCGGATCGCCAGGAGGAGCTGCGGGTCATCGGCGGCGAGATGCCCTGTTTCTGGATGCTGGAGGAAAAAATCCTGGACCAACCCCTGTTGTTGGAACAGGAACTGCAGAGTATCCTGGGACAGATCCAGCGACTGCTGCTTGGCCTGGGCGAACGGTTTTTGGAGGTCATGAGAGCCTAGGCGGAGACCGATCATGGGCATTGCCTTGGCACGTCCCCTCTGGCTATTGCTACTGCTGCTGCTGCCCCTGGTGGCCTGGCAGGCCTGGTGCCACCAGGGGATGCTGGGACGCGGTCGACTGCGCCTGGCCCTGGCCCTGCGCCTGCTGCTGCTGACCTGCCTGATCCTGGCCCTGGCCGGCCTGCAGGGTGTGCGCCGCAGCAAGGCCCTGACGGTGGTCTTTGTGTTGGACCGCTCCGAAAGCCTCTCTCCGGAACAGCGCCAGGCCGCCGAGACCTGGGTCGGCCAGGCCATCGCCGCCATGCCCCTCGGCGACCGGGCCGCCGTGGTGGCCTTTGGCCAGGATGCCCTGGTCGAGCGCGTGCCCTCGAATTCACCGGTGCTGGACCCGGTCACCTCCATCCCCCTGACCGGCGGCAGCGACATCGCCGGGGCCATCCGCCTGGGCCTGGCCCTGCTGCCGGGGGACACAGCCGGCCGGCTGGTGCTGCTCTCCGACGGGCTCGAGACGGCCGGCCAGGCCCGGGCGGCGGTCCGCCTAGCCGCCGCCCGGGGCATCGAGGTGGACGTGGTGCCCCTGGGCGCCCCCCCCCAGCAGGGGGAAGCCCGCCTGGCCCAACTCCAAGCCCCCAGCGCCGTGCGCCAGGGCCAGTACTACGAACTGGTCGCCCTGGTGGAGAGCACGGTGGCCACCGAGGCTATGCTGGGCGTCCTCAGCAGCGGGGTCCTGGTGGAGCAGCGCGTCGTCAGCCTGTCGCCGGGGGAAAACCGATTTTACTCTTCGCTGCAGGCAGAGGAGAGCGGTTTCCAACGCCACGAGGCCTACCTGCAGCCGCGCCAGGACACCTGGGTGCAGAACAATCGCGCCGCCGCCTTTACGGTCGTCCTGGGACCTCCCCGGCTGCTGCTGGTCGAGGGCGCCGCAGGAGAGGCCCGGGATCTGGCCCTGGCCTTGGAGGCGGCCGGCCTGCCGGCGGAAATTGTAGCGCCGGCCCAACTGCCCAACACCGCCGAGGCCCTGGCCAACTATGACGCCGTTTTTTTGGTGGACGCGCCGGCCCGGGAACTGCCTGTGGGCGCCCTGGAACTGCTGCGCAGCTATGTGCGCGACCTGGGACGGGGCCTGGCCATGAGCGGCGGCCCAGCCTCTTTTGGACGGGGCGGCTACCTGCGCACCCCGGTGGAGGAACTGCTGCCGGTGGATCTGCGCCCGCGCGACCGCAGCGAACGCCCCGGCCTGGCCCTGGTCCTGGTCCTGGACCGCTCCGGCAGTATGAGCGACAGCGGCGCCATGGTCGGCGGCCCCTCCAAGCTGGAACTGGCCGTGGATGCCGCCGTCCAATCGGCGCAGCTCCTGGAAGAGGGCGACCTCTTGGGCGTGGTCGCCTTTGACACAGCGGCCCAATGGGTGCTGCCGCTGGCCGAGGTGGACGCCGAGGCCGCGGCCCAGGCCCTGAGCACCCTGGATTCGGGGGGAGGCACCAGCATCTTTGCCGGCCTGAGCACCGCCCGCGACGCTATCCTCCAGGCCGAGGCGCCCCTGCGCCACGTGATCCTGCTCAGCGATGGCTGGAGCGAGGGCGGGGACTATGACGCCCTCGTCCAGGAACTGGCCGACGAAGGGGTGACCACCTCCATCATCGCCATTGGCGAGGAGCCGGCGGCCTATCTGCAGGGACTGGCCGAACTAGGAGGCGGGCGCTATTTCTGGGTGCGACAGCCCCAAGAGATCCCCCAGGTTCTCTTGGAAGAGACCGTGACCTCTATGGGCGCCTACGTGATCGAAGAGACCTTCCAGCCACTGCCCGGGAGGCCCAGTCCGGTGCTCACAGGCCTGCCCATAGAAGCGCTGCCCCCATTGGGCGGCTACAACGGGAGTTGGCCCAAAGGGACCGCCCTGGTAGCGCTGTACACCCACCGCGGCGATCCGCTGCTGGCCCACTGGAACTATGGCCTGGGCCGCAGCCTGGCCTGGACCTCCGACCTGAAGGGAGAGTGGGCCGCCCAGTGGGTCGAGTGGGAGGGCTTTAGCCCATTTGCCGCCCAGGTGGTCGCCTGGCTGCTGCCCCTGCCCGACGAGGGCGAGCTGCAGCTAGAGACCGAACTGCAGGACCGGCGCCTGCACCTGGTCGTGGAGAGCCAGGACCAGGCCGGCCGGCCACGGGACTTTTTTCATGGCCAGGCGGTCCTGCTGGGTCCCGAACTGCAGCGCATCACTACCACCCTCTCCCAAACGGCCCCGGGGCGCTACGAGGCCGAGGCCGAACTGCCACAGGTGGGCGTCTATTTACTGCAGGTGCAGTTGCTCGCGCCCGATGGCCGCGCCTATCAGCGCCAGGGGGGCGTGGTGCTGCCCTACTCGCCCGAGTACCGCTCCCTGCTCCCCGACCCGGCCTTTATGGGCGAACTGGCCGCGGTCGGCGGCGGGCGCACCCTGGGCGAGCCGCCGCAGGCTTTTGCCCAACGCATGCCCCCGGTGCGGGCAGTGCGAGACTGGGGGGCCGGCCTTCTGTTGGCGGCCGTGCTGCTGCTCCCCCTGGACATCGCCGCCCGCCGGCTGCGCCTATCCCGGGGCGAACTGCGCGCCTTTGTGTGCCAACTCTGGGCCGCCCTGCCCCGCCCGAAACGGGCCGCCCCCGAGGAGGCCGTCCTGCCGCGGCCCCTGCTGGGCACCGTGCGCCGGCTGCGCCGGGAAAAACGCGAGCAGCAGCCAGCCAGGCCGGCCCCGCCGCCGACCACCAGCCAACCGGCCCCAAGCCTGCCCGATCCCCCCGCAGCACCAGGTACGGCCGCCGGCGATTCCCTGGAAACCCTCTCGCGGCTGCGCCAGGCCAAAAAACGGGCCCGCGGCGAGGAACCGTAATCTCGATGTAACCTGGGCCCCGCTGGCGCTGTGGTATAATGGATGGGATTTCACGGAGGATCTCTTTGGAGGACTGGTCAGGATTACGCCGGATCTGGCTGTGGGCCCTGCTGCTGCTGCTCCTGCCCCTCTTTGGCCTGCTGGTAGCCGTGGGCCTGGGGGAGTGGGAACAGTCCTGGCAGCGCCTGCTCCTGCTCACGGCCAGCGTGGCCTACGTGGGGCTGCTCCTGGCGGTCGCCCACCTGATCCGCAGCCAACAACAGGACTGGCAGGAGCGCATGTCTCAGGCCCAAGAAGAGGTCCTCAATCTGACCCAGGAACTGCGGCGCAAGGCCGACCAGCTCACCACTGAGCGGGATCGAGCCGAGTTCCTGCATCGCAGCGGAGCCGAGTTGACCCGCTCCCTGGAGCCGCGCCAGGTACTGCTCAAGATTCTGCGGCGGGCCGTCGAGGCGGTCCACGCCGAGCGGGGCAGCATTTTTCTCTTTACCCCCCAGGGCCAGCCCGACGAAATCCTGCTCTCCGAAGCGGATCATGCCCAAAAGCTGGGGCCGCGCAGCCGCGAGATCCTCAGCCGCGGCCTAGCGGGATGGGTGGTGCGCAACCGTTGCGGCGATATTGTCAACGATACCCAGGAGGACAAGCGCTGGCTGAACTTTCCCACGGACGAAATGCCCACCCGTTCGGCCGTGGCCGTGCCCTTTTTGCGCCGGGGCCGCGTGCTGGGCGTCATTATCCTGTTGCACTCGCTGCCCTATCAGTTCAGCCAAGAGCACCAGGCCCTGCTGCAGGAGATGGCCCAGCAGGCCGCCGTCTGCCTGGAGAACGCCGACCTCTATACGCTGGCCGAGGAGGAGCGGCGCAAGCTGTCGGCGATCCTGCGCGGCACCACCGACGTGGTCGTCGTGGTGGACACGGACGACAACCTGCTGCTGGCCAATCCGGCCGCGGAGCGCGCCTTTGGCCTGGACCCGAGCCGCGCCCTGGGGCAATCGCTGGCGCAGATCCTGCCGCACCAGAGATTGATGGACCTGCTCGGGGAGGCGCGGGAGAGCAACACCGCGGTCAGTGGTGAATTGAGCACAGAGGACGGACGGACCCGTTATGGCACCGCCTCGCCCATCTCTGGGCTGGGCTGGGTCGTGATCCTGCAGGACATTACCTACCTGAAGGAACTGGATCGGGTCAAGAGCGATTTTGTGGCCACCGTCTCCCACGACCTGCGCTCGCCGCTGACGACGGTGCGGGGCTTTGCCGACATGCTCTCCATCCTGGGGCCGGTCACGCCCGAACAGCAGGGCGCGGTGGACAAGATCCGCCGGGCCGTGGCCCAGATGAACGACTTGATCGGCGACCTGCTGGACCTGGGCAAGATCGAGGCCGGCATCGATTTAGAGATGGAACCGTGCGACATTCAAGAGATCGCCGAGGAGGCCATCGATTCACTGCAGCCGCGGGCCGAGCTCAAACAGCACCAACTGCGGCTCGATATCCAGGCCCCGCCCCCGCCGGTCATGGGCAATGCGAACCGCCTGCGGCAGGCCCTCTGCAACCTGGTGGACAATGCCATAAAATACACCCCGGACGGCGGCCTGATCCAGGTGCGGGTCGGACAGCAGGATCAGCAGGTCTTGATCGTCGTGAGCGACAACGGTTTGGGTATTGCCCCGCAGGACCAGGAGCAGTTGTTCCAAAAGTTCTACCGGGTGAACACCCCCCAGACGGAAAACATCCCCGGCACCGGCTTGGGCCTGGCCATGGTGCGCTCCATCGTCGAGCAGCACGGCGGACGAATCTGGGTCCGCAGCCGTCTCGGGGAGGGCAGCACGTTCACCTTTTCCCTGCCCCTGGCGCCTTGACCCAGGAAGCGTTGGCCCGTTGGCGCTTTAGAACGTTAGCGCGGCGGCAGGGTCTATTTCCTCCGGCAGACCGAGATGGCCCGTGGAAATGCCTCGCCTGGCGTCGTACCCACGCCGGCCCTGAACCGGGGCCGGACTCGGGCGAGCTTTGCGTGCTGCGGGTGGCTCGTGGAACGGCACAAAGGGGGACGGGCGCTCCGCGCATCGCATTATGGACTATCCGACGATCACGTACTTTAACCTTGGTTTTCGCTGCGTTGTTTCCGCTCGCGGGGACCCCTAAAAAGACAAAGCGCCCGGGCCAAGTTGCCATTTGCGCATAGGGCAGGATTGTAGTACAATACAGGCGCTCTTGCGTGGGCGTGACGATTGGCCGCCCACCAGATTAAAGAGGATTCGCCATCGGGACCTTCCCCGAAGGCCGTTCGTTGTGACATCAATTACAGTGGGAGACGTTTGATGGAAATTATACTGAACGCTCAAATTCGTGAGATCCTTGGTAAAAAGGTGCGCGGCCTGCGCCGAGAGGGCTGGGTGCCCGGCAACCTCTATGGACGCGGTGTGGAATCGACGGCCGTCAAGATGCTCTATGGCGACATTGACGACGTCTACAAAGAGGCCGGGACCAGCCAGATGATCCGGGTCCAGCTTGAGGGCAAAGAGAAAACCCTGCCAGCCTTTATCCGCGAGGTCCAGCGCGACGTGATCAGCCAGGACCTCTTGCACGTGGACCTGGAATTGGTCGACCTGCTGCGGGCGGTCAGCGCCCAAATTCCCATCCACCTGATCGGACAAGCCCCGGTCGTGGAGGATAACAGGGGCGTACTGACCCAGAGCGCGGAAACGGTTGAGCTGGAGGGCCTGCCCGCCGAACTGCCCCACTTTATCGAGGTGGACGTTTCTGTCCTGACCTCGGTAGAGCACTCGATCTATGCCAGCGACCTGGAGATTCCAGAGGGCATTGAGATTCTCACCGGTCCCGAAACGGTCATTGTTTATATCACCCCGCTGCGTGAAGAGGAAGAGGAGAAAAAAGTGCCGCTGGAAGAGGAATTCGGGGTGGATGTGGATGTAATCGTAGAGGAGCAAGCCCCGGAGGAAGAAGGGGAACAAGCGTGGTAGGCCTCGTATAGACCGCCTTTGCAGCCAGCCCACATGCCCGCCGGGGCGGGCACCGTAAACAAGGAAAATACCCTGGTAGGGGCGGGCCCCTGTGCCCGCCCAGTCGAGA
>JAFGKG010000145.1 GCA_016928715.1 Chloroflexia bacterium
GCCAGCTTCTTGGCCACCAGGTCTTCCGTCGGGTGTTCCTGGGAATGGATGTTGCTGAGAAACCGATCCACCCCGACCCAATGGTTGACCTCGAGCAGCAGTTGGGCGATCCCAATACGTGGGAACAGGCGGGTCAACCGCTCCTGGAGCTGGGCCGTACCCGGGGGCAGCTCCCGAGCCTCCAGTCGGGCCAGGTGCACCGTATCGTCCTCGATCCAGACCTCCTCCTTCAGGTCCGGCCAGACCTGGTTGGCCACAGCCATTTGTTGGTCCAGGTTGGCTTTCTCTTGTTGGAGAAACACCTCCACGTCAGCCAGGTGGGGGAATTGGCGCAAGAATTCCTGCCGGGCAGCCGGCCAGTCCTCGTCAGCGATCCAGTCATCGCGGAAACTGGTGTAGGCTTGGCTGCCCATAACCCACAGCTCGCCCCGCTGAAGGGCCTTGGCCAGGCCGTCGTGCAGGCACAACTCGTACATCCGCCGGTTGACCGAGCTGTCCTTTCCTTCCACGTAGGACCTCCATTTCCAGGAGACGAACTTGAGTGGAGGGTCCTCGAATCTGCGGGTCCCGTCGTCCACGGCCCGCATAAAGGTGATGGCCTCCAGCAGGGGGTTCTCATCTCGCTCGGCCTGGAAATCGAGAGTGCTCAAGAACTGGGGGACGAAAGAGCGCAGGTACGGGTAGCTGCGGGCGGCGAATGCAAAGGGGGCATAATCGGCCGGTTGAGCGATCTCCGCACATTCGTGAGCCGTCTGGGTCAGGCGGTCGCGGGAGACGTGGTGATAGATGGCCGCCCGCAGCTCGGCATTGGGGATGCCTTCTTCATCCAGGATGAGGCGGAGCAGTTGGTCCAACAGCAGGACCTGGCGATTCAAGCGCTCCCCGCGCTGCACGACCTCGGTGTCGCGTTTCTTCTCGGCCCGTTGAAAGATGCGCTGGATGACCTCGCCGTGGATTTGGACCGCCAGGTCGACCAAAGCGGGCAACACCTGGTCGAGGAAGCACACCAGCAGCAGATAACGCTGCTCGGGCTGGAGCCGGGCGGTAGTCCAGCTCTTGCGCCTCCTGGCCTGCTGGGCCAGGAGCTTGATCCGGTTGGGATGAATGCTGCCCAGGTCCAACCTCTCCAGCTCCAGCGCGCGAATCGAGGCGATCTTTTCCAACAGTACCAACAGCTCGCTTCCCGAGGCACGGGCCGGGGTTTCCTTGAGCCGCTGCCAGGGCGACCAGAACTCACCAGCGGGAACATCCACCAGGTTGTCCAGCTGCTCCTTTTGCTCCGCAGTCAATTGTGAGCAGACCACCTGCTGGATTTCCTCCCTGGCGGCGGTGCGGGTGCTCTCCACCAGCCGCTCCAGGCGGCTGAGGCCGGGGCGCACGATCTTCTGGTGGTAGAGCTGTCGGAGCAGGGCGTCGAGCAGGACTCGGCCATAGTCGTGCTCTGCGGCCAGCGGCTTCAACCACTCACCGAGTAGGCGGTCCTCCTCTACCGTGTATTTGCGCCAATGCAGGTGCTCCCGGGCGCGCTGGGCATGGAGGCGGCTGGTGCGCGCTGCCGGGGGCTGCAGTTTCCCGGTGGGGATGCTGACGTGGAGCTGCTTGCAGAGGGCCACGAGCGCTTCCCTGGGCAGGTACTCCACGCTGGCCGGTGACCAGCCCAGCCAACGCAGCAGGCAGACGTGAGCGACCTGGTCCAATTGCTGATCTGGGTCGGCATAGGGATCGATCAGGGCCAGGTCGGCCGACTCCAGGGTGAAAAAGCGCACCAACTCCGCGTCACCGATCTCGGTGGGGACCGTAGAGAGGCATCTCCGTTCTTCGTGGCTGAGGATGTTGGCGGCCATAATACCTCGTCCGGTAGCTATGCGGCCAGCGTCCAGGATGCCGGCGATGTGGGTGAGGCGGCTGGCCGCTGATCCGCTTGATCTCCCCCTGCGCAGTTGTAGGGCCTATCGATTTTCCCACCTTCGCGGCGGCCGTGATTGTCCGCTTGGCCGTTGGGTGCTGGCTGAGGGTCCGTCAGATGTAGGGCCGCCCTTGTCTGGACTAGGGAGGAGATGTGCAGACCCACAGGGTCACATTGTCCACGAAAAAGCTGGTCGGCCAGTCCCTGCTCGTGTCTGCCTCGAAGTAAAGGCGCAGTGTTTGGCCCCGGTAGTCATACAGGTCGAATGTGTCCCAGCCCCAATCGTCCTGGAGATCTGTGCTTCTCACTGTTGTTTCCTCTACTATGGTACCGTCGAGTTGTTCCACGTAGATGTGAAGAGAGTCCCAGCCGGTTGCCTCCTCGCTTTGTATGTACCATGCGTAGCGCAATTCGACCGGCCATAGGGCATTGAGTGGGATCGTGAAGGTTTGTACCAGGGTGTCGTCGATGTCTCCATAGCCGTCCAGATCGTCGTATCCGCCGAGGTGGGCCCCGTAGTGCCCTTCGTAGAACCAGGTGCCGTCGGCCAGAGGGTAGTCGTCGGCGGAGGAAACTTCCCATTGCTGAGGCTTGCCGTCCTTGAACGTCTCAAACCCGCCGTTTTGGATCAGGTCATAGCAGTCTTCTTGGAGGATCCCGGGGTTGTATCTCTTGGAAATGATGGGGAGGAACACCTGGTAAGCGGGCGGGGGTGGTGGTGGAGACAGCAGGGTGGCCTCTACCCCTTCGCTGGCGGCGATTCGGGCGTAGCCGTTGAAGGTGGCCGTTGGTGTGAAGGCACGGGTCAGGGTTACGGTGAAAGTGTCCCCCGCAGCTATTCTGATGAGTGGGTAGGGGTAGGGTTCTTCGTAGTGTCCCAGCCACCAGCGGTTGAAGTTATGGTTATTGTTGTAAAGGGCCACGTCGGCGGCCTGCGTTCTTCCTGTGGTGTTGTGCAGCACAATGATAGGACCGGTGCCGTTGGCTACCTCGATGCCTCGGACCAGGTTGAAGACCGGTTTGGTTGTTTCGGTTGGGGGTCGCCAGTTTCCCGGTCCGAACAGCCCCCACATGCCCCGTGGGACCCAGGCGATCCGGGTCTGTCGCCACAGTGGGTGGTCGTTGTCGGGTGGAATGGGAGGAGGTACTGCTGGGTTGGCCATTCTGCCCCAGACTTTTTCTTGGTAGGGATATTTGCCACTGTAGGCCTTTTCACCGTAGGGAGGACGGTCAGGTTCAAATAATTCCTCGTTGTTTGGGTAGTTGGTGAGGGTCCACCCATTGTAGGCAGTGATAGCAAAATACCAGTGTTCCGGTGTGGTATGGTCATTACTGCCAATAAGTATATACCACGGCACAGGGTTGCTCATTGTATTCCACTTTCTGATGAGCCAATTAGTGCCGGTGCCCAGATTGTAGATCAGGTCTTTGGTTGCCGATATCGGGGTGTACCAGCCACAGGTGCCGTCCATGCAGGTGGTGGCCTGTGCTATGCCATAGCCGCAAGGATCGTCGGAGGAAACTACGGTGCAGGCACAGGTGTCATCGTCGTCGGCGAACTGTTTCCATCCGGATTCTTCCCAGGCCATTCCCCGTAGGATGACGTGGGGAATCGGTTGGTCGGAGGAAACAGGTACGGGAGTGACCAGTGGGGGAATACCGTCGGCGATTGTAGGGTAAACTGGGGCCGCGTTGCCCAGGTTGTTGCTGGCGGCGCTGTTAAAAACGGCCCGCAGTACCTTGTAGCGTTCGGGTTGGTAGCCGCGAAATCGGTTCTGATAGGCGCAGTGAGGCGCAGGTGGTGAGCAAGGATCGGGCGGGCAGGTTGGTGTCGGTGTAGCCTGGGCCAGGGGAGAGATTTCCCCGGACCTGGAGGTTTGAGGCCGCAGCTTGCCTGGAAAGGCGAAAACAAAGCAGGTTAGTGTAATGCCAAGCAGCCAGATGGCTCGTTGTAGACCGGGGGTTAAGCGGCTCATCTCTCTCTCCTTATGGCCCTGACCCTTTGGGTATCCAGGCAATGAAATGTATTCTACAATCGCGGCAGGGGGCGGGGATCGCCGTCCCGGTGGGGAGGTGTATCCAGTAGAAGCGGGAGTAGGCTCTTTGGGAAGCCATCAACCAATGGCGGTCCGGAGAGAGGGCCAGCTGCCTCCAGCAGCAATCTTCAAATGTTGCCAGTTCGCGGGTCTGCTGGGATTGGATATTGACGGAGTATAGGTGGTAAAGGACTCCACTGGTGTCTGTCTGTCCTACGATAACTTCGTTTTCCCCGTGTCCCCACAGTATTTGGTATCCTTGTTCTGGATATGGGAGCGGGACAGTTCCTTCCCCCTGGCCGCTTGTGGATACCCACCTTAAACTTTGGTAGGTACCGATCAGGATCTTGCCACCGTTGGGGGAGAGTAGCAAGTAGTCGGGATAGGGCAGGCTTTCCCCTAGGGTGATTATGAATTGAGATTCGCTTCCATCCTCGCGGATCTTCCATAATTCGTACCCTTCCTGGCCTAATCGGGTGTGGTAGAGCCAATGGCTGTCGGTGGACCAGCCTAGCAGGCGTAAGGATATATCCGGTTCAAGTATCAAAATCCGTTGTGTTTCCCCACTTTCTATGTCGATTTGTTCGATGCCCATTCTTCCGCGTTCGAATAGTCTGTAAAAGATCGTGCGGCTGTCCTGGCTCCAGAGAATTTGTGTAGCATCGGCGTTTGCTATCGGCCGCAGGTCGGTGCCGTCCAAATTCATTACCCACAGGGGGCCACCTCCCTGTACTAAGCGGTTTGTAATTAGGGTCACCTGCTGTCCGTTCGGTGACAGAACGACAGCGTAAATCTCTTTGTCGTCGAGTTGTGTCACTTTTTGGCGGTTGGCGGGGTCTCGGGGATCGGCTAACCAAATGGTCCCGCTATTGGGCTGACCGTCCGTATAAGTCGTTTCGGCCCACAGGACGTAGAATGCCGGGGGAGGTAGTGGTACCGTTGTGGGGGGAGGGGTAATAGTTGGTATGGGGGTTGCCGTCGGCCGTGGTTCAGGTGGGAGTGTGTCAGTAGGTCTGGCCTCTGTTGGAGGAGGGTAGTGGTTGGGGATGGTGGGTATGGGTACAACGGTCATGGGGGGGAGGGTCATAGCAGTTGCGGGCATTTCGGTTACAGGGAGAGGTGTTGATTCCTCTGTTGGTTTGGGAGGCTCTGTCTCCGGACCTGGGTAGGCTGGGTTGGGGGAGGGTATGGATCCGCAGGCTGTCGCTAGTGCTGCCAGACATAGCAGACCGGTAATCGCTGTGAGGCGTAATAGCTGTTTCATTTTGCCCCTCCTGGTGAGCCCCTGATCCTGTTCCAGTGCTCCTGCCCGTATTATACCATGTCTGGCCTTCTTTAGGAAGACGATTTGCCCCTACATTATGTCGCCAGTCTTGCCGCTTTGTCCCAAATGTGCCCGGTACCCCATGAAGGCGAGCTGCCGGAGGTCCGGGTACCAGCCGACGGCGATACCGCTGGGCGTTTCCAGGCCCAAGCCCCTGAAATGTACCGCCTCACCCCTTTTCCAGGCAATCTCCAAGACGCTACCCACCCGCTCGATCTGCAGCAACCACTCGCCGTGCGGCGAGCCGTCGGGCAGCGACTGCTCTAGCCGGTGCTCGCCCGCAAAGGAACCGTTGAACGGGCCGCTGAAGTGTCCCCGGCCTATTGCGCCCTGCAGCTCGGGCGCGCTCCATTCCACCGAAACGGGGTTGGCTCCCTGGACCTGAAAGCGGGCGATGCCCAGCCCGGCGCGCTGCTCGCCGCAGCTAACGAACAGGTGCGCGTCGACGAGCAGGCCGATGCCGACGTACCGGCCGGCGCTGATATCCCAGTCCAGTTCAAAGACCTGGCCCTTTCGGCGGATCTCGATGCTGCCGGTGTAGGCCGGGTCGCCGTTGGGCAACGTCGCTTCCCGGACCTCCCAGGAGCCGACGAAGGGGCTTGGCGGTGGGGGCATGGCGGTGCTTCTCCTTCAGTGTGTCCGGCAGTTATGCCACCAGGGCGCCAATGATCGACAGCAGGCCAATTGGCAGCAAGAGCATCCACTGCGGCAGGCGGATGAGCTTTTTATCCCAATCTCCTGCCAGGGTCAAGACCAGAAATACCAAGGCATAGGCCACGAACTGCCCGCCGATAAACAAGGCCAACAGGGTCTGCTCACCGTTTTGCGGGCTGGCGCCCAGGTAGAGCATGATCCCTGCCGAGGCGAACAGTATGACCGTGACCATGTGCCAGCAGGCGTGCAGGGTTCCTCGGGGCATTGCGGCCAGATCGGATTGTGAGAAGGGTCTGATGATTTCGATCTGGCCGCCGATCAAATGAATCAGGGCTGTAATCAGGCCGACAATGCCGGCTGCGAGCCACCAAGCGTTCATCATTTCGCTTTCTCCTTCTACCCCCTCTGGATAGGAGTCGCTATAGCTTTGAGGGCAGTCCTGGTTACTGGCTTTCAGAATACCATGTCTTTGGGCGGAGCGCAAGTTGCCCGGTGGATTTGAACTAATTCTGCACCATGTCTTTAAGGTTTTTGAACCTTTCTCTGCTATGCTGAGGGTAGAGAAAAGCCAGGTTCGATATGAGGAGGTTAGCGATGTGGGGTTTCGCGCTTTTGCTCGTTGTCGGGGGATTGATTGCGATGAGACTACTCTGGCGACCCCGGGTGGGCCGCTGGGGCCCGCGCTGGCGACCCTGGGGACCGCGGCGTCCGCCGGGCCGCTGGGGGCCGCGGTGGGGCCGGCGGTGGTAGGTATGTTAGCGCATTGGGCCCTGGCGCGCCTTCAGTCGATGTAGGTGTCCACGGTAAACTTGCCGCAATCCCGGCAAACCAGCTCTACGGTCATGTCCTTGCCTGTGCCCAGCCCGCCAATGTAGTGCAGGTAGATACACAGCGTGTTCTCGCTACCACAGGCCCCACAGCGCGAACGGACGCTGTGAAACTCCTCCTGCGGCTTGAAGGGGTGCTCTTCCAAGGGCACTCCCGAACCGGTGTATTCGGGAAAGCCCCAGCCCCGGCCACTCTTGCTGATGTCCACACAGGGCTCCAGCGAGGCGTATTCGGGCGGGGCGAACTGTGGCCGGTCGGATACGCTAGACATGAACGGTGTCCTTGCCTGGGTTGCGCACGCTAGAGGCTGTACTCCAGGTAGTAGGCCCTTTGGGTCGAGGGATTGTACCAGAGAAAGTGGTAGTAGTCCTCTTGGGCGTTGCTTTTCCAATAGGGGGTCAGGCGGTTGGCCTCCTCCTGGCCCAGCGTACCTGTTTTCATAGCTATTTTACCCCGTAAAGGATACCAGAGCCATGCGTGATCAGTTGCAGCAAGGGAGGAATCGTGCCCAAATCGGCCAGATCGACATAGTCCACCGAGGACAAACCCTTGGTTCGCAAGTCGATCAGGAGAGCCTGCGGGCCACCGTACGCCTTGGACTGGAAAGGATCCAGGAAGGCAAAGGCGCCGCCAGGTCGCAGGACCCGTAGAGCCTCCCCAAGTAGGACACGTTTGTCCTTGACCTGGTGGATTTCATGAAAGACGTAGCTGGACATCACGGCGTCGAATTCGCCGTCGGCGTAGGGCAGGTCGATTGCCGATGCGTGCTCAAAGCGTACCCGGTCGGTAACCCCTTCGGCGATGGCGTTCTGCTCGCAGCGGGCCTGGCTAAACCCTACCCCTTTCTCCCCCCAGATTGGGCCTTCCCAGACGTCGACGCCGATGACCTGAGCCTGTGGGTTCCTACGGGCCAGTCCAATCGCCATCAGGCCGGCCCCGGTGCCCACATCCAGCGCTTTGCCCTGGCCATCCCAGGGTAGCTGGGACAGAAAGGCCTCTCGGAGTTTCTGCTTTAGTTCCTCGTCGGCCATCGCCAGCCGGGCGTAGGTCATATACCCCCCGACAAGAGCCAGTGGAGCCGCAAGGAAGCGCAGAAGAGTCTTTGACCGGGGAGAGACCCGTAGAAAGGATAACCCAAACAGCAGCCCCGCCGCTCCTAGTGGGCCGGCACTGAGCCATCGGGGTATGTATGTACCATAGTCCGGTTTCATCTTTCCTCCTCCTTGTGCTGCGGGGGAAAAAGCAACGTTTTCATCCTTTCCTCCTCTTCCAAAACACCAACCCGCTCCAACCCCAACTCTTTCGCCACCTCGTACCAGTACAGCCCGTCCAGCAGTTCGTACTCGTCCTCGCCCACCGCCCGCACCGTGAGCCCCACCGGCAGCGCGCCGAGCCGTGCGGCGATTTCCCGGCGCTCTCGCAGCTTTTCCTCGCGCAGCCTTCCTGGCTCATAACCCTCGTAGCGGGCCGAGAGCCGGATCTGGGCCAGGGGCGCCTTGGGCAGCGCCGGCTCCAGCAGCGCCTGCACGGTGGGCAGCCCGGCGTCCACGGCGATGGCTAACCGGGCAAAGCCGCTGACCAGGACGTAGCCCGAGCCGCAGGGACGCAGCTTGAGCGGCGCGCCGGCCCAGTGGCCGCTCTCCCGGGCGTAGGCGACGCGCCGGGCGTGCTGGCGCACGACCTGGGCCCGGCGGAGCCAGTCGGCCCGGTGCGCGCTCTCGGCGACCACGACCCGGGCGGTGGGGATGGGTTTTGGCGCTGGGTCCCCGGCGGGTCGGGCCCCGAGGGGGCGGTGGGTGGGCACGGGATCCTCCTGCTGCTGGGTTGGGTTCATTATAGGGAAAGGGCGTTGGGATGTCAATTCTGTGCTCATCCGAGCTGGATTGCGGGTAACACATCGCCACAGCAACGGCCGGCCAGGGGTTGGCGCTGTGTGGGCAGTGTTGAGCCGCCGCCCACCCGCTTGCCCTTTGCTCCACATTGTGTTATCCTTGGCAGTAGCCTTGAACGCCGCGCCGCGAAGGCAAGGAGGAGTCAATGAGCGAGCAACCAACCCCCAACTGGCAGCCCATCAGCGCCCTGCCGCTGGTGGCGCGGATCATTGACGAGTCGCTGAGCAACAATGAGACGCAGTATCAGACACTGCTGTAAGCCAGGGAGTGGCCCTACGTCCTGGACGACGCCCTGGTGGGGCGGGTGATCCGGTTTTATACGGAGCAGAGAGATGATTCCTGGATCTTGGAAGGGCAACTGGCCCACTGGAAAGAGTTGGATCTGGACGCGGCGCAGCGGCGCGAGATCGGGCGCTTGGAGGGGCAATTGGCCCGGAACAAGGAGGCCATCGAGGCGGTCCTGGCCCTGGCGGAGGAGCTGAAAGAGGGCACGGTTGAAAAGATGCTGGGGAAGGACGACGCCGAGTTGGGGTTGGAGTGGTTGCTGGGGGGATTGGGGGAGAGATAAATTCCTTGGTTGGGCGGGGTGCCTGACTATGAAAGCGCTGGAGATGTTAGAGGATGTCCAAGAAGAGACGAAAGAAGCCAGCACGGCGGCAGTTGCCATCTGAGCAAGATACGGTCTATATCTCGGAATACGAGATCACCTCTGAGCCACTGTCGGATCGCCGCTATGATCGACTACCAGACCGGGTCAAAGAGGCCTTTGAGCAGCTTTACCACTTGGCGCAGAGACGACCACGCCAGGCAATCCCGGAATTGCTGGAGTGGATCGAAAAGTATCCCAAGATACCAATGTTGTACAATTATCTGAGCGTGGCCTACTCCCGAACAGGCCAAAGCGAGGAGATGGAAGCGATAGTGGAGGAGAATTATCGGCGCAACCCGGATTATTTGTTTGCCCGCCTGAACTATGCCCAGTTGTGTCTGGCCAAAGGCGACTATGAACAGGTTGCGGCGATCTTGGAGCACAAGTTTGATCTCAAACGGCTCTACCCAAAACGCAAGCGTTTTCACATCTCCGAAGTGGCGAACTTTATGGGCCTCATCGGGCTCTATTTCCTTGGGATAGGCGAGCGTGATGTGGCGGAAAAGTATTATGAACTTCTCAAACAGATCGCGCCAAAGTACCCAATGACCAGGCAATTGCGCCGCCAGCTCTTTCCCAATTTTCTGCAGCGGTTGTTACTGCGTTGGTCGGGGCAACAAAGGTAGCCAGCCCCGCCCCAAACTGCCAACCGTCAACGCTGGGTCGAGCAGGCGGGGAAGCGGTGGGCGCCTTTGTTTGAGCGGCCGCTTTGAATCCAAGGAGAGTCGAACCCGCAGCACTTTGTACTTTTTGCCGCTTCCGCAGGGACAGGGCTCGTTGCGCCCGACCTTGGTTTTCCTGTGGACCGGCTGCGATTTTCTCGGTGGCGGCGGCTACTGCCGAAAACAGGCCCACCATTCCATCTCGGAAATAACGTCGTCGATGTACTGATAGCGCTCGTTTTGCTTCAAGCGCCGCAGAACCGTTCCCTTGTTTGTCGAAAGGGCATCGAGGACCGAGTCAAAGCCAACAATCCACTCCTCAACCAGGTCCTCCTGGAAAGCCTGTCGCAGGTCGGCGGCCACTTCCTCTGGATGCAGGTCGCAGCAGCAGCAAACCAGGCCATTCCAGCCCTGGGAGGGTTCGCGCTCCAGGCCGCCTTGCAGCAGGTGTTGGTAGTAGCCCACAACCTCCTCCCTGGATTGCTCGCCCTGGGCGACGAGGACGAGCAGCGCCTCCAGGGCGGCGGAGCGCACGTACTCGTTGGCCTGGCGATTTTCAACCAGGGTTTTTATCGGCCCGGGATCCCCGCCTGATACGGAAGCCAGGATGCGGCAGAGGTCCTCGGTGACGAGGTCGCCCGTGACATCCAGTGTGACCTCTCCAGGGATGGAGAAAAAGTCGACGATCAGGGGGTAGGCCCGGGTCTCCCGAAACTGGGCCAGCAGGTATAGGGCATAGATGTGCGCCATGTAGCTTTCCTGGCGCGCCAAGTCCTGCACGTTTTTCCGGGCTTTTTCCAAGATCTCTAGCAGGGCCGGGGTGATGCGTTCCCTTTGCGCGACGGCGGCCAGCAGCGCCTGCCGGGGGAACTCGCCTGCTTTGAGGAACTCTAATGGCTCCAGTATGCTCGACTGTTCCATGTTTTCTCCTTTGGGCGATGATTACAGCTCGCTGCGGGCGTCTTTTAGCCTTCCTGTTTGACCCACTCCCGCGAGGGCGGCGGCTCCATGATGGGCGGCGTCTGTTCCTCTTTGTACCATCCGGGTTGGGTCAGGCGCAACTCCTGGTAGTAGGTTTTGAAATCGTGCGCCCCCCTATTTTAGCATATTTTCCGGCGGGCGCATGCGCAGCGCCTTCTCCCCGCCTCACCGGCGCCAACCCGGCGTCTACCCGGGGATCGGCGGCGATTTGACTTTGGGATCGGACTTTGGTCCAATTGTTCTGGGCGGAAGGGAAGGTAGGAGGGAGTACAGGGGAGGATAGCGTGCAGAGCTTCTTATGTGAAAATGGATTTTTCAGAGTAGGTAGATCAAGAGGATTGCCTTTTACTATACTGTGTGCACATAAGAAGGAGCGGTGCGGGGGAGTAGCCGGGCAAAAGACAGCGTTATGTCTCCTGACCGGTTTGTCCCAAGATTGCGAACTTGGCTTTATGCAGGATTTTTTTAGCCGGGGCTATCTGGCAAACGGAAGAAACCGTACGCTAACACACCGACAAGCTACTTTCCCCCCGTCCGCTCCTCCTGCGCCCGCTTTGCCACCTTGCGCACCGCCTCCGCAAAGCCATACACCGGGTTGGCCACCGTCTTGACCACGACGTCCCAGATATCCGGCGACATCTCGACCAGAAAGCGCAGCCAGCGCCGCACTTTCCTAGTGTTAGCATCCTCCGCCTTGGCCGCCTCGTCGCGGATTTTCTCCACCGTCTCGACGATCTCGTCCTTGTCCACATCCGGATCGGGCGGCATCCGCTCAATCTGCTGCAGGATGGGCGCAAAGAGGGCCTGGATCTGCTCGGCCGTGGCGCCCTGGGTCACCGTCGCGTCGTGGCCGGCCGTGACCAGCGTGCTGTCGCGCACGTCGCCCCCGACAAAGGTCTGGGCGGTCTCGGCGCCGTCCCCAACGACCACGCCCTGGGCCTCGCCGATGCTGACGTTGTACTTGCCCCGCTGGCTGACGCGGTCCCCCATGGAAAAGACATTGCCCGTCGCAGCCCCGCCGATGGCCACACTGCGCTCCCCGCGGGCCTCGACGTGGGTGATGTTCTGGATGATCCGGGCGGCCTCCTGCTGGACGGCCTCCCAGCCGCCACTGGGCAGGCCCTTGCCCCCGCGGAGGACGGCGATGGGGAAATCCTCGGCCTCTACGTCGAAAAACGGCGTCTGCTCGGCGCCGCGCATCGAGCGGGCGCTCTGGGTCACGGCCCGGCCCAGGTAGCCCATCAGGTTGGAGACCTGGACCAACGTGTCCCCCGGCTTGTTTCCCGCCCCCTGCAGGGCCTCGATCAGGTGGTAGGTATAGATGCTCATGGCCTCGTCGGGGCGGACCCAGGACTGTTGCTCCCCCAGGGAGGAGCTAAAGACCGCCCGGCCGGCGCCCTGCGCGAGTTCCTGGGCCAGGTCCTTGGGCAGGGCGGCCTGGACGAACCCTCCGGGCAGCTCCAGGGCGGGCCCGTCCTTGGCCCCAGCCAGACCGGCGGCGTGACAGCAGTCCATCAGCGCCAGCAGGCGCCGGGGCGAGATGGCCCGCAGGGCCTCGTGGAATGCGGCGGCCGGCAGGGCAGAGCCGGCGACGTCAAAGGGCCGGACGTCGTGGGGGACGAGGTAGTACTGGCCGGTGGGCGAGAGCCAGCCGTGGCCGGAGTAGTAGACGACGACGGTAGCCTCGGGGTCGGCCGCGGCCCGCTCCTTGAGCCAGGCCAGGCCCTCCAGGATCGCCTGAACGGTGGCGCCCTGGTCGTGCAGCAGGCGGATGTTGGCCTCGGGATAGGCGCAGAGAGCGGGATCGGCCAGGATCTTTTGGATGGCCTGGACGTCCTTGACCGTGGCCGGCAGCGACCAGCCGGCGTAGGACGACTGGCCGACGCCGACGAGCAGGGCGTAGCCGTGGGTGAACTGGGCAGACATAGGGGCCCTCCTTTCAATATTTACCGATCGAGCTGGCTTTCCAAACGCGCCAAAAGCTTCTGGGCTGCTTCATAATCCGGCTGCATGCCCAGTCTCTCAAACCAAAAGGCTGCCTCTTTGGCGTACTTGTAGGCCTGGGTCGAATTCCCTAAAGCATCCTCTACAATAGCAAATCGATACTTCAGTGTAGCCAGGTACGCCTTGGATCCCTCTTCAAAGTAACGCAAGCTTTCACCAAACAGCTCCCGGGCTTCTTCTATCCGGCCCAGGTGATAGGCAACCCAGGCCAACTGTCCCCAGTTCCCCAGAGCCAAGACCTCGTCACGGGGTGTTTGCTCCACCCGTGAGGCAAACCAGTCCCGCACCTGGGAGAAAAAGTGCCAGGCCCTTGGCCAATCCCCCATATCACGGGCCAGCTTACCCTGCTCGTTGTCTATCATTGCCTTGAGGTCTCCAGATTGTAGTTCTTTGGCGATACGCTGGGCCTCCAGGCAGTATTCTTCTGCCTGTTTAAACTGCTGCCGCTTTCGAAACACCAGGGCCAGGTATTGCCGGGTCACACATTCTCCCTCCCGGTTGCCCGCGTTCTGATAGTGCTCCAGGGCTTCTCGGAAAAGCCCTTCCGCCTCATCATATTCACCCCATTGCTGCCTGATCCAACCATCAAACCCCATGAACCTGGCGGCCATACCATATTGATTGGCTGCAAGCGCCAGTGTATAAGCCCTGCGGGCGTACTCGGACTCCTCTCTCCAACGGCCTACGAACTCCAAGTACCAGCAGGCCCCTTGCGAAAGCACAAGTACGTCGTTGGTCCTACCGTGGTCATAAGCCCAATCCGCAGCGGCGACGATATTGGGGCCATCCTGCACTGAGGCCTGACCAATCCAGCGCCAGAAATCCTCACCAGCTTCAATCCCACAGAGCTGTTTCAAATAACCAAGCCAGCGCTCTTCCAGCCCCGTTTTTACGCTGGTGTTTTGGGCTAGTTCGTTGAGGGCATAGTTTCTCGTGAGAGGCAGCAGGCCAAAAAGCGCGCCCTCTTTGTTCACCAGCGATAGTCGTTCCAGGTCCACCATACCCTCATCACGATCCAGATCGGATAGATCGGCGACAATCCCCAACGACTCGCGGCTGGTCTTGTGCTCAAAGAGAGCCAGAGCCATCAAGAGTTTGTGGGCGGGTTTGTCGCGGATACGCTCGATGATTCCCTCAAAGCAGTAGCGAGTAATATCACTTGTTGGAGTGCCGAGGCGGCGGAGCACCATTTCCACGGGGTAGCCATATCCTATCTGGGCGATGCTCCAGACAATCGCCAGGGGCACTCCCCCTGTACGCCGGTAAAGGCGTTGAGCTTGGATGTTGCTCAAACTCACTTCTTTCGAGATACACTCCTGGCCAATGAGGGCGATGGCCTCTTCTTTCGGCATTTCTTCCAGCCGGATGGGATAGGCCACGTCGATGCGGTGACGAGTTGTGACGATGCACTTGGTTGGGGCGGGGAGCTCCCGGATGAAGGCGTTGACCCGTTCGTCGTCAATTGTTTCCAGGTTATCGATAACGAGCAGGGTACGTTGTTTGCTCAGCGCGCGATAGACCAAAGCAGCCTGTTCCTCCGAACGGGCACGGACAATGTCCTCTCGCTCCAGGGCCACTGATATCGTGGCGTAGATATCTTCCAGAGTATGGACAATTTGCTGGCGGGGTTTGATCCCATCGGCTGTCAGGACCATAGCCTTGGCCGAAGTCCAGATGATCGCCTCAAACCGCTGCTCTAGGGGAAGTTTGTCATGGTTGCGCAGATAGTGGTGGGCCAGTTCCAAGGCCAGGGCGCTTTTGCCGATGCCGCCGATGCCATCAACTACAATAACCCAAGCGCGATGATGGGGGCGGAGCAAGTGGTGAGCTTGCTCCAGTTCAGCCTTGCGCCCAACAAAGTGTTCATAATTGGGATGGGGTAGATAGTGGTAGACCTTGGGCCGGGTATGGGAGAGCAGGTCGTGCTCTTGCAGCACACTGAGAACAACCTGCCGGACGGCTTCCGCATCAGAGCCCTGGTAGATGCGGTCTCCAATTTGAATTTCCTGTCCCCGGCCGATGTCGACGTTGTACTTGCCCAGTTGGACGGTGCGCGCCTGGTCATCGACAATCAAGGCCCGGCGCAGGGTCTCCAGGTCGGCCGGGCTGTGCTCGCCAGCGGCGAGGCGGTCGAGGATGGCCTGAAGATCGTCCGTTTTGGTCATAGGGGTGCCCCTTTCCGGTGGTTGGGAGGCAGGAAATGTTTGAAAACTTGCACTCTGGCGAGACATCGCCCCCCCTTCGATCAGCCCTTCAGCGCCTCTAGCAGCCGCCGCAGCTCCTCGACGTTGCC
>JAFGKG010000146.1 GCA_016928715.1 Chloroflexia bacterium
CCTTTTACGGGTCCTTTCGGAGTCGAGGCTTTAGCCGGTGACGGTAAACAAGCAGCAAAACCGGGAAGTTATTCTTTTACAGACCCTTAGCACCGGAGCAGCACAGAGGAGGTTGAGCTGGCTATGAGTCAGGATTGGTACCGGGATGCGATCTTTTACGAGGTCTTTGTGCGGGCTTTTTTCGACAGCAGCGGTGACGGCAGCGGCGACCTGAACGGCCTGACCAGCCGGCTGGATTATCTGCAGGACCTGGGCATCAATACACTTTGGCTGCTGCCCATGTTTCCCTCGCCCCTGCGTGACGACGGCTATGACGTCAGCGATTATACCTCTGTACATCCGGACTATGGCACGCTGGAGGATTATCGCCGCCTGGTCGAGGAGGCCCACCGGCGGGATCTGCGCATCATTGTGGAGCTGATTCCCAACCACACCTCCGACCAGCACCCCTGGTTCCAGGCCTCGCGCGATCCCGGTCATCCCCAGCACGCCACCTACCGCGACTGGTACGTCTGGAGCGAGACCGCCGACAAGTACTCCCAGGCCCGCATTATCTTTCTTGACTCCGAGCCCTCCAATTGGACCTACGATCCCCTGCGGGGCGCCTATTACTGGCACCGCTTTTTCCACCACCAGCCCGATCTGAACTACGACCACCCGGCCGTGCAGCGGGCCATGCTGCGCATCGTCCAGTTCTTGCTCGACCAGGGCGTGGACGGCGTGCGCGTGGACGCCCCGCCCTACCTATACGAACGCGAGGGCACCAACTGCGAGAACCTGCCCGAGACCCACGCCTACTTTAAGCGCCTGCGCGCTTTTGTGGAGGCCTACGCCCCCGGCACCATGCTGCTTTCTGAGGCCAACCAGTGGCCGGAGGAGGTGCGGGACTATTTTGGCGACGGCGACGAATTCCACATGAACTTTCACTTTCCGCTGATGCCGCGTATCTTTATGGCCCTGGCCAGGTCCGAGCGCGAGCCCATCGAGGGCATCCTGGCCCGCACGCCCACCCTGCCGGCCGGCTGCCAGTGGGCTGCCTTTTTGCGCAACCACGATGAGCTCACCCTGGAGATGGTCACCCCCGAGGAGCGGGCCTTTCTATGGGACTTTTATGCCCCCGAACCGCGCATGCGGATCAACCTGGGCATCCGCCGCCGCCTGGCCCCGCTGTTGGGCTACGATCCTCGGCGCATCCGCCTGGCGAACTCGATCCTGTTGACCCTGATCGGCTCCCCGGTGCTCTACTATGGCGACGAGATCGGCATGGGCGACAATATCTGGCTGGAGGACCGCGACGGTGTGCGCACGCCGATGCAGTGGGACGATGGCCGTAACGCCGGTTTTTCCAGCGCGCCGGCCGACCGGCTCTATGCCCCCGTCATCGACGACCCGGTCTATGGCTATCAGCGGGTCAACGTCCAAGCCCAACTGGCCGACCCGGACTCGCTGCTGCATTGGACTCGCCGCGTCCTGCGCCTGCGCCGGCAGCACCCCGCTTTTGGCCGGGGGACGCTGGAACTGCTCTCCCCGGCCAATCCGGCCGTGCTGGCCTATCTGCGCCGCTACGAGGGGCAGACACTGCTGGTGGTCAACAATCTCTCCGCCCAAGCACAGACCGTTGCCCTCGATCTGGCCGGGCAACGGCTGCGGGATCTCTTTGGTCGGGAGTCCCTATCCCTGGATGAGAACGCTCCTCTGGAGCTGCACTTGGCGGGCTATGATTACCGCTGGTTTGAGGTATTGGACTCTAGCGGTAGATCGTAAATCCGCCAGGTCTTGTAGTGCTGGCCGCCGAAAAAGGCCGAGGCGCGCAGGATGAGTTCGTTGTTCTCCAACAGCATGGATGTCTCGCACTCGCGGTAGCCCTGCTCCAGGGCGTAAGCGCTGACCTCGTCATAGAGCAGGGCGTCGGCGCCCAGGCGGCGGAACTTGGGACGGACCCCAAAGAACATCAGGCGCATGCGGGGAATCCGCCGTCTCATCCACAACAGGCGGGCGATGCGGACCGGGTCGGAATCGCCGTACCAGCTCCAGCGTGGACGCAGGGCATAATTGGGATCGGGAAAGGCGCCCAGCACGGCCGCCGCTTCCCCGTCGATGTAGGCCAGGCGCACCAGGCCCGGATCGATGATCGGCTTGAGCGTTTCGGCCAGGGCGTCGGCCTCCCCCTCGGTGATGGGCAAAAAGCCCCAGTTCTGGGCCCAGGCCTCGTTATAGATGTCAATGACCATGCGGACCTCAGCCTGCAGCTCTTTTAGTACGACCGGTCGCGTCTCGATCTCCCGCCGCTGCCGAACCCGCTCCGCCACCCGCTTGAGCCGATCGGGCAGGGGTTGGGTCAGGTCGATCGTATAGGCGTAATAGTCCTTGGCCTTGGCAAAACCATAGCGTTCCAGCAGCGATCCATAGTAGGGCGGATTGTGAGTTAGCTCCACCGTGGGTGGATGATCAAAGCCGTCGACCAGCACGCCCTGCCGCTCGTGGGTGGCGTTGGAATACTCCCCCGGACCGCGCAGCACGCGCATCCCCCGGCTTTGGGCCCAGCCTTTAGCCTGGTCCAACAGCGACCGGGCGACCTCAAAATCATTGACGGTCTCGAAAAAACCAAAAAAGCCAATTTTGGTGTCGTGGTACTCGTTGTAACGGCGGTTGATGGCCGCCGAGACCCGGCCCACCGGCTCGCCATCCTTCTGGGCCAGAAAATGGGTCACCTCGGCGTGTTCGTGGTAGGGGTGCTGGGGCGTCAGGATGCCGGCGGTACCCAACAGGCGGTTGCCCAGCAGGTCCATGCGCAGCGGAGGTGTCCAATGCGGGTCGCGCTCGTAAAGGCTCCAGGGCAGGTCGGCAAACTCTTTGATCTGGGGATCTCCCAACGGGATCTCTTTTACTTGGATGGACCCGGATGGCATAGGTTTCCTCCTGCGATTTTTTCGCGCTGACGAGAACACGTTAACCTGCATCATACTACGAATTGGCCGGCTTGTCCAGAACGGATTTGCATCGAATTCCAGGGCGTGTTACAATGTGGGCTAGATCGCTCGCAGCATATCGTTCAAGGAGGTATCCGATGCGCAAATCCAAGTTCCGTTGGCTGGCCGGCCTGGCCCTGTTGCTCCTGGCCGGATCGGCCCTGTCTGCCTGCGGCAGCACCGAGACGCCGGCCCCCACCCGTGCGCCGGCCCCCACCGGGGTGCCGCTGCCCACCACCCAGCCCACCCTGCCCCCCGCGCCGACCGCCGCTCCCAGCGGAGGATCGTCCGAATACAGCCACTCCAGCGGGGCCTTCCGCCTCTCCTACCCTGAGGGCTGGGAGGTGGAGGAGGATCCGACGGGTGTGACCATCACCGATCCGGAGATTCAGTACGTCATCTTTGTCGACTTTGAGGACGTCGGGGGGACGCTGGACAGTGCCGGCATGCGCGCTCTCATCGACGACACCCTGCAGAGTGGTTTTGCCGAACAATACGAAAACTATGAAAAACTGGACGAGAGCACCCAGCCGGATGGCAGCATCCTGGTCGAGATTGCCTTTGAGATGTTGGACAAGCAGGCCTACGCCGGCATCTTTTTTGAGCAGCGCGGTACCGTGGTCTACAAGCTGGCCTTTATGGCTATGGACGCCAGCCAGTGGGACAGCATCGTCGACACCTTTAACCAGGTCGCCAACTCGTTTGAACCGCTGTCTCTGGACGGCGCCGGTGCTTCGGGGGATGTCTCTTCCGAGAACTGGCCCGTTCTGAGCAGCGAACTCGGCGAGTACGAATTAAAGTACCCGCCCGATTGGCAGGCCTTGGAATTGGACGGCGACGCCTTTGTGCAAAAGGATGAAGAGACCTTTATGATTGTCCTGATGACGACGACGCTTCCCGCGGCCGATCCGGACGAAAGCGAACGCCTGCGCATGCAAGAGGTCATGGACGCCCTGCGCTTTGACGACCCCGAGGCCCAGTTCGACCAGCCCTCCGGGATTCCCATCGGCGGCGAGGAGGGGCTGTACATCGATTTCGTCTATACCGACCCGGATTCAGGCCTGAGCAATTCGGGCACGGCCATCACCGTGGTCCACAACGGGCGCGGCTACCAGTTCCTGATCTTTACCCTGAGCGAGGATTTTGAGCAGAATGCGCCCTTTTTTGTCGAAATGATCGTGAGTTTCCAGTTTACCCGTTAGGTGTGAGCTGCTTTGCTCCACGGAATTTGTTGAAAAGCAGGCCTGTTTTCAACGTGCGAACGTTCTGACGTTTAAATGCATTAAGGAGGCTCTATGCCCTATCAAGAATTAAACTGGTCCAGCCGGGACGGGCTCGATTTCTTTGCCCGCCTCTGGCAGCCCGAGACGGAAGCGCGGGCCGTGGTCAGCCTGGTGCACGGAATGGGCGAGCACAGCGGCCGCTACGCGCACCTGGGTCGGGTGTTGAACGAGGCCGGCTATGGTCTGTTGGCCTTTGACCTGCGCGGCCACGGTAAATCCCCCGGGCAGCGGGGCCACACCCCTTCCTACGAGGTCCTAATGGACGACATCACCGTGCTGCGGGAACAGGCGGCGCGGCGTTTCCCCGGACGGCCCAACTTTCTCTACGGCCACAGTATGGGCGGCGGCCTGGTCCTGAACTATGCCCTGCGCCGCCGGCCCCAACTGGCCGGGGTCATTGCCACCGGGCCCGCTCTGCGCCCAGCCTTTCAACCCGGCGCTGGTGTGCTCCTGCTGGCCCGGCTGATGAACCATCTCTGGCCCTCCTTTAGCATGAATAACCAACTCGATCTAGAGTGCCTTTCCCGCGATCCCGATGTCATTGACGCCTACCGTCAGGACCCCCTGGTCCACGACCGCCTCTCCGCCCGCCTGGGCCACCTCGTCCTGACGACCGGCCCCTGGGCACTGCAGCACGCTGCCGAGTTCCCGCTGCCCCTGCTGCTGATGCACGGCAGCGAGGACGGGCTGGCCAGCGCGGAGGCCTCTCGTGAGTTTGCCCAACAGTTCGAGGGCGACTGCACCTGCAAGATCTGGGAGGGCCTCTATCACGAAATCCACAACGAGCCGGAACAGGACGGGGTTTTCACCTTTCTTTTAGAGTGGTTGGAGACGCATCTCTGAGCCCGACTGTCCCCAGGAGTTCGTCCCTATGAGCGAACGTTACGTTGCCGCGATTGACCAGGGCACCACCGGCACCCGCTGCATCCTCTTTGACCACGGCGGGCGGGCGCTCCACGCGGCCTACGAGGAGCACCGCCAACTCTACCCCGAGCCCGGCTGGGTCGAGCACGACCCGCTGGAGATATGGCGCAAGACCGCGCGCGTGATCGAGGCCGCCCTGGCCCAGGGCAAGCTGCAGCCGCGGCAGCTCGCCGCTGTCGGCGTGACCAACCAGCGCGAGACCACGGTCGTCTGGGACCGCCGCAGCGGACAGCCCTACCACAACGCCCTGGTCTGGCAGGATACCCGCACCAAGGGCATCTGCGACGCCCTGGCCCGCGAGGGCGGGCGGGACCGCTTTCGCCCTCGGGTCGGCCTGCCCCTGGCGACTTATTTCTCCGGCCCCAAGCTGCGCTGGCTGCTGGATCACCTCCCCGAACTACGGCCGGCCGCCGAACGCGGCGAGGCCCTCTTTGGCAATGTCGACACCTGGCTCATCTGGTGGCTCACCGGCGGGCCCCAGGGCGGCGCCCACGTCACCGACGTGACCAACGCCAGCCGCACCATGCTCCTGAACCTGGAGACGCTGGACTGGGACGAGGAGGTCCTGCGGCTGCTGGACATTCCCCGCCGCATGCTGCCCCAGATCCGCCCCTCCAGCGACCCCAACCCCTATGGCCAGACCCGGCCGGAGGGCCCCTTTGGCGCCGCCATCCCCGTGGCCGGCGACCTGGGCGACCAGCAGGCCGCCCTGGTCGGGCAGACCTGCTTTAGCCCCGGCGAGGCCAAGAATACCTACGGCACCGGCTGCTTTATGCTGCTGAACACCGGCGAGCGGCCCGTGCCCAGCCAGCGCGGCCTGCTGACCACCCTGGGCTACCAGTTCGGCCGGGCGCCGGCCATCTATGCCCTGGAGGGCTCGATCGCCATCACCGGCGCCCTGGTGCAGTGGCTGCGCGACAACCTGGGCTTTTTCGAGCAGGCCCCCGAGGTCGAGGAACTGGCCCGCCAGGTCGAGGACAGCGGCGGCAGCTATATCGTGCCGGCCTTTTCCGGGCTCTTTGCGCCCTACTGGCGCAGCGATGCCCGCGGCGCCATCGTCGGGCTGACCCGCTATATCACCCGGGAGCACCTCTGCCGCGCCGCCCTGGAGGCCACCGCCTACCAGACCCGCGACGTGCTCGAGGCCATGGAGCAGGACGCCGGCG
>JAFGKG010000147.1 GCA_016928715.1 Chloroflexia bacterium
GACGTAATAGAGGTCGCTGACCGTGGTGCAGCCGCTGAGCAGCAGTTCGGCCAGGCCCAGGCGGGCGCTGACATAGACGGCCTCGGCGGTCAGCTCGCCCCAGACGAGGTAGAGCCTCCGCAGCCAGTCGAACAGTTCGGCGTCCTGGACGGCCGGCAGGGCCCGGGTCAGGGTCTGGTAGAGGTGGTGGTGGGTATTGACCAGGCCGGGCAGGACGACCATGCCCCGCGCGTCAACGACCCGGTCGGCCGTCTGGGGCAGATCGCTGCTGGGGCCCACCTGGTGGATCACGCCGTCCTCGATCCAGACGCTGCCGTCGTGGATGAGGCGGCGCTGCTCGTCGATGGTGATGATACAATCGGCCTGGCGAACGAGAGTCGTGGGCATGGGGACCTCCTGGCGAATAATGGAACGTTGGACCTGACCCAGATTATACCGCCTGTTGAGCCGCTTGTCCAGGGGGTCCGGGGGGCCAATTTGCGTCTTTGGGCGGGTTGGGGTATACTAGGCCCTGTTGACCAAGCGGCTACGTTGTTGGCGAACGGACCTAGACAAGGATTGTGCCCATGGATGAGATCGGACTGAAAATCGACGCCTTTTTGCAGCAGCATCTCGACGCGTACATTGAGGAGACCATCCGCCTCTGCGCCCAGCCCAGCATTTCGGCCCGGGGCGAGGGCATTGAGGAATGCGCCCAGATGGTGATCGGGATGTTGGAGCAGCGCGGCCTCGAGGTCCAGCGCTTTGAGACGCCGGGCAATCCGATCATCGTCGGGCACATTGACGGGCGTTCGCCGCGCACACTGCTCTGCTATAACCACTACGACGTACAGCCGCCGGAACCGCTGGAGCGGTGGACCTCGCCGCCCTTTGAACCGACCATCCGCGGCGGGGCGCTCTATGGCCGCGGCACCTCCGACGACAAGGGCGAGTTTGTGGCCCGGCTGGCCGCGCTGGACGCAGTGCGGGAGGCCCATGGGGGCGACCTTCCCTGTGGGATCACCTTTGTGGTCGAGGGGGAGGAGGAGGTCTCTAGCCCCAACGTGGCCTGGTTTGTGCGCCAGCACACCGAACTGCTGCGCTGCCAGGGAGCCATCTGGGAGGTCGGGGGCGTGGGGCCGGATGGCCGCCCGCACAACGCCCTGGGCTACCGGGGCATTCTGGCGGTGCACTTGAACGTCACAAGCATGAAGCAGGATGCCCACTCGGGCAATGCCCACGCCCTGCCCAGCGCGGCCTGGCGGCTCAACTGGCTGCTGAACAGCCTCAAGGGCCCCGACGAGCGCATCCGCATCCCCGGCTTTTACGAGCACGTGCTGCCCCCCTCCGAGATGGACCTGGAACTACTGGAAGCCATGCCCGAACAGGAGTCCATGCTGCGGCAGGTGTACGGGGTCAAGCACTTTGCCGGGGGCCGGCAGGGCGCGGAACTGGAGCGGGCCGTGTTCGAGCCGACCTGCAACATCCAGGGACTGGCCTCGGGCTACCAGGGCGACGGAGCCAAGACGATCATCCCGGCCGGGGCCTCGGCCAAGCTGGATTTTCGGCTGGTTCCGGACCAGGAACCCGACGATATTCTGGCCAAGCTGCAGGCGCACCTGCAACGGGAGGGTTTTTCCGATGTTGAGCTGGTCCGGCTGGGGGCCATGTGGCCGGCCAAGACGGACAGCAGCGATCCCTTTGTCCAATTGACCTCGCGCACGGGAGAGGAGGTCTATGGCCAACCGAGCCTGATCGTGCCCATGATCGGCGGGAGTTCGCCCGTCTATGCCTTTGCCGGCCCGCTGGGGGGGATTCCCGTGGTCAGTGCCGGGGTAGGCTACTGGGATAACCGCATGCACGCCCCGGACGAGCACATCCGCATTCAGGACTTTATCAACGGCTCCCGGCACATCGCCCGCATCATGGCGGAATTTGGCAGGATATAGCCAGGGGGCCGTTCCGTAAATGGCGCTGTAGGGTCGAGGCGCGCCTCGACCCTTAATGCTTTAACTTCCGCTCGATCTTGGCCCACGAATCGCGCAGGGTACAGGTGCGGTTAAAGACCAACTGCGCCTCCGTCGAGTCCGGGTCCAGGCAAAAATAGCCCTGCCGTTCGAACTGGTAGATATCGCCCGGCCGGGCCTGGGCCAGACCGGGTTCGACCAGGGCCGTGACAATCTCGAGCGAGTCAGGATTGAGCTTGTCGGTAAAATCCTCCCCCTCGGCCACGTCCATGGGGTCCTCGACGGCAAAGAGGCGATCGTAGAGGCGGGTCTCGGCCGGCAGCGCGTGGGCCGCCGAAACCCAGTGCAGCGTGCCCTGCACCTTGCGCCCGTCCGGGGCATCGCCTCCCCGCGTGGTCGGATCGTAGGTGCAGCGCAGCTCGACGACCCGGCCCTCCTCATCCTTGACGACCTCCTCGCAGGTGATAAAGTAGGCATAGCGCAGGCGGACCTCCCGCCCGGGAGCCAATCGATAGAACTTGCGCGGGGGATCCTCGCGGAAATCGGCCCGCTCGATATAGATTTCACGCGAAAAGGGGACCAGGCGCGTTCCCGCGCTGGGATCCTCCGGGTTGTTGATGCACTCCATCTCCTCGAACTGCTCCTGGGGATAGTTGATCAGGACCACCTTGAGCGGGTCCAGCACGCCCATCACCCGGGGAGCCCGCAGGTTCAGATCCTGGCGAATGCAGTGTTCCAGCAGGGCCACGTCCACGACGCTGTTCGTCTTGGACACCCCGATCATCTGGCAGAAATCCAGGACGGCTTCGGGGGTATAGCCGCGGCGGCGCAGTCCGCACAGCGTCGGCATGCGGGGATCGTCCCAGCCCCGGACGTGGCCCTCCTGCACCAGGCGGCGCAGGTAGCGCTTGCTCAGCACGGTATAGTTCATATAGAGGCGGGCAAACTCGATCTGCCGGGAGCGATGTACGTCCAATTGTTCGAGGAACCAGTCGTACAAGGGGCGGTGGTCTTCGTAGCCCAGGTCGCAGAGGGAGTGGGTGATGCCCTCGATCGAGTCGGACTGGCCGTGGGCCCAATCGTACATAGGATAGATGCACCAGGCGTCGCCGGTGCGGTGATGTTCGGCGTGGATGATGCGGTACATTACCGGATCGCGCATATTGATATTGGGCGAGGCCATATCGATCCTGGCGCGGAGGGTGCGGGAACCCTCGGGGAACTCGCCGGCGCGCATGCGTTCGAACAGGTCCAGGTTCTCCTCGATCGAGCGATCGCGGTAGGGGCTGTTTTTCCCCGGCTCGGTGAGCGTGCCGCGGTACTCGCGCACCTCTTCCGGGCCCAGATCGCAGACATAGGCGAGACCCTTTTTGACCAGTTGGATCGCCCATTCGTAGAGCTGCCCGAAATAATCAGAGGCGTAATAGAGTCCATCCCAATTGTAGCCAAGCCAGTGGATGTCCTCCATAATGGAATCGACGTACTCGACCTCTTCCATCACCGGATTAGTATCGTCGAAACGCAGATTGCAGTACCCGCCAAAGTCCCGGGCGACGCCAAAGTCAATGCTGATGGCCTTGGCGTGGCCGATGTGCAGATAGCCGCTGGGCTCCGGGGGAAAGCGGGTGCGCACATAGTCAAAGCGGTCGCTCTGCAGGTCCTCCCGGACGGCTTCGCGGATAAAATCATCGGACTCGCTCGGCGGGGTCGCTCTTGGCTTGAGGTTGTTCATCAGCTTGCTCCTTTGAACGGGCAAATCAAGGGAAATTTTTTGGGCAGCGACTTTTCGGTTGCCCTTGTTGTGGGGGCCGAGGGGGCAGCTTTGCCCGACGCAGGAACAGCCAGCCTGGGAGGTCTGATCGAGACGGCCTCCGGGAAGGATGGATCACCTCATTGTGACAGTGCTAGTATATCGCAAGGCCTTAAAATGTGCAAGTGGGGGAGAGGGAAAAGGCCGGCCGACGGGGGGAACACACACGCGGCGGGGCAATTGAGAGGCAAACAACGGCCGGCCTCTTCCCTATGAGGACTGTGTCCGGGGCAGGACACGGGGTGGGGTTAACCTGGTTTTCGCATTTCCTCCTCGCCGACAATGACAAAATCACGCGGCTGGCTCGGTCCCAGGGCATAGCCCCGGGGTAGCAGGTCGGGTCTTTGACCACTGTTGAGGATCACGACCGGCGGCGCGGTGGTGGCAGTGGGAACATTGTGCTGCTGCCAGTTGTGTTCCTCCACCCGCCGCGCCTGCTGCCGTTCCCGCCAAAGCAGGTAGAGCAGCGCGCCGCTCACGGGCAGACCGGCGGCGATGCCGCAAAGGACCCCGATCAGCACGGCCAGGCTGCCCTCTTCCAGGCGCAGCCCCACGATCAGGGCCAGGGCCAATCCAAAGGCGACGGCGGCGATCAAAAGAGCTTTCATCCTATTCCTCACCTAACCCGGCTGAGCCGGAACCAAGAAAGTAAAGAACCACAAAGGACACAAAGGGTACAAAGGAAAAAATTTTGTGTCCCTTTGGTTGAAATCCTTGTTCAATGCGCAAGAATTTCACCGTTTAGCACATAACATCCCAAGTTTGGACTAGGTTGTTCCGCTGAAGCTGTTAAAAGTCTTCCGGATTCCGAACGCGCCAACGTGTAACGTTCTAACGCGCAAACGCACTTAATGGGCCAGAGACTGTACAATTTGACCCACCCGCTTGACCAACTGCCGGGGAAAGGGAATCACCTTCCCCAACTGTTCGGCCTGCTTTTTGGGCAGCGGCAGCGTGTTCTGAGACATTTCCTCGCGGAACATTTCGACCATGGTCTGGATTTCCTCGCTCGAGATATAGGCCGCTTGAAAACGGACGGCCTCTCCGCCGGCAACGAGCAAAAAGTCCCCCCGCCCAAGTAGTCTTTCGGCGTTGGTGCCCTTGATGCCGGCGGCCAGGACGGCCTCCTGGGCGCTAACCACGCGTCCAACCAGACGGCAGGGCAAGTTGGCGCGCAGCATGCTGCCGATGGCCTCGGCAGAGGGTTTCTGGGTACAGAGCAAGAGGTGGATCCCCGACTCGCGGCCGCGGGCGGCCAACCGGGTGAGCAGGTCCGCGCAGTCGGGAGCAAAAGTGAGCAAATCGGCAACCTCGTCGACGGCGGCCAGGACGCGGGGGCAGCGCACGCCGTGCTGTTCCCGCCAGAGCATCTCCTCGGTCAACCATTGCAGTCGTTGGACGGCCTCCTCCCCGTTGCGCAGGGGCGGCGCGATCAGATGCGGCAGGCCCCTAAACGGCCGCAGGCCAATGCCCTTGGGGTCGATGAGCAGAAAGCGCAGGTCATCGGGGTCATGGGCCAGAGCCAGGGAGGAGAGGATGGTGCGGGCCAGTGCGGTCTTGCCCGATCCGGTGGTACCGGCCACCAGCAGGTGGGAAATGTCCGGAGAGGTAAAACGCAGCAGCAGGGGGCTGCCCTGCTCGTCACGGCCAAGCAGGGCCGTACCGGAGGGCAGCGGCGGCAGCGAGGCCTGCAGTCGCACCAGGTGAACGGCCGCCGGCTGCGGTCGGGGAATTTCCAGGGCCAGAGTGCCTTCCCGCCGGGCAATGCGCGCCGAAGGCGCGTTGAGTGCAAGGGCCAGATCCTCCTGCAGGGCCATGAGCTTGCGGAGAGGGACGCGCGGATCCAGGGTCAGGTGGAAACAGATCAGACGCGACGTCACCACGCCGCCCTGGACCTGGACCCAGAGACGACGAGCCTGGCAGAATTGTTCGATGCGGTCGGCGTGCTGTTCCAGCCATGGACGCAGCGGGTGATCTTGAGCCATAGATAATCCCCCAAGAAAGGTCTTTACACGCAGTTCCATTATAGCAGAACCTTTGTTCTGTGTCAAGTCCGGTTGACAGCTCTTTACTTTCGCGGTATAGTAAGTCTGAGGATTAGACAATCAAAGGAGGTCTAATGGCCAGAAAGCGCGGTCTCAAAAAGCAAGAAGTCGAGCAGGGTGGTGATATGTTGCGCCAGGTCGTGCACGGCGTCTTGAGTCTGGTTCTGGGGGCACTGGCGACCTGGTTGGCGCGGAAACTGACCGATATGATCTTGGGGCCGGCAGAACCGGAACAAGAAGCGCAAGCCTCCGACTAGGCACACGTTCATCCATTCAATTCCAACGAATGCGCCGAGAGCTATGGAGGCTGCTATGACCACAACACCACGCCAGGTGCGGGTTCGTTTTGCACCCAGCCCAACGGGTCCTTTCCACGCCGGCGGGGCCCGGACGGTGCTGTACAATTGGCTTTTTGCCCGCCGCCACGCCGGGACCCTCATCCTGCGCATCGAGGACACCGATCGCGCCCGCTACAGTGCCCAAGCCGAGGCCGATCTACTGGACAGCCTGCGCTGGCTGGGTATCACCTGGGACGAGGGGCCGGAGGTCGGTGGTCCCTACGCACCCTATGTACAATCCCAGCGCACGGAACTTTATCGCCACTATGCCCAGGTCCTGCTGGATTGCGGTTGCGCCTACAAGTGCTTTTGCTCGGCCGAACGATTGGCCCAGATGCGCCAGGAGCAGCGCCAACGCGGCGAGGGCGGCAGTTACGACCGCCACTGCCGCCGGCTTGCGGCGGAGGAGCGGGCTGCCCTGGAAAAGCAAGGACGCAGCTTTGTCATCCGGCTCAAGGTGCCGCCAGAGGGCCAGACCGTGGTCCAAGATCGCATCCGGGGCGAGATCACTTTTGACAACACCGTGCTGGAAGATGCCATCCTACTCAAATCGGACGGTTATCCGACCTACCACCTGGCCAACGTGGTGGACGATCACCTGATGGAGATTTCCCACGTCATGCGGGGGGATGAATGGTTGTCCAGTACCCCCCTGCACGTCATCATGTACGAGGCCTTTGGTTGGCAGCCCCCGGTGTTTGCCCATCTGCCGGTGATCCTCTCTCCAACGGGCCAGGGCAAAATGAGCAAGCGCAAGGTCAAGGGTCCCGGGGGCAAGGAGTACTATGTTCTGGTGCAGGAATTTCGCCAGGCCGGCTATCTGCCCGAAGCGATGGTCAACTTTTTGGCCCGTCTGGGCTGGGCGTATGATGACCGCACCGAGGTCTTTGACCTGGAGGAAATGATCGCCAATTTCTCCCTGGACGGGGTCAGCAGCTCGCCGGCCGCCTTTTCCTACGACAAGCTGCTCTGGATGAACGGGGTCTATATTCGCAGCCTGGAGGTGCACGATCTGGCCCGACGCTGCCTGCCTTTTCTCCAGCAGGCCGGGCTGGTGCCCGATCCCTGTCCGCCGGCCACCTGGGATTACATCCTGCGCATGATGCCGCTGCTGCAGCCGCGCATCGCCACGCTGGCCGACGTGGTTGAACACAGCGCCTACTTTTTCACCAGCGAGATCGTCTATGACGATCCACAGTTGCTCCTGCCAAAAAAGGGCGGCCCTGCCGAGACCCGGGCCGCACTGGCACAGGTGCGGCAGCGCCTGGCGGTCCTGGAAAGCTTTGACGAAGCGACGCTGGAGACGGTCCTGCGCGAGATGGCGGATACGTTGGGCTGGAAGGCCGGCCAGCTCTTTATGCCCATTCGGGGGGCCGTGACCGGGCGCAAAGTATCCCCAGGCCTGTTTGAGACACTCAGCGTGCTGGGCCAGGCGCGCACGCTCCAGCGGCTGGACAGAGCGCTGGAGGCGCTGCAGGAGCTGGAGGACTAGAAGCATCTAGATAGAAAAAAGACTGTTCCGTAAATAGCGCCTTCCTGTAGGGGCAACGGCGATCCTGCGGATCGTTGCGTCGCCCCTACTTGTGCGGCACAACAATCCGCCGTGGAACAGATCCCCCCCCTGCCCGCAGCGCCGGCCGCAGGTCGGCCGGCCGGTCCGGGCTGTACAGCAGGTGGCTGGGGCAGCGGCAGTCGGAAGCGCCAAAACCCGGCACGGGCAGCGAGAGGCCGCTTTCCTGCAGCAGGCCCCGCCAGTGGCACTCCCCAGGCCCGTCCCCGACAGCAAAATATATCTCGACCGGCCGGGCCCACCGGCGCAAATAATCCACATGCCAGTGCAGGCGCTTTTCCCGGCGCAGGTGCCGGCGCAAGCGCGCCCGCAGACCGCCCGGCCCGCGAGCACTGCCCACGTACAGGTAATAGCCCTCCGCAAAGGTGATCTCGCCCAGCCGGCCCACCGCAATGGTGTGAGGCCGGGGCAGGTGGAGGACGAGTACGTAGGTGCCGGGCTGGGCGGGAAGACTTGGGTTCATAGTAGGGGGCCTAGGAAAACTCGATCTGCAGTTGGCCAGCCTCGTCGTAGTAGGAGCGGGCGAAAAAGGGCGGGTCGCCGGGGCCGGCTTCCAACAAACGCGACAGCAGAATGGGCAGGTCGGCCACCGTGGGCAGGTCCGCCACCCGGGCCGGAGGCACCCACTCCAGCCGGCCCTCCCGCGACGGCCGCGTTTGCCGGCTGGGCGCCTCCCCGACAAAGACAAAGAGCAGCACCCCCGGACCGCTGGGCAGAGAGACGTGGACGAGCCCGCCCAGGCGCAGTTCCGGGACCTCCAGCCCCGCCTCTTCGCGAATCTCCCGCCGGGCCGCCTGGTAGGGCTCCTCGTCCCGCTCCACGTGTCCACCCAGCCCGTTGTACTGGTGGGGCCAGATCGGCTTGTCCGGCGCGCCCTTGAGCAGCAGGACGTCCGGGCCGTGCCGCAGGAAACAGAGCACGCGGGGAATGACGGTGTAGCGAGCGCTGCTCACGCCCTGGTCAAGCGGTCCGGGGTTCACGGCGTTTCCCCTCCACGGGCGTACTGCTGCAGCTCCAGGTAGATCGGGCGGGGCGTGAAATCGTGGCCGACCAGGCTAAAGTAGACCTGGGCACTGGAACCACTCCAGGGCAGGCGGAACTGCCAAAAGGCCAGGCAGGCCAGCCAGTCCTGGGAGAGGGCCCACTCGGCGGCCTCCAGGGTGTACTGGATGCGCTCGGCCGGCCGCACCGCCTTCACCCAGCGGGGGTGGTCGTTCCAGCCGGCCTCGGTGATATAGACGGGCTTGTCCCCGTCACCGTTGCGCTTCATCACCGTGTGCAGGAACTGCACCCGGCGAAAGTTGACCCGGCCGGGGTCGGGACGCTGCTCAAACGGCGCCTGCCAGCCGTAGGCGTGGGCGGCCAGGGCGTCGAAATAGGGCCGGGCGCCGGCGTCGTACATGGCCTGCAGGTAGAGCAGGTCGTTGTAGGCGCGCCCGCCCTCCGGCAGCTCGACGGTGGGCGCCAGGCCGGCGGCCAGGACAATCACGTCCGGGTTGGCCGCCTTGGCCCGGGGATAGACCTCCCGCAGCAGCTCCGCGTAAGCGGCCGGATCGGGCACGCGGCCGCCCCATTCAAAGGCCAGGTTGGGCTCGTTCCAGACGATGATATAGTCCACCTGTCCGCGGTAACGCCGGACAAAGCTCTCCACAAAGCGGGCATAGTCCGGATAGTGCTCCCGGTCCAGGTAGCGGGTCGAGCTGTGGGCCGGCCGGGCCCAGGCCGGCACGATGTCCAGCCGGGCGATGACCTGCAGTCCCTGGGCACGGGCGTGGCCGATGACCAGGTCGGCGTGCTGCCAGTCAAAGCGGCCCTGCTCTGGCTGGATGTAGGACCAGGGAAAGAGTTCCACGATCCAGGGGGAGCCCATCTCGCGGACCATGCGCAGGCTGCGCGCGATCTTGGCCGCCTCCACCTCGTCGGTCAGCCGGGTGTGCACGCCCAGCTTGGGGTTGCGGGTCTGGACGACCTGGGGCGTGAGCGGCGCGGGAGTCTGCGGCGGGGCAGGAGGCTGGTAGCCGAGCAGGCCCACCAGCAGCCCGCCGAGCAGGGGCAGAACGAGCACGAACAGCGCCGCAGGATGTGATATCTGGAATCGTTTCATTTTCCACTCGGACTTGGATCAATCACGATCGCATCCTCAGTCTAGGTTAGAAGGGCCTGTCATCCTGAGCAAGCCGCCGTAAGGCGGCGCAGCGAAGAATCTCCAGGGTAAAACCGACATCTTTTTGCCATCCAGGAGATTCTTCGTCGTCGCAGTTGCTGTGCAACTGCTCCTCAGAATGACAGAATGTATCTAATTCTTTACCACGTCTTTCAAGAGCGAAAAAACTGCCGCTCGGCTTCCAACTTCCATTGATCTAACTTCTAGCCTTACCGCCGCCGATTCCAGGCCGGGCTGCGGTATTTCTCCACCAGTTCGGGGAGTCGTTCCCGCTCCTCAGCGCTCAATGGCCCCTCGACCAGGCAAATGCCCCAGCTCTCTGCAAATCCCCGGCGCAGGGCTTGGGCCAACTCTTCCGCCGGCAGGGGCCGGCCCAGGGCCTGCTGCAGCGAGATCAGCCGGGGGCCCAGGTTGGCGGCCAGTTCCTGCTTGCTCATCTCGGCCGGGGGGTACAGCACCCCCACCTGCCGCTCCAGATCGACGTCCAGCAGGATGCTGCCGTGCTGCAGCAGGACGCCCTGGCGGCGGACCTGCGCGCTGCCAATGGCCTTGCGCCCCTGGATGAGAATCTCGTAATCGCTGGGGGCGTCAAAGCAGGCCGCCGAACCCAGGCCCTGGCCGCGGGCCTGGGCGGGGGCCATGTCGGCGGGGACGCCCAGCAGGCGCAGCCCGGCCAGCAGGGCCAGGCTGATCTTGCGATAGGATTCGCGCACCTTGCCCGAGACGAGAGGATGGTCCTCGCGGGCGACGACGCTGTAGGTCAGCTCGACGTCGTGCAGGATGGCGCGGCCACCGGTGGGCCGGCGCACCCAGTCCACGCCCAGGCGTCGGCAGCCGGCCTCGTCCACCTCGCGGCCGGCCCGCTGGAAATAGCCGATGGAGAGGCAGGCCGGCCGCCAGCGATAAAAACGCAGGGTGGGCGGGCTCTGCCCAGCCGCGTGGGCCAGCAGCATGGCCTCGTCAACGGCCATGTTGTGATAGCCGTCCGCCGCCCCGTCCATTAACAGCCGCCAGCTCTGCCCCATCAATGTGCCTCCATTGTGCCGACTCGGCTCAATCACCCTATAGCAATCTTGGGTCTAGAATTTTTCCAAACCCTACTCCCCTACCTCTAACTTCTAATCCCCAACATTATAACACCGTCCGCCCCGGTCGGCAAGCCTCCTTTCGTTTGTAAGTGCACAAACCCTGCAGGCAACCCCGGCCCCTGGAGCGTTACCCAAGCTGGTAACGGGGAAACGCGGCATCTTTTTCCCGTTCTTCTCAATAGGTGGCTGGACGGGCAAACCCCTTTACTTTGTCCATTTGACAAACTAACCATTTTATGCTATACTGGGGAGGATTGAGCATGGCTGGTCCGATTGTAACAGGGATATGGCAATGGCCGGAAACACTTCCGCCGATCTCAGCTTGATGCGCGAATTCAACGAGAGCCTGGTCTTGAACCTGATCCGCCAGACCGGCCGCATCTCCCGCACCGACATCGCCAGCCACACCCACCTGAGCCGTTCCACGGTATCGAGCATCGTCAACGACCTCTTGGCCGCCAACCTGGTGTGCGAAGTGGGCACCGGGCACTCCCGGGGCGGACGCCGGCCGATCATGATCGAGTTTAACGGCCAGGCCGGCTATGTCATCGGGGTGGATCTGGGCGCGACCCACCTCATGGTGCTGCTGAGTGACCTGGAAGCCCAAGCAGTGGTGCGGGTGGCCTCGCCCTTTGTGGTCGAGGAAGGCCCCAAGCTGGGACTGGAGCGCATCGCCCAAGCGATCGAACAGGCCCTGCAGGAGGCCGGCTTGGGGATGGAGCGGATCTTTGGCGTCGGCATCGGCGTTCCCGGCCCGCTGGACTTTGCCACCGGCAAGCCTATCTTTCCGCCCATCATGCCGGGCTGGCACGACACGCCCATCCGCGAGCGCCTGCGCGAACGGCTGAATAAACCCGTCTACCTGGACAATGACGCCAACCTGGGCGCCATTGGGGAGTACTGGTGGGGCGGCGGCCGCGGCGCCCGCAACGTCGCCTTTATCAAAGTGGGCACCGGGATCGGCTGCGGTCTGATCATCGAGGGCCAGATCTACCGGGGCGAGATCGGCAGCGCCGGCGAGATCGGCCACACCGTGATCGACGAGGACGGCCCGCCCTGCCGCTGTGGCAGCGCCGGCTGCCTGGAGACCCTGGCCGCCGCTCCGGCGATCCTGCACGTCGCCGCCGAGGCCGACCCCGCCCTCGCCTCCAACGGCAAGCTGACCATCCTGGACCTGATCGAGGCCGCCCAGGACGGGCACCTGCTGTCCCGCCGCCTGTTCGCCCAGGCCGGCCGGCGCATCGGCACCGCCCTGACCAGCTTGGTCAACCTGCTCAATCCCGGCATTATCGTCATCGGCGGGGGCGTCGCCCGCGCCGGCCCCTTTTTGTTGGACCCGCTGCGCGAGACCGTCCAGCAGCGGGCCCTGCCTGTTGCGGTCCAGGGCACCCGCATCGTCGAAAGCCAGCTCGGTGCGGATGCCATTGCGATCGGCGCGGTCACGACCGTGCTGCGCGAACTCTTTAGCGGTCCCGACCTGGCGGTTCCCACCCGTCCCCACGTCGCCGTCTCTCAGGAATCGCTCAACCCGATGTCGTAAGCCCGTTTGTAGAGCCCTTGGCAATCGAATCGATCACAAAAGGAGGGATGCAGCGAAAAAACCGAGCTTGTAGTTGGACAGATGTACCCAGATTCCCCTCGATAAGGAGGATAGCATGAACAAGCGTTTGCTAATGTTACTGAGCTTTTTGGCCCTGTTTGGCACGATCATTGCCGGCTGCGGCCCGACCGCAACCCCCACCACCGCACCCGAACCCACGACGGCGGTCCAGCCGACCGCAAAAGGGCCGGAACCCACCAAGCCGCCGGCCCAGGTGTCCGCGACCATCGTCCTGTGGCACGCCTGGACCGGGGCCGAGGAGACGGTGCTCAAGGACATTGTCGCCGATTTCCAGGCGGCCAATCCCAACATCACCGTCGACCTGCTGGCCGTCCCCTTTGACCAGCTCCAGTCCAAGTACACCACCGAGGCCGGCGCCGGCGGCGGCCCCGACCTCCTCATTGGCCCCACCGACTGGGTCGGCCCCCTGGCCGAGGCCGGTCTCCTGGCCAAGCTCGATGACCTGGTCGCCTCCATCGTCGGCGACTATTTGCCGGCCACCGTCGACGCCCTGCGCTGGCAGGGCGACCTCTATGGCTTTCCCGAGTCCTTTGAGGCCGTGGCCATGTTCTACAACACCGACCTGGTAGAGACCCCGCCGACCACCGTCGACGAGCTCAAGGCCGCC
>JAFGKG010000148.1 GCA_016928715.1 Chloroflexia bacterium
AAATAGCGCTGGCGTTAGGTTCCACACCTCTCCTCTCCCCCCTCGGTGGCGGGGGATGGGGAGAGGCTCATCGGCGCCGGCGCCGCCCCTCGCGAGGGCAGGCCCGCGTAGGAGGGGGGAGACGGCGCCCTGCGTCGTCCCTACTCCTGGCCAGGATCGCCATAGGCCGGCAGGGTAAAGTAAAAGAGGCTGCCCTGCCCCAGTTCGCTCTCCACGCCCACCTCACCGCCCAGTTTTTCCACGATGCGCTGCACGATCGAAAGGCCGAGTCCCTGCCCCTCGATACGCACCTGGCTCAGCCGGGTAAAGGGCGCGAACAGGCGGGCCTGGTCCTCGACGGGGATGCCGGGGCCGTGATCCCGCAGCCAAAAACGCACCATGCCCTGGGACGCCTTGTCCGCACCCAGTTCCAGGCGAGGCGGCCGGCCCCCGTACTTGAGGGCGTTGCTGAAATAGTTGAGCCAGACCTCCTCGACCCAGGGCGCATAGCCCAGCACGATCGGCCAGGATGCGGGCAGGGTGACCTCGGCGCCGGCCTCTTGAATTTGGGCGTCAAGCGACCGTCTGACCTCGTCCACAATGTCGGCCATGTTGAGCCGCTCCTGCACGGTCTCTGTATTGCGCACCTGGGACAGCAGCAGCAGGGCCTCGATAATATTGCCCATCTTGCGGCCACTGCGGCCAATGATGCCCAGATACTTTTCGACATCTTGGGGCGGCAGTTCGCTCCAGGCCTTTTCCAATAGCTCGGCATAGCCAACGACGGAGCTCAGGGGGTTCTTGAGGTCGTGGGCCACGGTGTGGGCAAAGGCGTCCAGCTCTTCGTTCTGGGTCTGTAGTTCCAAGGCCCGCTGGCGCAGGGCCTCTTCGAGTTCTTTGCGCTCGCTGATGTCCACTCCCACGATCCAGGTGGCCCCTTTCCGCAGGGGGTGGTGCTTGGAAATACTGGCCACGATGATCTTTTCGGTGCGGTCCTTGCAGGTCAGGGTCATCTCGGCAAATTGGTCTTCCTTGTCGGCCTCGGCCAGGGCGACCCAGATGTGTTCGCGGTGCTGCTTGTCCGGGTAGAGGATCTCAAATGCCTGTGGGTTGCCGACGATTTCCTCGGCCTGGTAGCCGGTGGCCCGCTCCAGCTCTTCGTTCCACTCGATGATGGTGCCCTCCTGATCCAGGGCCTTGACCAGAACGGGCAGGTGTTGGATGGCTACCCGGGTGCGTTCCTCCAGTTCCTTTTGGGCCTGCTGGATGGAGGCGACCATTTCGTTGACCGAGCCAGCCAGTTGGCCGATCTCGTCCCGGCCGCCCACCCGGGCACGATGGCTCAGGTTTCCGGTTTGGGTGATGGCCTCGGCGCTCTGCTTCAGGGCCTCGATAGGCTGGATGATCAGGCGGTGCACGCCCAGGCTGGTCAGGGCGCAGAGCAGGAGCAGCGCGGCCCCAAAAATGCCCAGGATGTGGTTGAGGAATTGGCGGACCTCCCGATCGATCTCGTGGGCCGGGATGACGGCGCAGATTTTCCAGCCCAGCTCGGCCGAGGTATGGTAGAATACATAGTGGGTGCCCGACGCGTCGTCAAAGGCAGCGTAGCCGCTGTTGTGGTCCATCACGACCTGGAGGTAATCCAGGCCGGCCTCGTCGTAGCGCTGGAAGAGCTTTTCTTCATCTGGACCGGTGAGCAAGAGGCCGTTGTTGTCGATCAGCGCGATATAGCCGGTCTCGCCGACGTGAATGTTGGCGATATAGTCGGTCAGGTTGCGCAGGGTGATGTCGACCCCCACGACGCCATAGAGCGCGCCGTTTTCGTCGACCAGCGCCTTGACCGTGCCAATGTTCACGTCCGGCGTGGTCACGGAGCGATAGGGTGTGGTGCGCATGACCTGGCCCGGTTCGCTCAGGGCCAATTGATACCAGGGGCGCTGGCGGGGGTCGTACTGGGTGGGGCGGGCCCGCGGGTGCGAGCGGACAAAGCCGCCGTTCTCCCGGCCCATATAGACCGAGTTGGCGTAGGGATGGTTGAGGCGGTAGGTGTTAAAGATGTCAATGATGGCCTGTTCGGTGGGGCCGATATTGTAAGTAAAGGTTTCCTCTTCGGCCTCTAAAAAGTTGGTAAAATCGGCGTCGTCGCGGGTGCGCACGGTCTCATGCTGCACCAGGTCCAGCACGTCGTACTCGACGCCCAGCAGAAAATCGGTGAGGTTAAAGTCGACCTGGTAGAGCTGGGCCAAAAAGTTCTGCTGGATGGAGTCAAACTTTTCCTGTTTCAACCGCACCTGGACGTAATAGCCGACCAGCAGCAGCAGGAGTAGGCCGGCGGCCAGGTAGGTCAGGAGCAGTTTGCCGGTCAGTTTCATCTTGCCCGTCCTTCTCTTTGTTCGGGTCCCTGCTTCCAGTATACTACAAGGAGCGACTGGCTGCAACAGAAAGCTCTCCAAAGCTTGGAAAATAGACCCATGAGTGCACCCCTGCCGGTAGGCACCTGCGCCAACCACGGGGCACACCGCACCCCTACTATTTCCTCCTTTGGGGTGGCGGCCTCGGCGGAGCGGAGGTTGGGCATAAAGTCTCACGCCCTGCCGCCGGGGAAGGGCCGACGTGGGTTCGAGGCCGGCGTGGTACCCTTTCCGGCTAAAGCTTCGATTCCGAAAAAACGCACGGGGCTTGCAGAGGAAGCGCCTCCAGGCGCCAGAAAAAGGGGATGCCGCGGATGGGCCCACAGATCAGGGCCAGGGGAATGACGAGGACGCAGGCGATCATGCCGAACTCGACGACCCAGATATTTCTAATGGGATCGCGCAGGGGACCGATAAAGGCTACGGCGATGACCAGGTGGGCAAAGGCCAGCCAATCCGTGCCGTAGGCGATAAAGGGATAGTGGACGGCTACGTAGTGAATGCCCTCGTGGACAAAGGCGATCCACTGGCTCAGGGCCGGCCAGAGGATTTCCATCCAGGTTCCTGGGCCCAAGAGTCGTAACAGGACGTCGGCCTCCCACTTGAGCGGGAAGGCGGTGATCCCGCTCAGTGCCAGGGCGACGATAAAAAGGATCAGAAAAAAGCGGATTCTCTTGCGGAGCGCATCTGGGTTAGGCATCATATCCTCCTAGCTGGGTCGCGCCGGCCGGCAGCGCAATGATCCCCTGGGTGCCGCGCTCCGGTTGGGCCACGACCTCCAATTCCGCGCCCACCGCGGCCAGCATGGTACTGTGAAAGCGCAGGCCACTGCCGCTGCCGGCCAGCGATTCCCGCTCTATCTCTTCGGTCGGCCGCAGGCCAACCCCATCGTCCTCCACGACCAGGCGCAGCCGGGGGCTGCGCTGCAGCCGGACCGTCAACTGCAGGGGACGCCCGGGCTCGTCACCGCGGGCGTAGCGGGCGGCGTTGCGGACGAGTTCCTGGGCGGCGAAAAAAACGACCTCCTGCACAAAGAGGGGCAATCGGGTGACCTCTGCGGCGGCGTCGGGCTCGATGTCCCAGCGGACGGTGTCGAATTCGGCGGCGCATTCCCCTTCCATCAGGGACAGCAGGGCGCGTACCAGCCCCTCCCCGGCCAGGCGCTGAGGGGCGGCCGAGGCGACCTCGCGGACCAGGTTCGAGATCTGCCGGTGCGCTTCGGTCAGGGCTTCCACGGCCTGCTGCGCGTTCGGGCTGTTCGGTTCGCCCAGGTAGAGGATGGCGGCGTGAAGTTGGGGCAGGACCTCGTCGTGTAGGATGCGCCGGCCCTGTCCCTCCATCAGCTTGACCTGGGCCAGGCGCTGGCGCAGCAGGCGCAGGGCCAGGCGGGCCAGCTCGGCGCCGGCCAGGGTGTCCAGCAGCCGCTCCCCGCCAGCCTGGGCGATCTCGATCTCTTCCTCGGTGTAGGGGTTGCCGTTGCGCTTTTGATCCAGGAGCAGGAGGCCGCCCAACCCCCGGTGGGTCCAGAGGGGCACGGCCCAGGCCAACCCCAGGTGGGAGGCGGCCCGGCAGTGCATCTCGGGATCGCTAAATTGGGCGGCCAGTTCTGCTGTGGCGGGCAGGGACGGGGGTGGGTAGCCGCGGGGATAGCTCAGCGGCGGGCCGGCCAGGGTGACCAGGGCGCCGCTCGGCAGCAGTGCGGCCGCGCGGGCGCCGAGCACATCCCGGCAGAGGCTCTCAAAGAGGCCCTGCGGGGCGTCATCGTCGGGGGGGCTGGCCTCCACGAGCTGGTCGTAGAGGTCCAGGCTGGCGATAAAGGGTCGCAGGCGGGCCATAAACTCTTTCCGCTCGACGGAAAAGCGCCAACTGTAGAGGGCGTGAAAGAGGATCATGATGGCACCGGCCAGCATCAGGCTGTAGAGCGGGCGCAGTTGGATGGTCAGCGTCCAGGCCACGATGATGCTAAAGCCCGCGGCCAAAATCACGGTGCTGCGCCACTGTCGGAAAAAGCCCTGCCGGGGCAGGGGCCGGCCGGTAAAGACGGCATGGCCGACGATGGCCCGTCCCAGCAGGGTAATGGCCAGGGCGATGATGCCGGCCACGGCCAGGTCGAACTGCTTGACGGCCAGGACGGTGGCCGGCTGGGAGAGGCTGGGCCTGGGGCTGCTGCGCACGGCCCAGAGGGCGGTGGCGGCCATCACCCCGGCGCCCAGCAGCAGCAGCGCCGAGACGGCTGTCAGCCAGGGGCGGGCGCCCCGGCGGGCGCTGGCGGCCAGCGGCCCGGCGCTGGCCGTGGCCCGGCGCAGCAGGTCCAGCGGCAGCAGGTAGCAGAGGATGCTGTAGCCCAGATATCCCAGGATGAGTAGGGGGGCGCCCAGTAGGGTCGGGCTGGGCGCCAGGCTGCGCCAGACGACGTGGCTGTAGGTGGGTACGGGATTGGCCCACAGCAGCAGGGTGAGGGTGGCCGCGGCCAACCCCGCGACGAGGGCCAGCCAGGGACGGTGTGGGTGGGGGCGGTCGACGCGAAAGTCGGCGTACCAGAGCATGGCGCTGTACCAGGCCAGCGGGGCCACCACCGCCGGGACCCAACTGACCCACCACCAGAAATCCATGCCCAGGCCGGCGTTGGCCAGGCCCCGTCCCAGGATGGCGGTGTGGCTGGTGAAAAAGACGGCCCCCAGCAGCAGACCGCTGCCGGTGAGCCAGGTGCCCGGCGAGCGGCGGTCGCCGTTGAGCAGCACGGTCAGGCCCAGCCAAAAGAGCGAGATGGTATTAAAGGACGAAACGGCCAGACCGGCCCAGTTGAGCAGCATCTCGGCGTTCATGGCGCTGCTTCCGGGACCAGGGTCAGCAGGACCACCTCGGGGGGACAGAAAAAGCGCACTCGGGGCGTCACCTCAAAGCCCTCCATCCCCAGGCCGCGGCTGACGTAGAGATGGGTCTGCCCCAGGACATAATGGCCGGCCTCGTACTGCTTGCCAAAACGGGAGGCGGTGACGATGGCCCCGTAAAAGGGCAGGCAGACCTGGCCGCCGTGGGTGTGGCCGGCCAGGTAGAGGTTCACTCCCTCCTCGGCCGCGACCCGGGCCAGGTCCGGGGTGTGGTAGAGCAGCAGGCTGTAGGCATCCTCCGGTACGCTGGCCATAAGCCGGTGTAGGGCAGCCTGGTCCCGTTCCCATTCCCGGCCCCAGTTCGGATTGTCGACGCCGACGATATAGAGCCCGTTTTCTCCCAGGGGCCAGACCTGGTCGTCCAGGAACACGATGTCCAGGCCCTCAAAGAGGATGCGCACCCGCTCGGGTGATTCCACCGTGCCGCCCACGGCATAGACGCCCAGGGGCGCCGCCAGTTGGGACAAAAAGTCGCGGGCGTCCCGCTGGGCAATGGGGTCGGAGAGATTGTTGATGTTCAGGTAATCGCCGGTAAGCACGATCAGGTCGGGCCGCAGCGATTGGGCCAGCTCCAGGACCTCCCGCTCCCGCTTGGTGGTGCGCTCGACGTGGGGATCGGTTAGGTGCAGGACGCGCAGGGGGCGGTCGCCGCGCAGGCCGGGCGCGTTCAATTCCAGTTCGGTAACCTGCACGGCAAAGGGCTCGACGTAGAGGGCGTCGACGAGGACCGCCGTGAGGGCCAGGTGCAGCAGCCAGAGCAAGGCCAGGCCGCCCAGCCGCGGCGGATTGGATGGGGAGCGGCGCCGTCTCCAGAGGGAGGTGGCCAGCATGTGCAGCAGGCAGAGCGACAGCCGCAGCAGCAGCAGTGACCCCAGGGGAAAGGCCAGCGGGCCGAAGGAGAGTTCCAGTCGGGGCAGGGCCGCCAGCATGCCGCTGTCCAGAAGTATGAAGGACAGCGTGGCGGCAATGGCCCAACGGCCGGGCCGGCGGATGCCCTCGGGGGATCGCCGGCGGTGCATGGTCCACAGGGAGACCAGGAGCAGCAGCAGGCTCGGAAGGATCAGGTAGAGGTAGCCGAGCCAGTGTCCGCTGATTGAATCGCTGGGATTGGTCATTCCCCCTCCTCTACGGGAATCCACTCGCCCCGCTGGTCGGCGACCATCGCTGTGCCCTGCTCGTCCCAGACCAGCAGTTGCCGCCGTAGGTAGATCAGGGCGGCGCGGGTGCGGGCGACCTTTTCATCGGTGGGGGTCTCGTTGAGGCCCCAGGCGTTATAGATTTGCCCGTTGGTGCGGCTGACGGCCCGCTTGTCCCGGAAATCCAGGCGCTCGGCGATCTGCTCGTTGGTCAGCCCCCGGGCCACCAGGGCAATGACCTCCCGCTCGTTGGGCTCGAGCAGGGCCAGGGGATCGTACTCCTGCTTGTGGCGGACCTCTTGCACGCGGACTTCGATCTCGGGGTCGATAAAGCTGCGGCCGCCGACGGCGTCATACAGCAGGGGCAGGATGCTGGTCGGCAGCAGGTAGTTGCTCTTGCGCACGTAGGCATAGTGGCTCAGGATGCCCGAGCGCAAAAAGTCGCGGTAGTAGGCATCGTCGTCCTGGATGGAATAAAAGACGACCGGCATACGGGCGAACTCGCGGCGGATGGCCACGGCCGCCTCGATGCCGTTCAGCGGGCCGGCCAACTGCACGTCCATCAGGATGACGTCGGCCGGCTGCTGCAGGCAGTAGGCCAGGGCCTCCTCTCCGCTGGCGCAGTCGTGGACGACGGTGACCTTGCCCGTGGATTGCAGGCCGGATTGCAGGGCCTGGCGCAGCCTGGTGTTATCCTCGACAATCAGCAGATCGATCATGGGACCTCCAACCTCCTGTTCCGCAAATAGGGGCGAGGCGCGCCTCGCCCTTCCAACCTCCAATTTACCCTGAACATCCCTTCCTGTCAAGCACACGGGTGCGGCCCGTCGCGACCCTGCGGCCGGGCCGGGCGTACCTTGAAGCCTGGACGGGGAGGCCGCGGTGGGTTAACATGGTCTCGACCTGGCTGCAGCGTCAGATGAATTTTGTCATTCTGAGGAGGAGCAGTTGTGCCGCAACTGCGACGACGAAGAATCTCCTGAATGGCAAAAGTTGCTGGTTGCTCTCCGGGAGATTCTTCGCTTCGCCGCCTACGGCGGCTCGCTCAGAATGACAAGTCAAAAAGGAGGCCCCCATGAACGTCAAAATGATCCTGCCGGCCCTGACCGAGGCCAAGAGCCCCTTCTGGCGGCCGATCAAGTACTCCCTCTTTCCCCCGCTGGGGCTGGCCACGCTGGCCGGCTACCTGGACGACGGCGACGAGGTCGTCATTCAGGACGAGCACGTCGAGACCCTGGACCTGGACGACACCCCGGACCTGGTGGTCATCCAGGTCTATATCACCTCCGCCCGCCGGGCCTACGAGCTGGCCGAGCACTATCGGGCGCGCGGCGCGCACGTGGCGCTCGGCGGTCTGCACGTGACCGCCCTGCCGGAGGAGGCCGCGCCGCACGCGGACACGATCTTTTTAGGGCCGGGCGAGGACACCTGGCCGGCCTTTTTGGCCGATTTCCTCGCCGGCCGGCCGGGCCCGGTCTACCGCTCGCGCCGGCGCACGCTGGTGGGCATGCCGCCCCTGCGGCGCGACCTGATCCAGCGCCATCTCTACCTGGTGCCCAACTCGATCGTCGTCTCGCGGGGCTGTCCGCACTCGTGCGACTTTTGTTACAAGGATTCCTTTTTCCAGGGCGGCCGCTCCTTTTATACCCAGACCGTCGAGGCCGCCCTGGCCGAGATCGAGCGACTGCCCGGCCGGCACCTCTTTTTTCTGGACGACAATCTTTTTGCCGCCCCGGCCTTTGCCCGGGATCTCTTTGAGGGCATGCGCGGCATGGGCCGGATCTGGCAGGCGGCGGCCACGGTCTCGGCCGTGCTGCGGCCAGGTCTGCTGGAGCGGGCCGCTGCCTGCGGCCTGCGCAGCCTCTTTGTCGGCTTTGAGACGCTCAACGCCGAGAGCCTGCGCCAACAGGGCAAGCTGCACAACCTCGACCAGGACTATGGGGCGGCCATCCGCCGCATGCACGACCTGGGCGTCATGGTCAACGCCAGTTTCGTCTTTGGCATGGACGCGGACGACCCGGCCGTCTTTGCGCGCACGGTGGAATGGGCCCTGGAGCAGGGCATCGAGACGGCCACCTTTCACATCCTCACGCCCTACCCCGGCACCGCCCTTTATCGGCGCCTGGAGGCCGAGGGGCGTATCCTGCATCGCGACTGGGATCTCTATGACACGCGCCACGCCGTCTTTCGGCCGGCCGGCATGTCGGTCGACGAGTTGGAGGCCGGCTATTGGCGGGCCTATGCGGACTTTTACCGCTGGAGTGCCATCTGGCGGGCGGCGGCGAGCAAGCCGGATTGGCCGCAGCGCCTGCGCCACCTGGCCTACAGCGGCGGCTGGAAAAAGTTCGAGCCGCTCTGGGACCTGCTCATCCGGGCCAGACGGGTGGCCCGCATGCGGCCCCTCTTGGAGCGCATTCTGCAGGGAAGCCGGTCCCGCCCGGGGGGCGGCCGGCCTGCGCGCCTGGGATCGACCCAAAATACCGCGGCCGGCGCGGCGCAGCCCGGCCGTTGAGCGGTCCAGTTGGAGGGATGGAGAATGTCCTGGGATGTACAGTTGTTGCTCTGGTTCAATCGTACGCTGGCCTGTCCCTTTTTGGACGTCTGCATGGTCGCGCTGACCCTGGCGGCCCTGCCCGTCGTGCTGCTGCTGGCGCTGCTGCCCTTGCTGGCGCGCCACTGGCGCGAGGGAATCGTCCTGCAGGCCGGCCTGACTCTCTCCACCCTAATGGCGGTCGCTGTGCAGTTCCTGCTGCTGCGGCCGCGGCCCGTAGGCGTGCGCCTGGTCCTGCCCGAGCCCGCCTTTCCCTCCTTTCCCAGCGGGCACGCCGCCGGTGTCTTTGCCTGCGCCGCCCTGGTGGCGCTGTTCTGGCGGCGTTGGGCCGGGCCGGCCCTGCTGGGGGCGGTGCTGGTCTCGCTCTCCCGCGTGTACCTGGGCCGGCATTATCCCAGCGACGTGCTGGGGGGCGCGATCCTGGGACTGGGCGTCGCCCTGGCGCTCTACGGCCTGTTGTACCTGTCGCTTGGCGCCCGAGGCGATCCAGAGCCTGTCTCCCGCACCCGGCCGGCCTGGGCCTGGCTGCTGTGGGGGCAGTTAGCCCTGGTGCTGCTGGCGCTGCTGGGGGCCTATTTGGATCTGCTCGACCTGGCCTGGCTGGCCCGGCCGGGCCTGGACAAGGCCCTGCATTTCCTGCTCTTTGGCGGCCTGGGCTTTTTGGCGGTGGGCTGGTGGGCGCGGCAGCCGGCCGGCCGGGTGCTGGCCCCGCTGGCCCTGCTGGCTCTGTCGGAGGAACTGCTGCAGGCCTTTTCATCCGTGCGCAGCCTGGATTGCCTGGACCTGGCCGCCACCCTGGGCGGGATCGTGCTGCTGGGTTGGTTGGGGGCATGCCTCCGTGCATGACAATGGCTCCAGGTCCCGTTTTTCGGTCCGTTCGGGCCCAAAACGGGCGCTTCATTCCTATCCGCGCTTGCGCGGGGTTCCCGGGGGTAGCGCAGCGGGGGGAATATCCAAGAGGCCGGCCGGTGCTTTAGGAACCGTTAGCGCGTTAGAACGTTGGAACGTTCTATATGGTTGAAGGTGGACAGTCTGTACGGCTGACAGTTGAAGGGGGAAATGCCTCGCCCGGCCTGATCCGCACGCCGGCCTCGAACCGACGCCGGCCCCGCTCTGCCGGCAGGGCGCGAATCCTACGGAATCGAGGCTTTAGCCGGAAGGGGCGGTGTGCCGTCTCCAAAACGGCACAAGTCGCGCCCTGGACCTGCCAGACCTGGGTTTTGCCGAATGGAGCTTTTAGCCAGCGACGATATCGCCTGCCACGTCGGATGGGTAGAGTTCCCCAACCTTCCCGAGGACTCGACCGGCCGGCGCCACCTTGTACGTACGCCCGATCTATGCTCCCTGCATCGCCGACGCGTGCTCCCTACGTCGCCGACGCGTGCTCCCTACGTCGCCGAGTCATGCTCCCTACGTCGCCGACGCGTGCCCCCTACGTCGCCGACGCGCGCCCCCTACGTCGCCGGCTCACGCTCCCTACGTCGCCGACTCACGCTCCCTACGTCGCCGACTCATGGTCCGTGCGTCGCCGACGTATTTCAAATTTCTCGACGCTGAAATGGTCAGATCGATGCTTCATCCAACTTTCATAGGCATCACTCCTCACGTTTTACTCTTTACGGTTTACTCTGCTTGACTTTTGGGCCCACTTGTCGTACAGTGGGGATACCTACGGGTCCCCGAGTTGTTTGGAGTCAAGCATGCAGAACTGGAAGACGCTGGAACGGCGCACCATTTTAAAGCACAGCAAGTTCCTGAGGGTCGAGGAACACACCATCGAGCTGCCCGATGGCCGGGTCATCCCCCATTGGCCCTGGATCATTCTGCCCGAGTACGTCAACGTGCTGGTGCTGACGGAGGACGGCGAGTACCTGTGCTTCCGCCAGACCAAGTACGCCGTGGAGGGGACCTCGCTGGCGCCGGTGGGCGGTTACCTGGAGCCGGGGGAGGATCCGCTGGAGACGGCGCAGCGCGAGCTGTTGGAAGAGACCGGTTACCGGGCGGCGGAGTGGGTCGACCTGGGCCATTACCCGGTCGATGGCAACCGCGGGGCCGGCCTGGCCCACTTTTACCTGGCCCGGGGCGGCCGGCCGGTGGCCCGGCCCGACGCCGACGACCTGGAGGAGCAGGAACTGCTGTTGTTGAGCCGGGCCGAGGTCGAGGAGGCCCTGGCGGCCGGCCAGTTCAAGCTGCTGCCCTGGGCGGCCCTGGTCGCCCTGGCCCTGCGCGTTGCGCCCGAATAAAGGCGGGCAGGAGGGAGGATCGTGAACACGCAGCGGGAAAAGGGGTGGAGGATTATTTCGGAAGCAATTGAACATGGCCCTATGGACCGCCCCCCATGGCGAAAATGCCTCTGTAGGGGCGAGGCATGCCTCGCCCCTACAGAAAGTGCTATTTACGAAATAGTCCGCCATGCCCCAAGGGGCGCCACGAAGAACGTAAATGTAGGGGCGGGCCCCTGTGCCCGCCCGGTCGGATACAGCGCTATTTACGGAATAGGCCACCAGAAGCCTCTCACAGGGGCACACGGCCGTGCGCCCCGACGGCAGCCCACCCGGCGCCGCTTGCCGGCCGTGGCGCTCGTCTGGGCACTGCTGCTGGCCCTGCTGGCGGCCTGCGGCCCCTCCTCCACGACGCCCCCAGTCACGGTGCCGCCCTCGGCCAGCCCTACCCCGGCGGACACGGCCACACCGCCGCCCTCGACCACGCCCGCCTGGCGCCTGACTGAGGCGCCAGTTGCTACCCCGCGGCCATCCGCCACGCCTGTGCCCCCGCCGGAGCCGGCGCAGGGCTATTGGATTCGCAGCGGCACCGCCGAGGGTCTCTGCAGCGACGCGCCCCGCCTGATCGGCTACGACGCTTCCCGCCAGCGCGCCTACGTCGGCGGGGACGGGAGTGCCGTCTGCTACTGGGGCTACTTTGGCCTGGAGCGCTGGCCCCGCGACGACCCCAGCCCGCTGCTGGATTTCCAGCAGTGGATGAGCGTTACCGTTCCCTACCTCGACCGGGTCACCGCCGGGGCGAACTTTGACCTCGCTCACCCCAATCGACGTGCCGACCTGCCCTCGACCCAGAACGCGGTCTATGCCATGCCGTCCTTTGTGGGGACGAATGGCCAGTGCGTCATGGACCAGGAAGGGCAGTGGCATCACTATGGCCCCGCCGAGGGGCTCCCCTTTGCCGACATTCGGGGTTATGCTATCGGCCAGTACAATGTGGAGTGGTTCATGTCGGAGGACAGCGTGTCCAGCCTGGGCCTGCAGCCGCAGGAGATGTCGATCTCGCTGCCGCAGTTTGTGGGCCAGGCCAACGCCCGACCGACCGCGCTGCACGCCTCCCATTGGGTCGATAGCGGCGTTTGGGTGGGGACGAACCATTATGGTCTGCTCTACATTCTGCCCCTGGAGCAGCAGGTCGTGCGCTACACCACGGCCGACGGGCTGCCCAGCAACGAGGTCCGCAGTGTGCAGGCCTGCGGCCCGCGGTGCGCCTGGGCGGCGACGGCGGCCGGCGTGGCCCATTGGGACGGCAGCCGCTGGCGGGCCTATACGACAGCCGACGGCCTGCCCAGCGACGATGTGCGCGGCGTTTCGATCGGGGCTTATTATCACCAGGATGGGTGGACCTGGGCGGCGACAGCGGCGGGGCCGGCGCTGTTCCAACAGGGGGCGGAGCGCTGGCAGGATTTCCCCGATTTCCCCGTTGGCCTGGAGGTCACGGACGTGCTCTATGGCATATTCAGCACGCCGGGGCAGGGCCTGCTGCGCTTTGTGCCGGGCGAGCTGCGCCCGGGCTCTCTGATTCACTTTAGCACCGCCGACGGCCTGCCCGACGATCGCATCACCGCCCTGGCGGCCACGCCCAGCGGCATCCTGGTGGGCACGCCCAGCGGCGCCGCGGAGTGGCGCAACGCCGAGTGGGTTCCCATCACCAGCGCGGTGGTGAACGACGCCCACGGCATCTCGATCGCCACGGACGAGGGGCTGTGGCTCTGGAACGGTACCGACTGGGCGCAGGTCAACCAGGAGCGCATCCTGCACGTGGCCGAGGGACTGTGGTACGCCACGCCGGAGCGGGTCTGCCGCTGGGTGCAGGGCGAGGCCGAATGCCCGACCACGCAGCAGGGCCGGCCACTGCAGGGTGTGCAGGCGCTCTATGCCCATCCCGGATTGGAGATGGTGGTAGCCCTGGATGGCGCGGGGGAACAGTGGCTTTACGATCCTGCAACGGCCTACTTTGTGCCCTACAACATGGATTTTATGCCCCAGGTCGTGAACGACGTCCTGGTGACCGACGACGTATGGTATTTCGCCACGCCCCGGGGCCTGTACTTTTCCCCTCGCCAGGAGCGCTATCCCGTCGTTTACAGCGATTGGAAGCTGGCCGGTGGTTGGCCGCTGGACATCCGCCAGCTAGCCTGGGACGAGCAGTTATCCGGGGGCGAGGCGCAGGGCGAGATTTGGGCCGTCACCGCCCAGGGGGCTTTTTTGCACCGGCCCTTTGACCCGCATTCGCCGGGGCCGGCCTGGATCTATGTCCCCGGCCTGCCCTCCGACGATCTGAACGCCGTCCAGCCCGTGCCCTATGGCGGTGGGGACGTCTGGCTGGGGACTGCCGGCAGCGGCGTGTTCTATTGGCAGATAGCGCCCTAGCGGGCTAGGAACGACTACTCTGAAAATAGCGCCGTACTCACCTGGGCAGGCACAGGGGCCTGCCCCTACGAGGATATTTTCATGCTTTACGGTGCCCGCC
>JAFGKG010000149.1 GCA_016928715.1 Chloroflexia bacterium
AGCTGGTTCATCTCGAGCGAAATCCAGGTACGGAAATGCACGCCATTGGTGACGTGCCCGATAGGCACCTCCTCCAACGGCAGCCCTGGCCAGAGGTCCTGCCACATCTCCCGGCTGACCCGGCCGTGCAGCCGGCTGACCCCATTGCAGTGCACCGACATGCGCAGGGCCAGGATGGTCGGGCAAAAGAGTTCGCCATCGTTGGAGGGATTGCGCCGGCCCAGCGCTAATAGATCACGCACCGAGATGCCCATGCGCTGGGCATAGTTGGCGAAATAGCGTTCGATCAAGGCCGGTGGAAAATAGTCGTGCCCGGCCGCCACCGGGGTATGCGTGGTAAAGACCAGGCCGGCCGAGGCCGCCTCGCGGGCCTCGGCGAAAGAGAGGGCATAGCCCTCCATCAGGCGGCAAATCCGTTCCAGGGCCAAAAAGGCCGAATGGCCCTCGTTCATATGGCAGACGAGCGGGGCCAGGCCCAACGCCTCCAGGGCGCGGCAGCCGCCCACGCCCAGCATCAACTCCTGCTTGATGCGCATCTCCAGGTCGCCGCCGTAGAGCTGGTCGGTAATGTCGCGATCGGGGGGCTGGTTCTCCGCAATGTTGGTGTCCAGGAGGTACAACGGCACCCGCCCCACCTGGGCCAGCCAAATCTGGGCCACGACCTGGCGGCCGGGATAGTCCACCCGGATCTTGAGCGGCTCCCCCCCCGGCCGTACCAACTGCAGGGGCAGGTTGTAAAAGTCGTTATCCTCGTAGGCCTCCTGCTGCCAGCCGGCCTCGTTGAGGTATTGGCGGAAATAGCCCTGTTGGTAGAGCAGGCCCACCCCCACAAAAGGCAGGCCCAGGTCGCTGGCCGACTTGAGGTGATCGCCGGACAGCACACCCAGGCCGCCGGCAAAGATGGACAGGCACTCGGTCAGGCCAAACTCGGCCGAAAAATAGGCGATCAAGGGCTCCTTCACCGGACCATAGCTGCGGCCGTACCAGGTCGACTCGGCGGCCTGATACTCCTCAAAGCGCTGCCAGACCCCCTCCAGGTGCGACAAAAAGCCGTCATCCACGGCCGCCGCCTCCAGGCGGGCCTGCTCGATGCTCCCCAACAGCAGCACCGGATTATGCCCGGTCTCCTCCCAAAGATCGCTGTCCAAGCGGCGAAAAAGCTCGATGGTGGCGTGGTCCCAGCTCCAACGCAGGTTATAGGCCAGCTCGCGCAGGGGCAGCAGCGGCTCGGGCAATACCGGAACGACCGTAAAGGTGTGTACAGGTTTCACCACAGGCATCCTCCTTTTATAATCGCAGCAGGGCGGCGGCCAACAGGGCCGCCCGGTCGGGCAAAGCATCCAGCAGGATATGCTCGTGCTCGGCATGGGCGCCGTCACCCGGGACACCCAGACCGTCCAGGGTCGGCACCCCCAGGGCGGCGCAAAAGTTCCCATCGCTGCCGCCCCCACTGGAGCCCTCGCTCAAATCCAGCCCCAGGGCCCGGCCAATCTCCTGCACCCGGGCAAAGAGTTCGGCCACGGCCGGTGAGCGCTCCATAGGCCAGCGCTCAAAGCCGCCGCGCACTTTTAATTCAACGTCGGGCGTGCGCGGCTGCAGGCCCCGCACGACCGCCTCGATCCGCTGGGCCTCCTCGCGCGTCCAGGCCCGCACATCCACCTCGGCTTGGGCCTGGGCCGCCACCACGTTCGAGCGCGTCCCACCCCGAACGACGCCCACGTTGACGGTCGTCCCCTGCTCCAGGTCGCTCAGGCCGTGCAGATGCAGGATCTGCAGGGCCAACTCCTGGATGGCGCTGCGGCCCTTTTCGGGCTCGCCGCCGCTGTGGGCGGCCCGGCCCTCGATCTCGATCTGGAAATGGCCCACGCCCTTGCGCGCGGTCTTGAGCACATTGCCGGGCAGCGCCGACTCGAGCACCAGCACGTACTCGGCCAGGCGGGCCTGCTCCTCGATCCAGGAGCGCGAGGTCGCGCTGCCCACCTCCTCGTCGGAGTTCAGCAGCACCACGACCGGCCGGGGCAGGGTCAGATCCAGGTCCCGCACCGCCCGCAGGGCAAACTCGGCCAGCAGGATGCCGGCCTTCATGTCATAGACGCCCGGTCCCCAGGCCCGCCCCCCCTCGATGCGGAAAGGGCGTTCCTGCAGGGTGCCGGCCGGCCAGACGGTATCGTAATGGCAGAGGAGCAGGGCCGGCGGCCGGCCCGGCGCCGGCGCGGGCTGGTATACCCGCAGGTGGTCGCCGGCCGTTTCCTGGGGCAGCAGCTCGGTCTCGACCCCCAGCGCGGCAAAGCGCTGCTGCAGCCGGCGGGCCAGGAGGTCCAGCAGGACCTTGTCATCGCTGGGCGACTCGTGCAGCACCAACTCTTCCAGCACCGCCAACATCTCGTCCTGGCGAGCGCTAAAATAATCGTGCAATGTGCTTTCGATCATTCTCTTCTCCATATCCATGCCTCAGCCGACCTCCCCGGTCGGATCGGCCAGCCAGTCGGCCCAAAAGGCCGGCCCCAGCCGCTCGGCAACCAGATAGCGCCGCGGCCCCTCCGCGGCCACCCCACTGATGGCATACTGGCCCGGCCGCAATCCCAAATAGTGCGCCAGGAGCTGATCCGTCGTCTCTCGCCAACGTTGGGCCAGGGACAGATCGGCCTGCTGCAGTTCGTTCCAATTCTCAGGCAGCTCGATAGCCAGGCACGGTGCATCCAGCGCCGGCTTCCAATCCAGCCCTCCCGGGTTGGCCCGGGGCAAATCCGGCGGCAGTTCCGGCAAGCCCCGGCCCACGCTCCGCTGCAGCGCGCGCTGTACCGGCGCGGCCCCCACCAGCCAGGTGATCTCCAAACGGGAGGCCGCGACCCGGTTGAGCGCGTTGCGATAGGGATAGTGATCCGGGGAAAAAGAAAAGGCCAGCGCCCTCAGCTTGGCAAAATTGAGCACGGCATTGCCAAACTGCAGCGGGTCCACCGTCCAGTGGATCAGGCCGAGGCCCCGGCGCAGCGCCTCCTGCGCCTGGGCCCGTTTCAGCAGAAAGGCGATGGCCCGCTGGCGATAGGCGGGCAGCACGCCCAGCAACTGGGACTCCAGGCGCAGGCGGCTGGGGAAACGCTGCTGCCAGTCCGGGGGCAAGGGTGCCGCGCCGAACCTGGGCAGGGCAAAAGCAAAACCGACCACTTGCCCAGCGGCGCGGGCCACCAGGGACAGGCCCCCAAAGCCGACCGAGTGGACGTCCGCCGGATAGAGCAGATCGTCCTCGCTCTGCCAGATGCGCTGCTGCAGTTGGCGGATGGCGGCGGCCTCATCCGGTCCCGGCCGGCCGATCTCGATCTCGTCCCCGACGCGGTCGGCGGTGGTCCGGACGTAGCGCTGCCGGGCCGACGGATCGTAAAAGACCAACCGCTCCGCAGCGAGCTTGGGCGCCAGCAGGCCGCTCAACTGCTGGGGATCGGGCTGAAAGGACGGTTCGAGCGAGTGCCAGCGCAGGGTATAGACCGGCCGGCCCGACTCGAGGTCCCGGGGAAAGAGAAAGGCCACCCCCAACAGGCGCGGCCCGGCCCGCAAAAAGGCGATCCGGCCGCCGATCCGGGGAAAGGTGGCCTTGAGATACTGCGGCGGAAAGAGCTGCGGATTGTGCGGAGCGCCCAGCAGGGCCCGCACATGGTCGACCTCTGCGGCCCAGGCATCCCCCTCCGCATCTAAGAATTGGCAGGTCAAATCTGTCGCCATATTGCGCACACCGTCCTGTCTGTCCAGCAGGCCTATTGTACTACGTCCTGGGTAGGAGCGCAAGCCGCATCCGCTTGCCATTCACCCCCGCTTGCACCAGGGCGCAAGTTGTGATAAGATTAACCCTAGGCCGGGGCCAAACCGATTGAGCCCCCATCAGCTTTCTACCCGCTACATCCAACGAAGCCAAATCATGCCAAAAGGAGGTGAAGAGTAGACCAAGAGCCTGTTTTTAGACCTCGTACAAGACTCAAGGAGAAGGACCATGTTGAACAAGCGGTATATGTCCATTGTGTTGCTGCTCGTGACCCTGGCCGCCGGACTGCTGGCGGCCTGTGGTGGAGAGGAACCACCGCCCGACGTCCAACCCACCTCGCCTCCGGCAGCGACCGGCGGCACCTTTATCTTTGGTCGCGGCGGCGATTCTGTACAGCTTGACCCGGCCATCGTCACCGATGGCGAGAGCTTTCGCGTCACCGGCCAGTGCCTGGAGCCCCTCTACCAGTACGAACCGGGCTCCACCAAGCCCATCCCGGCCCTGGCCACCGAGTGTACGGCAAACGCGGATAGCACCGAATGGACCTGCAAACTGCGACAGGGCGTCAAATTCCACGACGGCACCGATTTCAACGCCGATGCGGTCATTTTCAACTTTGAGCGTTGGAGATTCACCGACAACCCCTACCACTTTGAGAGCCAGGTGTTCGAGTACTATGAGTACATGTGGTTCGGCTTTGACGACGACAGC
>JAFGKG010000012.1 GCA_016928715.1 Chloroflexia bacterium
GCAAAGCGCCCCGGTGGGGGGCGGGGATTTTTGATATGCCCAGTCTTTCCTCGAAACATAGGCATTGCCCGCACCTACGCCTACACCATTGACATCCCCGCGCCCTATACCTATAATAACCTCAGACGAGCAGCAAGAGGAGACCGCAATGCCCACTCACTATCCTCTGGGTCCGGCCCGTCGGTGAGCCAGTGCCCCAGGCAATGCCAACACCAAAAAGCCATGCCTGCCTCAGAGCGAATCCATCCCCACTACGCAGGTCGTGTTGGCCGAGAGCCTGCATCTAGCCGACTGTCCCCATCGGGCCAAGCTCGTAGCCAAGTATGCCCAGCCATCCGCCGGGCTACAAAGATCGGCCGCTGGTTGGGCTTGTCGTCCAAGAAGATTCCCCTAGGAGGTCACGATGCAAGCAGACGTTGAAGGTAGAATCAAACGAGTAGTTGAGGGGCTGTTGTTCGAGACCGCCCGGGATAAGCACTATGGCGGGCCGGCCTCGCTGGAGCAGCGCATGGCCCACTACAGCACGCCGGGAGCGAGCATCGCTGTGGTCAACAACGGTGAGATCGAGTGGGTCCGAAGCTTTGGGGTGCGGGCCTGGGGCTGGCCGGCGCAGGTGATGCCAGAGACGTTGTTCCAGGCCGGTTCGGTCAGCAAGCCGATCTTTGCCCTGGCGGTGATGCACCTGGTACAGGGAGGCCGGCTCGACCTGGACGAGGACGTCAACCACTACCTCTCCTCCTGGCAAGTTCCCACTCAGGGGGACTGGCAGCCACGGATCACCCTGCGCCAGATCCTCAGCCACAGTGCCGGGTTGACCGTGTCTGGCTTTCTTGGCAGCACCCGGGCAGAGATCCCGCCCACCTTGGTCCAGGTTCTCAATGGCCAGCCACCGGCCACTACCCCGCCGATTGAGGTGAATATCCTGCCGGGGCTGCAGTTCCGCTACTCTGGCGGCGGTACCACCGTGGCCCAACAGGTGCTGGTGGATGTTCTGGGGCAACCCTTTCCCGAGATCATGCGCCGGCTGGTACTGGAACCGCTGGGCATGTCCCGGAGCACCTACGAGCAACCCCTACCCAAAACCCGTTGGGGCGAGGCCGCCACGGGCCATCTCTGGAAGTGCCAACCTGTAGAGGGCGACTGGCACGTATACCCTCAGATGGCCGCGGCTGGCCTTTGGACCACCGCCTCGGACTTGGCCCGAGCCGGGATTGCACTGCAGCACATCCTGGGCGGGGTTGACGATGGGCTGCTCTCTGCTGATACGGTCCGAGAGATGCTCCGTCCGCAGGTCGCCCCCCACATGGGTCTCGGTTTTATGCTCGGAAAGGACGCCAGCCGTTTCGGGCACGGGGGCTGGAATCACGGTTTCGTTGCCCGCATGACGATGTGTAAAGAGTTTGGCCTGGGAGTAGTGGTGATGCTCAACTCGAACCAGGGCGAGGAGCTCCTGGCCGAGATCGAGCGGGCCGTCGCCCAGGAATACGACTGGCCAGACTATTTTGCGGAGGAAACCCTGGGGGAGTGGCCTAAAGGGAATCTGTTGGCCTGTACTGGGGTGTACAAGACCTCGTCGGGACAGCAGTTCAGTGTGGGCTGGGATGGGGCCGCCCTGTTCCTTCAGCCGGAGGGACAGCCTCGCCTGCTGCTAAGCCCTATCTCAGCGAGCAAGTTCGCTGTCCAGGGACTCAATACGACTGTCCAGATTGAGCTGACGGCCGATGGCAGTGTGGTCGCCCTGATCGTGCTGCAGGAAGGCCAAGTGACTAGGGCACCGAGAAGAGTAGTAGAAAAGGATAAGGAGAAGGACCTGTAACCCAGCCAGGGAAGCCACAGCCGGCTCCCTGGCTGGCTTTCCCCGGCTAGCCGCCGACGAGGCACAGTGGAACCACTGTCTTGCCTATGACAAACCGCAGCGGGTAGTCAAAGCCAGTTGAACCCAGCAGCAATTTCTGCTAAAATAGCCTTGCACGCAGCCCGCGTGCAGCGTCAGCCCGGCCTGAATACGAAAGGAGATTCCCGCCATGCACTCGCTCGTTCACCGTATCCGCGACTTAAACGGCCTCCCCGTGCGCCTCCACGTCAACCGCGGCTCGTCCGTCGTCGAGATCGACGGCATCTGCGCCGAGGTCACGGCGGAGAGCGTGGTGTTGGCGCCGTGGGCGGAGGGAGAGCGGGTGGAGGTCAAGCTCAAGGAGGTGGGAGCCGTAACTCAACTATCTGATGGGGTTGCGGAGGGTTGGGATGTGGGTGCGTGCTAAAAGCCGCAGCGCGGCTTTTAGCCAAGGAAAAGCCGTACGGCTTTTCTCGTCACTCAACTGGCGGAGGAGGTGGGGGAGGGGTGGGTAGTGGTAGTCTCTAAAAGGTGTTGGCTTAGCCAAGAAGGAGAATCTTATGCGAAAGTCAGTTTTGTTGAAAATGCCGCCCAGTCTTTTTTCTGTGCTGCTGTTGCTGGCCGTGATTTTACCGGTGACTGCCCAACCGATTTCCTCTTTGGCTCCAGGGGATGGGGTACCCGCCATAACCGAGGATCAAATCGACATGGACTGGCAGCACGAAATCGTGGACGACGATGGCAACGTAGGTTCCTTCAACTCGCTCGCGCTGGACCGCGCAAACCAGCCCCGCATTGCCTATTCCGTTTGGGGAGATAGCGACCTGCGCTATGCTTTCTACAGTGGTACCCACTGGTTTACCGAGACCGTGGACAGCATCGACTATGTGGGCAACTACCTTTCATTAGATTTAGATACAAATGACCGGCCCCATATCAGTTACGTCGACGATAGCAACAACACCCTCAAATACGCCTACTTTGTCGGGTCAAGTGGCAACTGTGGCCACGGCAACAGCTGGCGTTGTGAGGTCGTTGACTATGCCAGTCTTGCGGTTCACGACACCTCCCTGGTGCTAGACAGCGCCAACCAGCCGCACATCAGCTACGCGGAAAGGTTCGAACATATTAGCAACCTCAAATATGCCTGGCTTGATGGTGCCAGTTGGCAGATCGTCACCGTGGACAACCTGGGGTGGGTGGGGGCGAGTTCCTCTATTGACCTGGACAGTAATGGCTGGCCGCATATCAGTTATTTTGATGGAGGAGGCGATAATCTGAAATATGCTCACTATGTCGGCAGTGGGGGGAACTGCGGCCCCAGCAGCGATTGGCAGTGCGATACGGTGGACAGTACGGGAGACGTGGGCACATCTACCTCGCTGGTTTTGGATGATGCCGACCGGCCCCACATTAGCTATTTTGATTTGGCCAATAACGCTATCAAATACGCCTGGCACGACGGCGGTGCCTGGCAAATCGAGACCATAGAAAATGTTGGGCCGGCCGGTGGCCATACCTCGCTGGACTTGGATGGGGGTAACGCGCCTCACATTAGTTACTATGACGCCGTTAACAATGATCTCAAGTGTGCCCATTACGTTGCTTCCGGTGGCAACTGCGGCCCGAACAACTCCTGGCTATGTGAGATTGTCGATAGTGATGGTGTTGTGGGACAGTCCACTTCTATTGAGGTGGATGAGAACGACAACATCGACATCAGTTATTACGACTACAGCAATGGTGACTTGAAGTACGCCCAGGGAACCAGTGCCGGACAATTAGCATTGCTAGCAGGGGAGACAATGCAACCACATGCCATTATGGGGATTGATGCCTGTCCAGAAGTCGACGTCTCCGCAGGGATCGGATTTTCCACCGTTTCATCTCCAGGTGGTTTTTATGAGATTGAGTTGCCAGCAGGTGTCTATGATGTCAGGTTTAGTAAACTTGGCTATCTAACAATTACGAGGACGAATCAAATCGTTACTGGTGGTAGTACAACCGATTTGAGCGTTATTATGTACGATGCAGAGTGTTGGCCACCATGGCAAGTATGCTTCGACGAGTTGGTCAACGTCATTCCCGTATTAGGTATTGGGTCGGAAATTGGTGGCGCACTCAACAATCTCTGCGAAACCAGGCGCCGCTTGGATAGAGGAGATCAGCTTGGAGCCCTGACCATTATCTTGCCAAATTTGGTCGACATTGCCGATGTCCCAGGGTATGGTGATTTTATTGACATTATTGAAGGCTTGTTTGGTTGCGTGGAAAGTGTTGCCTATAACTGGTTCGAGGTACTGCAAGGACCCGAAGGGGCTCGAAGTTTCAGTCGCCAGCTCTGGCGTAGCGTGTTTCCTAGGAGCCCCTTACTTGTCTTTATCGACACATATACGTTAGGTAGCGGCACGGGTGAAATGCAGACGGAGCAGGTCTTATCACCAGAGGTGCATATCAATGCAGGTAGTCAACATTTGGGACTGAAGGACGGTCATATCGAACACACCATTCCTGGATCCTATCTGTTCCGAGCTGGTGATCGCTATCAAATCGTGATGATCAAAGATGCAACGGCAAGTTATGATTTCAACCTTGAAGGGAAAGGGGATTCGACGCTCCATATGATAATTGTTAATCCTCGCACAGATAGGGCTGGAACCCTAGTAACCTACGAGGCTCTTACTACGACCAACGGATCTATAGCATCGCTTAGCTTGAACCCGGGCACGGCCGATTTCACACTCGCGGTTGACGGGGACGGCGATGGCAACGTAGATAGATATGTATCTCCTGACTGGACCGAACAAGTGTGGCCTGCAGTCATTTACCTTCCGGTTGTTCTGAAAAACCATAGCACTGGCCCAACCAACCATCCCCCCAACATGCCCTCCTCCCCCTCCCCCGCCGATGGCGCCGCCGATCAGGGTGTAACCGTGGATTTACACTGGACCGGCGGCGATCCCGATGGGGACGCGGTGACCTATGACGTCTACTTTGAGGCCGGCGACAGCACCCCGGATGTGCTGATCTGCGACGATGCCACCAGCACTTCCTGCGATGTAGGCACGTTGATCTACGATACGCACTACTATTGGCAGGTTGTGGCCAGCGACGAGCACGGGGCGACGACCAGTGGGCCGGTGTGGGATTTTACAACATCGGGATCCATGGTAACCCCAACTCCATCCCCCACGCCTTTGTATACACCAACTCCAACACCCACTTCCACTCCAACATCTACTCCCACGCCCACCGAGGGCCCCACCCCTTCGCCCACTCCCACACCGACCCCTACAGAGGGCCCCACCCCCAGCGCGCCGGACCTCTACAGTTGCTATACGGCGGCGAACGATCTTGGCCAGACGATCTCCCTGCTTCCGGCTGTATACAAGGAGTTCTATGGTTACAATAGCACTCTGGCGATTCAGAACTTGACTGGCTCGTCGATGCAGATCAACGTGGAAATTAATGGGGATAGCATTGCTCCGGTTTATCTGGCCCAGGCCGTGCCGGCCTATTCCCCCTGGTACATCGACCTGGGCCAAGTAACCGAGCTGCCCAGCGAGTTCTACGGTTATGCCATTGTGAGTGCGTCCGGCCCCATGGCCGTGCTGGATCACCAGCAGGTCTATGCCAATAGCAGCCGGGTCTATGGCACCCTCGGCGGCAGTTTTTTGCGGCAAGAGGCATACCATTATTATAGCCCGGCCTTGTACAGTAACAATAGCCTACTCCAGCATCCCCAAGCCGCCCAGAACAGTAGTTTGACCCTCCGAAACCTTGGCGGCTCTGACGCTACGGTGTGGGTGGATTACACTGATGGAACGACGAACGATGCGGTCATTCCCCCTATCGGGGTCCACTCCTTCTACCAGGGCGGCGAATCCCATACCCTCCCCGCCTTTTCCGCCGTCACCTCGGCCGATCAGCCCCTGCTGGGGATGGTCAGCTTGATCGGGGCGACGGACGACCTGTCGGCCTACGAGGTCTTGACGGAGGGCGGTACGGCCATCCACCTGCCCCGTACGCTCAAGGACCACAATGGCTGGAACGGCCTGATTACGGTCCAGAATGTGGGCGATACTGGGGCCACCGTGAACGTTGCCTATGAGGGCTATGAGGGCTCGGCCTATAACGTATACATAGACCCCTACCAGTCCTATCGCATTGATCTGCCCGACGAAGCCTTTCTGCCCAATGGTTACGCCGGAGGCGCGCAGCTGAACAGCGACCAGCCGATCGTCGCCGTGGTCGAGTTGGAGCACAGCGGCGGGCTGAGTGGGGATCAGGCCGGCAGTTACAGCGCCGCCTCATCCCCTGGCTATACGCTCTACGGGCGTATCCTGCGCAGTTTGGGGCAGTCGCAGGGACGTTACGGGGCCGGTCTGTTCCAAGGTTACCTGCTCTACCTCCCCCTGGCTCCCAAGTCCGCTGTTGGATCGAGTGCTAGCTGGAGTGCCTCCATCATTGTACAAAATGCCGGCTCTAACCCCACGAGCGTTACGGCGACCTTTTGTGAGGAGGATGGGACCTGCAACACACCTGCCGACCTTGGACCCAGTCTGAGTAACCCTTTCTCCTTGTCTGCCGGGGCTACCCAAGCCATTTCTATGGATGATGTTTCGGCCCTGTCAAGCGGGGGGTACGCCGTGGTTCTTTCCGCTGACCAGCCCATTGCCAGCATCGTTGAACTTGAGGGCTGGGTTAGCCGGGAATAGGGCTTTTTGAACCGTCGATTACGGATTCAAATATTGCCTTGACACCCCCCCACATTGGAGTATAATGAGCGAGGGTAGCGGGTGATTCCCAACATCGTCGACCATGGAGTGGCCCAGGCAAGAGTATCATCCAAGGAAACAACGGTGGCTGCGACAATTGGATTCGGTTCCTATCTCCTCGGCAGCATCCCCTTCAGCCTACTGATCGCCTGGCTCTGGGGCAGGAAGGACCTACGCCAAATCGGTAGCGGCAACCCCGGGGGCATGAATACCCTGCGAGAATTGGGTTGGGGCCCCGGGGGGCTCGCGATCCTCCTGGATGCAGCGAAAGGATGGGTCCCCGTCCTGGCAGCCAAAAACTGGACGAGCACAGATTGGCTCCCGCCGGCCGCCGCGGCCGCCGCCGTGAGCGGTCACTGCTACTCGCTATTTCTGATCCTGGACTATGTACGGACAAGAACGGGCGGACGGGCGCCCTGGCAGCCCTGGTGGAAAGCCCAGCCGCACCTGGGCGGAAAAGGCCTGGCCAGCGCGATCGGAGTTCTGCTGGCGCTCTCCCTTCCCACCCTGTTGAGCGCCCTGGTCCTGTTTGGCCTGGTGATCCTGCTGCATTGCCGGGGCGGCGGCATCGGCAGCGCCGCCGTAGCCCGTGCTTCGACCGCAGCCATTTTATCGTCCCCAGCCCTACTCTGGCTATGGCACCAAGAGGGGGCTCTGGTACTGGCCGCGCTGCTGATCGCTATCGTCACCACGATCAAGCACGTCCCCTACCTGGCCCTGAACCCCACCTGGCCCAATGCTCGGGCCGAAGCCGAAACCTGAATGAGAGGAGGCCTTGGATGAAAGAAAGCACCTGGATGACCCTAGAAGAGGCTGGACGCTACCTGGACATCCCCTACGCCCGCCTGTGGGACTATATCATGGGGCGGGTCAAGGGAAAGAGTCTGAACGTGTACAGACTAGCCGGGGGCGAGGAACTGCGCCTGCGCAAAGAGGACCTGCTGGACCTGTTGGAGCCGGTCACCGACCGGGACCTCCTGGGCGAACTGGAAAAGCGGCCCCCGCGCCCGCGCAAGCCCGAGCACCTCTTTTAGGCCACGGGCTGGCCTTTTAAAAAGCCGGCCGCGGGGACATTGCCCAAGATGAAAATTCTGCTGGTCCACTGGGACAGGAAAAAGGGCCGTGGGCTGCGTCAGGCCCTGCAGAGCATGGGCCACGCCGTGATGCTGGCCAGCAACGACGAGGCCCTGCAGCAGCTGCTGAGACGCCGTCCGGATTTGATCCTGGTCGCACCGGAACTGATCGAGATCGAAGGCCGGCAGCTTTTTGGCAGCGAGGCCAAGCGCCCCTTCCCCTTGCTGCTGCCCCTGCCCCCAACAGCCGACGCACCCACCGAATCCGAGCAGCCGGCGGAACAAACCGTCTGCACCCCCGAACATGTACGCACGGCCAAACTGGTCGTGCGGCGGCTGCGCCACCTCATGCGCAAAGAGAGCTCCCGACTCAAGGTGGGTGACCTGAGCATCTTTTTTGACGAAAAGCACGTGACCTTTCACCAGCAAGCCCTGCTGCTCACCCCGCTGCAGTTCAAATTGTTAGGCACCCTGGCCCTAAACGCCGGCCGGGTGCTCAGCCCCAAGGAACTGCTGGAAAGTGTCTGGGGCTATGAGGCCGACGACGCCGAGGCCCGTGAACTGCTCAAGGTGCACATTCGCCGCCTGCGCCAAAAGATGCACAACATCTCTTCTGAAGGGTCACGTTATATCCAAGCCGTGCGTGGCTTTGGCTACCGCCTGAGCCCACCCCCAAAAAGCTGACCCCCCCCTTTTTCTCCTCCAAACTGTCACCCAATTGTCACCAAAAGTTTCCCCAACGACTACTGACAGAGAGCACCTGATTTGGTAGACTGAGACCATCTGGGTCTGGCCAAGCCAGGCAAAGTCAAGCCAATAGAGGAGGTTAACCATGGCGCAGTGTCCCGATTGTGACGCGTTGATCCCCAAGCGAAAAAAGATGAGCCTGGGACAACTCGTCGAATGCCCAGAGTGTGGTACCGCCCTCGAAGTCATCAGCCTGGAGCCCTTCGAGGTGGACTATTACCTGGGCGATGAGTGGGAAGAGGAGGAAGAGGACGATTACTAGACCCCTGGACTGGCAGTGGGTCCGTAGAGGATCCAACTGACAGCTTGTTGCACAAAAAAAGGACGTCAGAATCAAGGAGGAAGCAATGAGTGAGCAAGAAAACCCCACCTGCCCCGAATGCGGCGGCGAACTGTGGTACGATGAGGATTGTGACTGCTGGGTTTGCGACGAGTGTGAACTCGAGTTCTACGAGGACGAGGAGGACTGGGAGGACGAGTGGGACGAGGAGGAGGACGAGGAGGAGGAGGCCTAGTCCCGACCCGTGACCGATCCGACCCCTGCCCCCACCCGGGGGCAGGGGCATTTTTTGACAAATGGGCCAGATGCGGGTATGATAGCTTTTCGGTTTGACAAGGTCGCCCAGCGTGCCCCACCACTCTGAGGCGAAAGAAATGTACCACTCGAGCAAGCAAGGAGGTCAAATATGAGCAAGTGGGTCTATCTGTTCACCGAGGGAGGCGCCGAGATGCGCGACCTCTTGGGGGGCAAAGGCGCCAACTTGGCCGAAATGACCGGCATCGGCCTGCCCATCCCCCCCGGATTCACCATCACCACCGAAGCGTGCAACGCCTACTTTGATTCAGGCAAAAAGTTTCCGCCAGATCTTTGGTCCCAAACCCTGGAGGCCATTCGCTGGGTCGAGGAACAGAGCGGCAAGGGCTTTGGCGAAAGCGACAACCCGCTCCTGGTTTCGGTTCGCTCAGGCGCCCGCGTCTCCATGCCGGGCATGATGGACACCGTGCTGAACATCGGCCTGAACGACGAGACCGTCCTCGGCCTGGCCCGGTTGAGCAACAACGATCGTTTTGCCTACGACTCTTATCGGCGCCTGATCCAAATGTTTGGGCGTATCGTCAAGAACATCGACCCCAACAAATTCGAGCACATCCTGGACAAGTACAAGCAGCGCACCGAGGGCAAACAGGACACCGACCTGACCACGGATATGCTCAAGGCGGTCGTCGGCGAGTTCAAAGAGGTGTATCAGGAAAACGTGGGCCAACCCTTCCCCCAAGATCCCCGGGAACAACTACGCGAGGCCATCGCCGCCGTCTTTAGCTCTTGGTTCGGCAAACGGGCGGTGGACTATCGCAACTCCCAGGGCATTCCCCACGACTGGGGCACTGCCGTCAACGTGATGACCATGGTCTTTGGCAACCTAGGCGCGGGCAGCGGCACGGGCGTGGCCTTTACCCGCGATCCCGCCACGGGCGAAAAAGTCCTCTATGGCGAGTACCTGGAAAATGCCCAGGGCGAGGACGTAGTGGCCGGCATCCGCACCCCCAAAAGGATCGCCCAGTTGGCCGAGGATATGCCCCCGGTCTATCAGCAGTTCGTCGAGGTCGCCGAGCTCTTGGAAAAGCACTACCAGGATATGCAGGACCTCGAGTTCACCGTCGAGCAAGGTAAACTCTGGATGCTGCAGACCCGCACCGGCAAGCGCACCGCTGCCGCCGCTGTAAAAATCGCCGTGGATATGGTCAACGAAGGCCTGATCACCCAAGATACGGCCATCGGCCGGGTCACACCGACCCAGGTCGACCAGCTCATGCATCCACACTTTGATCCGGAGGCCAAGGAAAAGGCCTATGAAGAGGGCACTTTTCTGGCCCGGGGCCTGAACGCCTCCCCCGGCGCCGCCAGCGGCACGGTTGCCCTGAATGCGGACAAGGCCGAGGAGTGGGGACTGTCCGGCCAGGACGTCATCCTGGTCCGCCCGGAAACCTCGCCCGACGACGTGCACGGGATGCTGGCCTCCCAGGGTATCCTGACCCAACGGGGCGGCGCCACCTCCCATGCGGCCGTGGTCGCCCGCGGGCTGGGGCTGCCCTGCGTGGCCGGCTGCGAGGCCATCCACGTGGACGAGGAAAAGCGCCTCTTTCGGGCCGGCGACAAGGTCATCCGGGAAGGCGAGGTCATCTCGATCGACGGCTCCACCGGCGAGGTCTTTGCCGGCTCCATCGCCACAATCGCCCCCTCGTTTGAGGAACAGGACGACCTGCGCATTCTGCTGGTGTGGGCCGACGAAATCGCCGCCCGCGAGGACGTCCGCCAGGGCCCCCAAGGATTCCCCACCCGCGGCCTGCAGGTCTGGGCCAACGCCGACTATCCCCGGGACGCCCAGCGCGCCCGCGAATTTGGCGCTATGGGCATCGGCCTCTGCCGCACCGAGCACATGTTCTTTGAGGAGGAGCGCCTGCCCATCGTCCAGCAAATGATCCTGGCCGAAAGCGAAGAGGAACACCAGTCCGCCCTGGACAAACTGCTGCCGGTACAGCGCAGCGACTTTGAGGGCATCTTTCGCGTCATGGACGACCTGCCCGTCATCATCCGCCTGATCGACCCACCGCTGCACGAATTCTTGCCCAGCTATGACGAGTTATTGGTCCAGGTTACCGAGCTGCGGATCAGGGGCGACCAGCCCGCCGAACTGGCCAAGAAAGAAAAACTCCTCCAGACCGTCGAGTCCATGCGCGAGATGAATCCCATGCTGGGCCTGCGCGGCATCCGCCTGGGCATCATGTTCCCCGGCATCACCAAGATGCAGGTGCGGGCCATCATGGAGGCGGCCTGCAACGTGGCTAAACAGGGGATCACGGTCAAGCCCGAAATCATGATCCCCCTGACCGGTCACGCCAACGAACTCGAGGTCAGCGAGGAAATCTTGCGCCCGATCGCCAAGGAAGTCATGGAGGAAAAGGGCATCCAGGTCGACTATAAATTCGGAACCATGATCGAGATCCCCCGCGCCGCTATCACTGCCGACGAGGTGGCCAAATACGCCGAGTTCTTTTCCTATGGCACCAACGACCTGACCCAGACCACCTTTGGTTACTCCCGCGACGACGCTGAAGGCAAGTTCCTGCTCCAGTACGTCGAGCGGGGCATCCTGCCCAAGAACCCCTTCCAGGTGCTGGACCGCGAAGGCGTGGGCTATTTGGTCAAGTTGGGCGTGCAAAAGGGACGCTCCACCCGCCCCGACCTCGAGGTGGGAATCTGCGGGGAGCACGGCGGCGAACCCCAATCAATTGAATTCTGCCACAATACCGGGCTGAATTACGTCTCTTGCTCTCCCTTCCGGGTACCGGTAGCCCGCCTGGCGGCGGCCCAGGTCGCCCTGGGGATTGAACAATAAGAAGCGCCCACCCCTAAAACTGAGGGGACTCCTTCCCCCTCTCCCGAACACACCCTGGGCTTGTCCAAGGGTCGGGAGAGGGGGATGTTTGATTGCGCTCCCACGCTAAAGTTGCCCTAACGCAACAAATATGATAAACTATAGGAGGCCAAGCCGCAAGATTTTGTCTTTTAACGAAACTCTGCTATAATAGGAGGGCTAGTTAGGCTTACGGTCCACAAGGAGGAACTATGGGCCGGCTAAAGACGTACTCGGGTCAATTTGGGCTCATCGGGGGCATCTGTCGGGCCGACAGCGATTGCATTTATATCGAAGAGCCTGCTGCTTTTTCGTCCACCTCCCGCTGGAAGGGCAGCCTGTACATCCTGGTCGATCCGGCTGTCGAGGGAGGGCGCAGTCACCAGATCGCCCGCGAGATTACCCAGCAAATCAAAAAGAGCTATTACAACTGTAGCTCTCCCAGCATTACCACCTGCCTGTCGCGCTCGATCCAAAAGGCCAACGAGATCCTCTTTCAACGCAACCTGGAAGTGTCCGGCCAGGAAAAAGTCACCCTGGGGCTCACCTGCGCCGTGGTCCGGGGCAAAGAGCTTTTCCTAGCCCAGATCCTGCCGGGACAGGCCTATATCATCCACCAGGGACAAATTCAGGCCCTACCCCTGAATCCCTCCTGGGATCCAGAGGCCACCACCATGCCCATGATGACACGCCTATCCACATTGGGCTGGACCGAGGACGTTCCAATCGAGTTCTTTCACAGCGCCCTCGATACGGGGGACATCTTTTGCCTCTGCAGCAGCAACATTGGCCGATCCCTGGGTAAAGAGGAGGCCGAACAGACCCTGCTCTATCAGCAGCCGGATGACGTTGTCGAACAGCTCTACCGCCGGATTCATCAACAGGGCTTTAAGGAGGCCCACGCTATTGTGGTCGAGATGCAGTCGGCCCTGGGTGAAGCGGCCCGTTCTCCCTTTTCCTTGGAAGGGCTGCAGGAGCGAAGCCGCCTGATAGGAGAAGGACTGCAGGCTTGGGCCGGCTCCCTGAGCGGCGAATTCCGCCGGCTCTGGCAGCATCCACGGCGGCCCCGCCCTCCACAGCCGGCCCGCCGGCCAAAACCCAAGGTTGAAACCCCGGAAATCGTCCCCCTGGCTCGCCCCAAGCCCAAACAACCCTGGTGGAAAACGCTCCCCCAGCAGGCACGGGCAATTTTGACGCCGCGGGCACGCCTGGAACGGCCCCGCATGCACATCCGCTCCCGCCAGGAAAAGAGCCGCCTCCTGCCCGCCGCTCTCATCGGCCTGACCCTGATCCTCATCCTGGTCTTGATTATCTCCCTGGTCCACCGCGAATCCGAACGACGCCAGGACGAGGTCGTGCGCGATTTGATCGAACAAGCCGAGGCCAAAATCACCCTGGCCCTCCAGAGCGATAACCAGACCGAGGCCAATCAAATTCTCGACCAAGCCGAACAGCTGCTGCAGCAAGCCTTGGAAACAGGCCGTGCCAATCTCCAGGTGGAACTGGCCCTGACCAACTTGCAAGAGGAGCGCGATCGCATCAATGGGGTCTCCCGCTTCCAACAATTGGACCTGCTGGTGGATATCAGCGCGATGAGCCAGACCCTGGACCTGGCCGATTTTGTCGGGCTCTGCCAGGAGAACTGTGCCCTGCGTGACGTCGTGACTGTCGGCGACAGCGTTTATTTCCTGGAGGAGGAAAAGGGCACCGTCTATCTGTATACACCGGCCACGAACGCACTCAGCCCCCTGCTTTGGGCGGGCCAGGAAGTCAAGGGGCATCCCGCTAGCGCCATCCAGGCCATCGCCCGCCTGGAGCGTCCCAAAGATTGCATCTCGGGCGGGGAAAGCGAGGATTGGCTGGCTCTGGTGGACAGCAATCGCTGGCTCTACCTGCACCGGGAGGGCGAATGGGAAAGCTACGCGCTCTCTAGCGAATCCGACTGGTCCAACCGGGCCATCGACCTGGAGGGCTATGAGGGCAACATCTATGTCCTAAGAGGCGCCCTGGACCAAATCCTCAAATACTATTGTAACGCCTACGAACTGGCCCCGGCCTCCTGGGCAGATGACCCGCGCCACCTCCAGATAGACAAATCGGTCGATATGGCCATCGACGGCCACATCTATTTGCTGCAACAGGACGGTAAGGTCCTGGACCTGCTGCGTGGGGAATTGGAACGCACCCTGACCTACCTGGTCTATCCTAAAACCCTGGTCCCCGTGCAAATTTGGACCGCAGAACAAAGCGACTATATCTATCTGGCCGACCGCTACGCCGGTCGGATTATCCAACTGCGCAAAGAGGACGGGGAACGTCCGGTCTTGGCGCGGGAACTGCGCAGTCCCAATGAAGGTGAACTGTGGGGATTGCAGGCGATTGCCGTACGTGAAGAACAGGGGCTGTTCTACATCGCCGCCGGATCGGGACTCTACCGCGCTGTGGCCCCGTCCTTCACCCCGGATATGGAGCCGGAGGAGACGCCTGCACCCACGGCAACCCCACTGCCTAGCCCATGAACATCGGATCAAAGGACAGGATCTATGCCAACGGCAGGTGACCTCTTGCGTGAACGGCGCCAGGAACGCCAGTGGACACTGGCCGAGGTCGCCCAACAGACCCGCATCCGAGAGGATTTTTTAAAAGCCCTGGAAGAGGGCAGCTATGCCCTGTTGCCCTCGGAAACCCAGGTGCGGGGCTTTTTGCGCAGCTACGCCGAAACCCTGGGCCTCAACGCAGACGAGGTCATTGCCCTCTATCAACAAGAACAGGGCGACCCGGAACTGGTTTCTATCGCCCCGCTGACCCCTCCCCCCAGAGCCCGCTCCTGCCTGATGCCCAGCCTCAGCTTTGTCCTGTTCACCTTTCTGGCCCTCTTGGCCGTCGGTCTCATCATCGACCGCGGCTGGTTGAACCCAACCACCCTGCCGCCGACGGCCACACCGCCCGGATTTACGCCCACCCGCATCCTGCCCACGGCCACGCCCACGGCCACCCCTACCCTCCAGGTATTCATCACCCCCCCCCGGTCGACGGCAAGCCCCCGCTCCACCAGAAGCCAACCCGGGGAGGGGATTGAGGCGGTCCTGGAAATTGCTGAACCCTGCTGGCTGCGCGTCGAGGCCGACGGCGTCGAGATCTTTGAGGGAACGCTGGCCAATACCTCTCGCACCTTTACCGCCACCGAGGCACTCAGCATCCGCATGGGCAACGCCGGCAGCGTGCGCGTTATCCTGAACGGCGAGGATCTCGGCCTCCAGGGAAACCCGGGGCAGGTCGTCACTCAAAGTTGGGAGGCGGGCCAGTGAAGCTGACCCTGGCCATCGCTCAAATGCACGTCCAAATGGCCCAACCCGAGGAGAACCTGCGCCGGGCACAGGGCCTGGCGGAGCAGGCGGCCCGCAAGGGAGCCACTCTGCTGCTGCTGCCCGAGCTCTGGTTGAACGGCTATGATTTGGCCCAAGCCGACAGCTACAGCCAAGAGTTTGTCACGTCCTTCCAACAACGCTGGGCCAACCTGGCACGCAGCAGCGGCCTGTACATCGCCGGCTCGGTGCTGGCCCCCACCCCAGATGGAGGGCCGGCCAATACCGCCCTGCTCCTTTCCCCCCAGGGCGAGACCCTGGCGACCTACCGCAAGACCCACCTCTTTCCGCCCATGCAGGAAAGGACCTACCTGACACCCGGCCAGGAGATCCCCACCTTTGATCTGCCCTGGGGCCGCACAGGACTGGGCATCTGCTACGACCTGCGCTTCCCCGAATTCTTTCGCCGCCTGGCCCTGCAAAAAGCACTCCTGGTGCTGCTGCCGGCCCAGTGGCCCATCGCCCGCATCGAGCATTGGCGGCTGCTGCTGCGCGCCCGCTCGATCGAGAACCAGTTCTGGCTGGCTGCCTGCAACCGCATCGGCCGCGACCCCAATGGCACCACCTTTGGCGGCCACAGCGCGATCGTCGATCCCCGGGGAGAGGTGCTCGCAGAAGGCGCGCAGGAGGCGGCCCTCCTGCTGGCCGAGATCGACCTGGCCCAGGCCGAAAGAACGCGGGAACAATTCCCAGTGCTGGACGACCGCCGGTCGGACCTGTACTAACGCCACCCCAAGAGATCCAACAGCTCCTCGTGGATGAGCCCATTCGAGGCCACCAGCTCGCCCGAGCGGATGTCCCAGGGCCGAGCACCCACACCGGTGACCCGTCCCCCCGCCTCCAGGACGATCAAGCCGCCCGCCGCCACGTCCCAGGGTTTGAGGCCCCGTTCCCAATGGCCTTCCTGCCGGCCGGCGGCGACATAGCAAAGATCCAGGGCGGCCGACCCGCTGCGGCGCAGCCCCTGTACCCGCAGGGCGGCCTGGCCGATCTCAAAGAGGTTGTTGTCCGGACGACTGGCCTTGTCATAGGGAAAGCCCGTACTGACCAGGCTTTCGCCAAGCAGCGAACGCCTGGAAACACACAGCGGCCGGCCGTTCAGGGCAGCCCCCCGCCCCCGCCGCGCCCAGAAACATTCATCCCGCAACGGGTCCAAAACCACGCCCATCAACGGCTGTCCTGCACGCCAGAGGGCCAACGACAGACAAAAGGAGGGATAGCCGTGGGCATAGTTATTGGTCCCATCCAGAGGGTCCACGAACCAGCGATAAGGGGAGGGGGCATCCTGCCCCGAACCTTCCTCCGCCTCGATGGCGTGATCCGGAAAACGCTCCCGCAGCGCATCTACAATCAAACGCTCCGAAGCCCGGTCCACCTCGGTGACCAGTTCGACGCCCCGCTTCTGGGCCTCGGTGTGATCCTCGAGCAAACGGTCCCGCAGCAAAACCCCGGCCTCGCGGGCCAGGGCCAGGGTAAAGTCCAAGCAGTCGTCCAGGGCCAAGTCTGCGGCCATGTGTTCTCCTCCAGCTAATTCTAAAGCAGCTTACCCGGCTGAACCGGAACCCCCCCCCTCATTTCCACAAATCTCCCCGTGAACGATGATAGGACACCAAGGACACGAAGGAGAAAAAGGATTTCCCTTTGAGCCCTTGGTGTCCCTTCGACAGGCTCAGGACAAGCCTTGGTGGTTATAACCCTCAAAGGCTCCTCAGGAAGCGCAGATCCCCCGAAAAGAACCAGCGGATATCGTTGATGCCGTACTTGAGCATGGTGATGCGCTCCGGACCCATACCAAAGGCAAAACCGCCAAAGTGCTGGGGATCATAGCCGCCGTTGCGCAAAACGACCGGGTGGACCATGCCCGCGCCCAATATCTCGACCCAGCCGGTATATTTGCAAACCCGGCAGCCCTGGCCCTGGCAGAGGATACAGTCCATATCCACTTCCACGCTGGGCTCGGTAAAGGGAAAGTAGCTGCAGCGAAAGCGCACCTGCCGCTCGGAACCAAACATGCGCCGGGTAAAGGCAATAATGACGCCCTTGAGATCGGCCATGGTAATCCCTTCCCCAACCGCCAGGCCCTCCACCTGGTAGAACATGAACTCGGAGCGGGCCGTCACCTGCTCGTAACGATAACACTTGCCCGGCAGGATCACCCGGATCGGCTCGGGACAATAGGCCTGCATCGCCCAAGCCTGCCCTGGAGAGGTGTGCGTGCGCAACAGCACCCCCTCGCGGGTGGTATAAAACGTGCTCCACATATCGCGGGCCGGATGATGGGGCGGGATATTCAAGGACCGAAAATTGCGCCGGTCCGTCTCGACCTCGGGGCTGTCAAAGACCTGAAAGCCCATCTCGGCGAAAATGTCATAGATGCGCCGCAGCACCCGGTGGCTGATGTGTACACGTCCCACGGCCGGCCGCCGGCCCGGCAGCGTTACATCAACCCGCTCGGTCCGTAGAGCAGCCTGTACGAACTCTTGCTGGAGGACCTGCTCACGCCGCTCCAGCTCGGCCTCCAGCTCGGCCCGCAGCGCGTTGGCGGCCCGCCCCACCAAAGGGCGATCCTCCGCCGGCAGCCCCCCCAGGCCCCGCAGCAGTTCGCTGACGGCGCCCTTTTTGCCCAGATACTCCCGCTTCCACTCGCCCAGTTCCTCCAGCTTGCGCACTTGGCCCAGGCGCTGTCGGGCTTGCGCTCCTAGATCGCGCAGATATTCCAGCATGTCTTGCTCCTAATCCAGTGCCGCCCTGCCCCGCTACCTCTGTCCAGCGGCCTTGAGCAGGGGAGGAGCGGCGACCTCTGACTCTGCCTCCAGCACCAACCAAAGGTCTGGAAAACGATTGCGAATGACCTGGGCGATGCCCTCGGCCGAAAGGTTGAGTTCTGCCCGCATCCTATGCTGAGGACCTTGGTGGATAAAGCGGTCCGGAATCCCAATGCGCAGAAATTGATGATCGGGAAGCAGCATTTTGCGTTCGTAAAATTCGAGGACGGCGCTGCCAAACCCGCCCTGCAGGGCGTTCTCCTCCACGGTCACGATGCGCTGAAAATTGCGGGCCAAGCCATAGAGCATCGCTTTATCCAGGGGTTTGACAAAGCGGGCATTGATCACTGCCGCCTCAATGCCCTGGGCCCCCAGCAGTTCAGCCGCGCCCAGGGCAGGGTAGACCATGGAGCCAATGGCCAGGATGGCCAACTCGCCGCCGGCGCCCTTGCGCAGCACCTCGGCCATGCCCAAGGGCAAAGTCATCGCCTCCCGATCCAAGAGCAGGCCCCGACCACTGCCCCGCGGATAACGGATGGCCACGGGCCCCTCAATTTCAAGCGCCGTCCAGAGCATGCGCTGCAGCTCGCATTCGTCCTTGGGCGCCATCACCACCAGGTTGGGGATATGCCGCAGGTAGGCCAGATCAAAGACGCCGTTGTGCGTGGCCCCATCGTCGCCCACAATGCCGGCCCGGTCCAGGGCAAAAATCACCGGCAGCTCTTGCAGGGCCACGTCGTGGATCAACTGGTCATAGGAGCGCTGCAAAAAGGTCGAATAGATGGCCACAACCGGGCGCAGCCCCCGGGTGGCCAGGCCGGCGGCAAAGGTGACGGCGTGTTGCTCGGCAATGCCCACGTCAAAGAGACGGCCGGGAAAGCGCTGGGCAAAGTCGCTCAGGCCGGTCCCATCGGGCATCGCCGCGGTGATGGCCACCAGCCGGGAATCGGCCTCGGCCATCTGCACCATCGTCTGGCCAAAGACCTGGCTGTAGCTGGGCGCCGCGCTCTTTTTACGGCCGTTCGGCGAGACCCCGTGAAAGTTGGTCGGGTCCTGCTCGGCCGGCGCATATCCCTTGCCCTTGGTCGTATAGACGTGCAGCAAAACAGGGCCCTGCACGCGACGAGCGGAGCGCAAAGTACGGACAAGAGCGCCAATGTCGTGCCCGTCCACCGGACCAATGTAGGTAAAACCCATCTCGTCCCAGATGCGCGTGGGGATGAGAAATTCTTTAAAGCTGTTCTTCAGCCGCTTGAGAAAGTGGAGCAAGCGTCGGCCCAGAGGCATCCGCACCAGCAGGCGCTCGGCGCGGCCCTTGGCCTGATGATAGCGCGGATCGCTGCGCAGTCGGTTCAGATAGGGGGAAAGCGCCCCCACGTTGGGGGCGATGGACATGCCATTGTCGTTCAGGATCACAATGAGGCGAGTGCCCATGTGGCCGGCGTGGTTGAGCGCCTCAAAGGACATTCCCCCAGTCATTGCGCCATCGCCAATCACCGCCACGACGGCGAAATCCTCCCCCTGCAGGTCGCGGCCCCGGGCAATCCCCAGCGCGGCCGAAATTGAAGTGGCGGCATGCCCGGCTCCGAAGGGATCATGAGGGCTTTCCGAACGCTTGGTAAAACCGCTCAAGCCCCCGTACTGCCGAATGGTCCGAAAGCGATCCTTGCGCTCGGTCAGCAGTTTGTGCACATAGGCCTGGTGGCCCACGTCCCAGACAATCTGGTCCCGGGGGCTGTCCAAAACCGTGTGCAGGGCAATGGTCAGCTCGACCACACCCAAATTCGAGGCCAGGTGCCCACCCGTCTGGGGGACCACCTCGATCAGTTCCTGGCGTATTTCCTCGGCCAAGCGACGCAAATCCCGTCCAGTCAACCGCTCCAGGTCGGCCGGCTGGTTTACTTGATCCAGAATAGAAGCCATATTCCACCTCCAAACAAACAGCGCGCCCTGCCCCCCAGGTTCATCTATGCGACAAGCGCCCCTTCCAAAGCAGGCCCGGTCAACTTGGTGCTGACGGTGAGCAGTGACTATAGTTTAGCATAGTCCTCCAGAGCTGTCCAGTGCCCAAAACCGCCCCAAACTGCACCTGAGGACTTGACCGTATTGTAGCATGGCTTCTGCCTGGTTTCAACATAAAACGACAGGGAACGGGCCAAGCCGTTCCCTGTCATCCCCAAAAACTAGCGTCTATTTACTCCATCAGCCAGCAAGCCACATAGTGCCCGTTCCCGTACTCCTTGAAGGGAGGCTCCTCTTCGGCACAGCGATCCATGGCGAACTGACAGCGGGTGCGAAAGTTACAACCGGAGGGCGGCGACACCGGACTGGGCACGTCCCCCTCCAGGAGAATGCGTTGCCGCTTTTTCTCCACCACCGGGTCCGGAATGGGCACCGCTGACAAGAGCGCCTTGGTATAGGGATGCTGCGGGTTATCGTACAGTTCATAGCCTCCGGTCAACTCGACCAGCTTGCCGAGATACATCACCGCAATGCGGTCGCTAATGTGGCGAACCACAGAGAGGTCGTGGGCAATAAAGAGATAGGTCAGGTTGAACTCGTCCTGCAGCTCTTCCAATAGATTGATGATCTGGGCCTGGATCGATACATCCAGGGCCGAGACGGGCTCATCGCAGACGATAAATTCCGGCTCCACGGCCAGCGCCCGGGCCACGCCGATGCGCTGGCGCTGCCCACCAGAGAACTCGTGGGGATAGCGGTTGATAAAGTAGGGGTTGAGCCCAACGACCTTGAGCAACTCCATGACCTTTTCCCGGCGCGCCCGGCCATCCGCCAGCTTGTGGATCATCATGGGCTCGCCCACGATACCACCGACGGTCATGCGGGGGTTGAGCGAAGCATAGGGGTCCTGAAAGATCATCTGCATCCGGCGCCGCATACGACGCAGACCCTCGCCCTTGAGCGTGGTCAGATCCCGACCCTCAAAATGGACCGACCCCTCGGTGGGGCGATAGAGCTGCACAATAGCCCGCCCAGTGGTGGACTTGCCACAGCCGCTCTCGCCCACCAGTCCCAGGGTCTCGCCCCGGCGGATCGAGAAACTCAGGCCATCCACCGCCTTGATATCGGCGACCTTGTGCTGGAAGATAATCCCCTTGGTCAGCGGGAAATACATCTTGAGGTCCTGAACTTGCAGCAGGACATCATTCGACTTTTCCATAGTACCCCCCTATACAGCCGCTACACCGGGCTTGGTCATCCAACCGTCTTTGTTGATATCGAACCAACAAGCCGCCATATGATCCGGCCCCACCTCCCGCAGTGGCGGGCAGCCCTCTTCACAGCGCGGCTGGGCAAAGTCGCAGCGCGGTAGGAAGGGGCACATATCCGGCAGATCGATCAGGTCCGGCGGCAGCCCGCGGATCGGGTTCAATTGGGACTTTTGCTGGGCGTCAACGCGCGGAATGGAGCGCATCAAGCCCAGCGTGTAGGGCATCCGCGGATTGGCAAAGAGCTCGTAGGTGTCGGCAGATTCGACAATGTGACCGGCGTACATCACCACGACCCGATCGCTGATCCCGGCGATCACGCCCAGATCGTGGGTAATCATGATCACGGCCGTGCCCAACTCGGTCCTCAATTTATTAATCAGATCGAGAATCTGGGCCTGAATCGTCACGTCCAGGGCCGTGGTCGGCTCGTCCGCGATGAGCAACTCCGGATTGCAGGACAGGGCCATGGCAATCATCACCCGCTGGCGCATCCCACCACTGAACTGGTGTGGATAATCGTCCAAACGCTTTTCCGCCGAGGGAATACCCACCATGCGCAGCAGTTCCAGCGTGCGCTCGCGAGCCGAGGATCTATCCATACCCATGTGCAGTTCCAGGGCCTCGCTGACCTGGCGGTTAATCGTCAATACCGGATTCAAAGAAGTCATCGGGTCTTGAAAGATCATCGAGATGCGATTGCCCCGCACATGGCGCATTTCCTCCTCGCTGAGTTCGAGCAGGTTCTCACCATCAAAGATCACCTCCCCGGCGGCAATCTTGCCCGGGGGTTGCGGGATCAGGCGCATCACCGACAAGGCATTGACGCTCTTGCCGCAGCCGCTCTCACCAACAATCCCCAGGGCTTCGCCCTTGTGGACGTAGTAAGAGACGCCATCCACGGCCTTGACCATACCATCCTGTGTCTTGAACTGGGTCTTGAGGTTGTTGACCACCAACACGGGTTCGGACATTTCATCCCCCACTCAATAGGCGACGCCACTAGCGTTCATAGACGCGCGGGTCCAGGGCATCGCGCAGCCCATCACCAAAAAAGTTAAAGGCCAGCACGGTCAGGCTCAAAGCGATCGCTGGAAAGACCACCGGCCACCAAAAAGAACGCATTCCTTGATATGCCTCTGAAAGCATAATGCCCCAACTTGGCGTGGGCGCATTTACCCCCAGGCCGATAAAACTGAGAAAGGCCTCCGTATAAATATATCCCGGGATCGCCATCGTCTCCGACACAATGCAGGGGCCCAACACATTGGGCAACAGGTGGATAAAGAGAATGCGCCGGTTGTTGGCCCCGATACAGCGCGCCGCCTCGACGAACTCTTTCTCCTTGTAGGACAATACCTGCCCCCGTACCAAGCGGGCCATCCCCAGCCAGTTCAAGGCCCCCAGGGCGATAAAGATCAGCAGGATCCCGCCCATCTTGCGATTCAGGTCCAGGATGGAGACGATCAGGGCATTGGCCTGTTCCCCTTGCTTCTCATAGGAAATGGTCAAGGCCTTGAAATAGACCTGCAGCAGGATGATGAAAATGAGCGGTGGATAGCCCCAGAGAATATCCACGATGCGCATCATGACATTGTCCACCTGCCCGCCGAAATAGGCCGAGACCATCCCATAGGTCATTCCGATGATAAAACTCACTATCGCGCCAATAAAGGCAACCTCCAGCGAGACACGGGCTCCATAGATCACCCGGCTGAAAATGTCCCGCCCCAGGTTGTCCGCGCCAAAAAGATAGCGAAACCCATCGTAGGCGATGCTTTTGGACTCCGCGGTGGGCTTGTACACTCCGAAGGGTTTGACCAGGGGAGCCTCGGCCGTGTCCACCCGCGTGCTCATGGCCAACTGCTTGGCATAGGGGTTGCTATTATCGGCCACGAGGGTGTCCCCATATCCCTGCAGGCGATAGGGATTGACATAGTCGGCCAGGATAGCCATGAGAATCAGGAGAACAATAAAGACCACGCCCCCCACCGCCATCTTGTTTTTGATCAACTGGCGATAGGCATCCCGCCAAGGGGTCCGCACCTTGCGCTGCAGGATCCCCAGATCATCACGGGACACTTTTTGCTCAGAAACAGCCATCGTTCATCCTCCTCAGACCGTCAACAACATCGCTACTTGTAGCGAATACGCGGATCCAGAATGCCATAGGTAATGTCGACGACCAGGTTCGCCAGCACGATGAGGACTGCGTAAATAATCGTCACCGCCATCAAGACGGGATAATCCCGATTGCCGATACTGGTCACAAAGTGCTTGCCCATACCGGGAATAGCAAAGATCTGCTCGATCACCAAGGTGCCGGTAACAATGGCGGCGAACATGGGCCCCAAGATCGTTACCACCGGAATCAACGAGTTCTTGAGCGCGTGCCGCACCACCACCGTGCGTGCACTCAAGCCCTTGGCCTGAGCCGTTCGAATATAATCCTCCCGAATGACCTGCAGCAGCGAAGCCCGCGTCAGCCGGGCGATGCTGGCCGCCATGCCCGTGCCCAGGGCAATGGCCGGTAGGATATAGTTGGAGAAACGGCCCTGCCAGCTCAGGTCCAACAGATCCAACTGGTGCACAAAAAGCAGGATCAGCAGCGGGCCCAGCACCATATTAGGAACCGAAACTCCCAGGATAGCAAAAAAGGTGGCGACGTAGTCAATGATCGTATTGTGCCGCAGGGCGGCCAAAATCCCCAAAGGAATGCCCAACAGCAGGGCGATCCCCATAGAAAAGAGGCCCAAAGCAGCCGAAATAGGCAGGCCCACCTTGGCCTCCACGGTGCGCCGATAAATCTCGGCCTCAAAGGTGCCCTCAGACTCATCCCAGGCCACGCTCAGGTCGCCCGGCAAGTCGATCTCTTTTCCGTCCAGCAGCAGCTGTGGTTCCTCCGCACCGGGAGCCGAGAGAGCCCAACCCCCGCTCTCCTGGGGATGCAGCATAAACTTGATCGGCAGATCCAGGCGTTCCTGCATCACAATGCGCTTGGAATCCACCGTGATATACTCCGTCTTGGACAGCTCGACCCGCACGTTGGTTTTCAGCTCGGTGGCCTCCGAGCCCTCCAACATGGCCAGCCGGCCCTGCTTTGACCAGCCCAAGACCAACCGGGCGGATCCATGTTGGGCCCTGACCTCGCCATCCTCGCTGACCAACTCGGTGCCATCGGGCAAGGTGACCTCGGCCCCCTCGTGCAGGGGCACCCACTCATCGTCGACCTGCACTTCCATGAGCCGGTCCTCCTGGGAAAGCACCCGGATGGGCAGATCCAGCAAAATGTCCGTGCGCTTTTCCACAATGACCATGCCCTTGCCGTAGCGAACCGAGGTGCCGTCGCGTAGGGGGACGGACTTGCCCTCTTCCAACAGGAACTCTTTATCGATCCCTGGATCCGTCACCACCAAGCTGCCGTCAGTCAACTGCAACTGCAGCTCAACCTTGGAGCGCTCGATGGTGAGGAACTTGATCCCCAAAACCTGACTGACGTCCCGATCGCGGTACTTGTACGAGACCCCAAAGTCCAACCGGACCAGATCCCCCAGGTAGTTCAAATACTGCTGCCAGATGGGTTTGTCCAGACCGTACTTGCGCTCAATATTCCGCACAACATATTCGGGAAGCTCCTTATCCCCAGCAAAGTCGAACGGCCCCCCGGGCAGTGCGCGCACCGTCCAAAAAGTCAAGGCCGTCACAACAAAGAACACTGGGATAAACCAAAAGAGCCGCCGCAAGATGTAAGCCATCATTTTAGCCAACCTCCTCGGCAAAGATTGTGGGAAAAACCGCTTGCTTGCGGATTATAGCACAACCAAACCAAATCCGCAAGCGACGCTCCCAGGCAGGCTACAACCGCGAGCGTCAGCTTGCCCCGTCCTCTGCCAACTTTTCTCTGAATAACCGCCGCCAACCTACAGGCAAAAGACCGACCCACGGGGGGTCCTTTAAGAATGCGTAAATAGCAGCAGCAAGTGTCTCAAAAGGTTGGTCACCGGATCAATATGGCTCGCCTAATTGCTCCCGCAGGGAGAGATCCTCTTGCTCCAGACGAAAAATCTCGGCGCTCAAGCGCTGCTGTTGCACCTTGAGCGCCGGCAGAGAGGCGCTGCGCGACAATTGCAGCCGGCGACGATCACGGCCGCGGCTGCGCGACAACTCTGCCTGAAGCTGGGCCACCTCTTCCTTAATCTGCCGCTCCTCCTGTCGCAGTCGCTGCAATTCGGCCTGGACCTCTTTCAGGCGGGCACCCGCTTTCTCCTGCAAAAGGGACTCCTCCGTCATTACAACCCTCCTCTCCTCAAGATCTGTAAAAGAAATCACTTCCCGGTTTTACTGCTGGTTCCCCGTCACCGGCTAAAGCCTCAACTCCGAAAGGCCCCGTAAAAGGTCTCGCTTTCCCGAACCGGAATCGAGGCTTTAGCCGGTCAAAACCGGCAAGTAATTTCTTGACACCTCAAGCGCGCCTGAAGGGACTCGAACCCCCAACCCTCGGTTCCGAAGACCGATGCTCTGTCCATTGAGCTACAGGCGCTTGCTTACCACGACCAGGAACACTGCCACAGCCCCATTATAGCACGAGCTGGAAAAATCGCCAAATGCCCGCTCAAAGTTTGCTCTTCATTCCATAGATCTGACCACCGCGCAAGCCCGTCAACTGCTGCGTGTACACAAAAGCGGCCGCATCAAGCTTGTTGATTACGGCGAGCAGCTTGGGCAGTTCTCTCCGCACACAAACAATGTGCAGGATCTCTACCTGGCCCTCTCTCCCCATGCCGGACTGGCGGGTCAGGGCAAAGCCGGCCTGCCGAATCTGCACCTCTAGCTCTTCCCAGGGCACATGGGGGATCACCGTCACCTCCACCACCGCTTTGCGCATCCGATCCGACAAGGTGACCCCCAGCAGGGTGCCCGCAGCAAAGCCGCCCGCATAGGACAGGGCATAGGCCGGGTGTTCAATGCCCCCCCCAATAACCCGGCTGACGATGAGGATAAAGATCAACACCTCGAAAAAACCCATCAGCGCAGCCTGTACACGACGTCCCTGCACGATCCATTGGACGCGAATCGTGCCCATCGCCACATCCACCACCCGGGCGAAAAAAATGACCAGCGACCACCACAAGACTTCCATACGACCCCCTCTCAATAGCACTCTATGTCAACACCCACCAGCGACAGGCCCGAGACCTGCTCCAGCTCGCCCCGGGACAGCCCCCCGTCACGCAGGAGCCGCGGCGGCTCCGCCGTCAGATCGAGGATCGTCGACGCCTGACCCCCGGGGCAGGCGCCGCCATCCACGATCAAGGGAATCCGCCCGGCCAACTGCCCCCACACCCCCGCCGCCGTCACTGGCGAGGGCTGGCCCGAAAGATTGGCGCTCGTCACCACCAGGGGCACCCCCAGGCGCCGGGCCAAGGTCCGCGGCAGGGCGTGGTCGGGCAGGCGCACGGCCACGCTCGGCCGGCCCGCGGTGACCAGGTCCGGCACCACCGACCGACGCCAGAGAACCAGCGTCAGCCCACCGGGCCAAAAGCGCCGGGCCAGCCGCCAGGCCGCCTCGGGCACGTCCTGGCAAAAACGGTCCACCTCCGCCAGTTCGGACAGCAGTAAAGGCAAACCCCGCTGCCAGGGACGGCCCTTGACCTGGTAGAGACGCTCCACCGCCCCCAGTTCGTTCAACGATGCCCCCAAGCCATACACCGTATCCGTGGGCAGAGCCAGCACCTGCCCACCGCTCAGCCAAAAAACGGCCTCATCCAGTGCATTCGAGGCGGACAAGGGCAGAATGACCGTGGACCAGGCGTCCTGCTGAACAGGGGGCAAGCGCGGCCTCCTAGAACAGACGAAGGCGAAAAGCATAGAGGGCAATCGCCGCAACGCAGAGCAGTCCCACCAAAATGTACTCCCAGACCATTCGCAGGCTCAAGCTGTCCCGCACATGATGGCGCACAATGTTGACCAGGACGTAAAACGCGACCAGCAGAAACGTGCCCCCTATCAAACCCTCAATGACCCAATAGTTCAGCGGCCAGGTCACCTCGCCCACGCCCAGGCCTACAACCGCCGCGTACAGCAGCAGGGCCTGCCCCGAAGCCCCTGTTTTGGGCCGCTCCCAACGTAACAGGACCCAGGCCAGTAAAAACGTCAGCACTACAATCGCCGTGGCCGAAAAAAGGCTGCGCAGTTTCAGCGCATAAATGGCGCCGTAAAGAAAGAAACCCACAAAAAAGACCAGGACCACCAGCGCCTGCCGACCTAGGACCCGCTGCAGGGCCCGCTCGTCATCGCGGTAGTGCGGCGCGACCAGGGCCACCAGCAAAAGCAGCCCGACCACGGCCAAGCCCAGCGAACGCACCAGCAGGCTGTTCAGGCGCAGGAAAAGAAATGCCGTCAGGATGATCAGCACGGGCATAATCCAGGCGTCCAGGTGCAGACGCTGCCGGCCACCGCCGGCTTGGTCGACCTCACCATGCTCGGCCTCCCGCTGGATGCTCTCCGCACCAATGGCCGCGACGATCAGCAGGAAAAACATGACCAACCAGGCAATCGAGACGCTGGCCGTGGACCCCTGCGGCAGGGGCACATCAATGGTCAAGGCATGGATCCTTTCCACCACCAGGATCAGGGCCAGGCCCATCAGTAAAATCCCCACCAGGGGCAAAATTCGTTCGTAACGAGGCATACACTCTACCTCACTGATCTTGACGGGCCAGAATCTCCCGCGCCGCAATCACACCCGATGCAGAGGCCTGGATCAAGCCCCGGGTCACCCCCGCACCATCCCCTACCGCAAAGAGATGCTGCACCTGGACCGTCTCTAGGGCCGGCGTCAGATCCAGCCGCGAGGAATAAAACTTGGCCTCGACACCGTAGAGCAGCGTATGCCGGGAGTTAACCCCCGGAGTCAACTTGTCCAGCGCCTCGATCATCTCCATAATGTCCGCCAGGTAACGATAGGGCAGCACAAAGCTGAGATCGCCGGGAACCGCACTCCTGAGGGTGGGCTCGACAATGCTGCGGGCCAGGCGCGCCGGCGTGCTCCGCCGGCCGGCCCGCAGGTCGCCCAAGCGCTGGACTATGACGCCGCCGCCGATCATGTTGGCCAAGCGGGCCAGGTAACGGGCATAGGTGATCGGCTCGCGAAAGGGCTCGGTAAAACAGGTCGACACCAACAGGGCGAAATTGGTGAACTCGGTCGAACGCTCGGCATAGCTGTGCCCATTGACCAATTGAACCGGAGGGTCCCCATCGGCGAATTCAGGGGTCACCTCACCGTGCGGGCAGACACAAAAGGTGCGCACGCGATCGTCAAAGACCCGGCTGTTATATTCCAACTTGGCCTCGTAGAGAGTATCGGTCAAGGGGCCCATCACCGAGGCCGGCACCTCGACCCGCACCCCCACGTCGACCGGATTGTTCGAGAGGGCAATGCCCAGGCTCTCGGCCTCGCAGCGCAGCCAGGAGGCCCCCTCCCGGCCGGGCGCTGCAATTACAAAACGGGCCGGGATGAACTCGCCCTCCACGGTCGTCACCCCCCGCACCTGTCCCGCCGAAACTTGCAGGTGGTCCACTTGGGTGCGGGTGCGCACATCGACCCGCCCGTCCAGCGCCCCCCGCATCGCCGTCACGATCTCGGTGCAGTGCTCGGTGCCCAGGTGCCGGATGGGCACGGCCACCAGACGCAGATCGGCCAGCGCTGCCCGGCGCTGCCAATCCTCCACCTCGTCGCCCAGCCCATAGATCTGCTCGGAGGCCCCAAAGCGGACATAGACCTGGTCGGCATAGGCGATCTGCCGCTCCAGCTCGTCCTCCGCCACATAGTCCGACAGCCAACCGCCTACGGACGGGGAGAGGGTCAGCTTGCCGTCGGAAAAGGCGCCGGCCCCACCCCAACCACTGAGCTGGGCGCAGGGCTGGCAGTGGCGGCACGGCCCACCCCACTCCCGCATGGGACAGCTCCGCTTTTCGATGGGATGCCCCTTTTCCAAAATCAACACCTGCAGGTCGCTTTGCTCGGCCAACTCGAGGGCCGCAAACATACCCGCCGGCCCTGCCCCGACGATAATCACATCATAAGAGGGCTTCATCACACAGCTCAACCTTCCAGAGGAGCGAAACGGGCGGTGAAATGGCGCAAAAATTCGGGCTCGTGCACAATGCGCAGGCCCCGAAGGGTCTCCCGCCGCTCATAGACCTGGGCCACCACCTCGGCGATATAATCCATCTGGGTGTTGGTATAGACCCGCCGGGGGATGGCCAAGCGAACCAACTCTAAGGCCGGATAAACGGTCTCGCCCGTCGCTGGGTCCTCGTGGGCGTTCATCACCGTGCCAATCTCGACCGTGCGGATGCTGCCGGCAATATAGAGCTCCACCACCAGGGACTGGGCCGGCAGCTCGGACTGGGGGAGATGGGGCAAAAAGCGCCTGGCGTCCAAATAGACAGCGTGCCCACCCACCGGCTCCAGGATCGGCACGCCGTATTCCTGCAAGCGCGCCCCCAGGTAACGGACCTGCCCGGTGCGATAGGCCAGGTAACGCTCGTCCAAGGCCTCCTGCAATCCCCGTGCTATAGCCTCCAAGTCCCGGCCGGCCAGGCCCCCATAGGTGGTGAAACCCTCCACCAGGATCAAGCGCTGACAAACACGCTCGTACAGCTCTGGGCTGCGCATGGCCAAAAAGCCGCCAATGTTGGCCAGGCCGTCCTTTTTGGCGCTCATGGTGCAGCCGTCGGCGTAGGAAAAGGTCTCCCGGGCAATCTCGATCAGCGGCCGGCCGGACTGGGCGGCCTCGCGCTGCTGGATAAAATAGGCGTTCTCGGCGTGGCGACAGGCGTCGATAAACAAGGGGATGCCGTGCCGGTGCAAGACCTCGCCGGTCTGGCGGATGTTCTGCAGCGAGACGGGCTGCCCGCCGCCGTTGTTGTTGGTAATGGTGATCATGCCCAGGGGGATTCTTTCCTTGCCCGTCTCTTGGATGAAATTCTCCAATCGCCCAATGTCCATATTGCCCTTGAAAGGATGCTCGCATTGGGGATCCAGGCCTTCCGGGATCACCAGGTCGACGGCATGCGCCCCCTGCACTTCGATGTTGGCGTGGGTCGTGTCAAAGTGCATATTGCTCGGTACATAGTCGCCCGGCCGGAGCAGCGTGGAAAAGAGGACGTGTTCGGCCGCCCGGCCCTGGTGGGTGGGCACGAAATAGGGAAAGCCGAAAATCTTTTTGATGGCCTCCTCCAGGTGATAAAAGTTACGGCAGCCGGCATAGGACTCGTCCCCCTGCATCAGGCCGGCCCACTGCCAGTCGCTCATGGCCGAGGTGCCGCTGTCGGTCAACAGATCGATGTAAATGTCCCGGGCGCGCACGCGAAAAAGATTATAGCCAACCTCGGCGACGATCGCCCGGCGCTCATCTTCCGTGGTCATGCGCACGGGCTCGACAACCTTGATGCGGAACGGTTCAATCGGCGGACGAATCACCTCAAGCCTCCTTTGTTCTGTACTCTCCGGCCAACACCGCCCTCATTCTATCCCCTTTCCCGATCACTGTCAAACGCCGCCCGGTTGCACAAACGCGCCCCGTGTAGTACAATGCCCCCCGGAACGGCAAACCCGTACAGCCGGCAGGCCAGCACCCAGGACCTCCGGTCCTGGCCCTTGGAGGTCCGCAATGCGTCCAATCGAAACCATCCCCCGCGTCTCCCTGGTCCCCGAAGCCACTCCGCTGCAGCACCTGCCCCGCCTGAGCGAGTCGCTGGGCGGGGTCCAAGTCTGGTGCAAGCGGGATGACCTGACCTGGTTGGGGCTGGGGGGCAACAAGCTGCGCAAGCTCGAATTCCTGCTCTGGGAGGCCCTGGACCAGGGAGCCGACACGATCATTACCACCGGCGCCGCCCAGTCCAACCACGCCCGCCTGACCGCCGCCGCGGCCAACGCCCTCGGACTCCGGCCCGTACTGGTCCTGCGCAAGCCCGTCCGCGGGCCCGGCCAGGGCAACCTGCTGCTCGACGACCTGCTCGGGGCCGAGGTCCGTTTTGGCTCCTGGGAATCGTGGAAAGAGTGCGAGGGCCTCCTGGAGGAGGTCGCCGGGGAACTGCGGGCCGCCGGCCGGCGGCCCTACATCGTCCCCATGGGCGGCTCGAACGCCCTGGGCACGCTGGGCTACGTCCAGGGCGCCCTGGAGATCGCCCGGCAGGCCCGCGCACTGGACCTCCCGCTCAAGAGCGTGGTCTGCACCACCAGCTCGGGGGCGACCCACGCCGGCCTCCTGCTGGGCCAGACCGCCTACGAACTGCCCTTTGACGTCATTGGCATCAGCGTGAGCCTGCCCTGCCAGGAATGCGCCCCGGAGGTCCTGCGCCTGGCCAACCAGGCCGCCGCGCTGCTGCAGACGGACCCCCTGCCGCCGGAGGCCGCCGTCGTGTTCGACGACTATATCGGGCCCGGCTACGGGCAGGTAGACGGTCCCACCATCTCGGCCATCCGCACCCTGGCCCTCCTGGAAGGGGTGCTGGTCGACCCGGTCTATACCGGCAAAACCCTGGCCGGCCTGATGGACCTGGCCCGCCAGGGCACCTGGCGGGCCGGAGAGGCCGTCGTCTTTTTGCACACCGGAGGCCTGCCGGCGCTATTTGCCTACAGCCGGGAAATGAACGTACAAATCGGGAGGTAAACATGCCAAAATGCCCGCAATGTGGAACGCGCAATCCCCGCGAGAACACCACCTGTCGCAACTGCGGGGCGGTCCTGGGTTTGGAAGAGGCCCCCACGGCCGCGGTCAGCGTGGAGCCGGCCGCGGAGCTGGCCGCCGCAGCGGAAGTAGAAACCGCCGGCACCGCCGAAAGCGACGTCAGCGTCGAGAGCTCTGGGGAGGAGACCACTGAGGAGGAAGGAGCGGCCGATTTGAGCTGTGCCAAGTGCCAGGCCAGCATCGCCCCGGGCCAGGCCTTGGTCATCCCCGGCCCCGGGCGCGGCATCGTGGCGCTCTGCCCCCAATGCCGGGCGGAAATCGAACAGCAGTTGGCCGCCGAGAGCCAGGACCTGCAGATCAACCGGGCCGTGCTTTTTGGACTGGGGGCGGCCATCCTCAGCGGGGTCGCCTGGTACCTGATCGTCTATTTCAGCCCGCTGCCCGATCTGCCGGTCATGGCCTTTGTGGCCGGCTGGCTGATCGCCGAGGCCGTGCGCTACGGGGCCGGCCGCAAACGCGGCCAACCCCTGCAGTGGATCGCCCTGGGCCTGACGGCCCTGACGATCCTGGGCACCGAGTACGCCATCATCGGCCGGCCCAACCCGCTGGACTTTGTCCAGAGTCTGGGCGAGCTATTCAAGGACCCCTTTACCCTGGTCCTCCTGGGATTCGGCCTCTGGCAGGCCTATACGACCCCCCGAGCGAGACGCCTGCGGGGCATCCAACGCTAGTTATACCTTCGAATGACCCCGACCACCTGCCCCTGCACCTGCACCTCGCGGGCCGGCACATAGATGGGCTCCATAGAGGGGTTCTCGGGCTGCAGGCGGACCTGCTGGCCCTCCTGGTAAAAGCGCTTCAGGGTGACCTCCTGCCGCTCCTGCAGCCAGACGGCCACCATGTCGCCGTTCTTGGCCGTGCTCTGGTGGCGCAGTACCACCAGGTCCCCATCGGCGATAAAGGCGTCGATCATCGAGTCACCCTTGACCTGCAGAGCATAGAGCCCCTCGTCCTGGCCCGACCAAAAATCGGGGGGGAGTTCGACCATCTCGGCGCTCTCCCCGGCATCGGACAGGTCGCCGGGGACGGGGATGGGCTGGCCGGCCGCGATCAGGCCCAAAAATGGCACCGAGCGCTCTTGTCCGAGCAGGCCGTCCCCACGATCGGTCAGCACGATCGAACGCGAGGCCCGCCGTTGGCGCCGGATCAGGCCGCGCTTTTCCAGCAGGTTCAGATTATAGTCCACCACCGAGGTAGAGGACAGCTCGAGGGCCGACTGGATCTCGCGGATGGTGGGTGGGTAGCTGTTCTCGCGGATATAGCGCTCCAGAAAACGCAGTATCCGCTTCTGCCGTTCGCTCATTTTGCGCATCACTGCCTCCTATGACTTGTTTGTTCTATTCCTATTATACAATTGTACGTTTGTTCTGTCAAGTAGGGGCGACGCGCGCGTCGCCCCTACAGGAACGATCTATTTCCAAAACAGGCCGGGGGGCCAAGCGGGCAGTTTGCCCGCGGCCCCCCGGCCCTCTATCCTACAGCGCGCCAGGTTCGCTAGGATTCAAACTACATGCCACTAGTTCCCAAAATTGTTCAGGACCAGCGGCAGGTAGACGTAGTATTGTCCGGACTCGACCGTGACCCAGTGGTAGACCATGGCGTCGCCGCACTGGTTCTCCGCCCACAGCGTCACGGTATAGACACCGGCGTCGACAAAGATATGCGTGCCCATGGTAGCCGTGGTCACGACCGGGGCCGTGCCATCGCCAAAGTCCCAGGTGAACTCGACCGGCATGGTCGGCGTGCCGACCAGCATGGCCTCAAAGGTGACGGTCATGCCGGCGGTCGGGGTCAGGGGATCCCAGCTAAAGTCGACTTCCTCGACGGGGTCGCAGGCCACGACCGTGACCCAGTGGTAGGCCATGGCGTCACCGCAGCCGTTCTCCGCCCACAGGGTCACCGTGTAGGTCCCGGCCGTGTCAAAGACGTGCATGCCCATGGTGTCGGTGGTCACCACCGGGGCCGTGCCATCGCCAAAGTCCCAGGTGAAC
>JAFGKG010000150.1 GCA_016928715.1 Chloroflexia bacterium
CAATCGAGGGCAGGGCCAACGGCAGGCTGATGCGCCAAAAGGCCACCCAGGGCGTCGCCCCGTCGATAAAAGCGGCCTCCTCCAAATCCTTCGGCACGGCCTGAAAGGCCGCCCGCATGTTCCAGACGCAAAAGGGCATGGCAAAGGCCGTATAGACCAAGGTCAGCCCCCAGAGGCTGGTGCGCAGCTTGAGCATCGAGAGCAGAACGTACAGCGGCGTCATCAGGGCCACCGGCGGCAGCAGCGCGCCCACCAGGAGGGCAAAGAGCCCGCCCCGCCGGCCGGGAAAGCGATAACGGGCAAAGGCGTAGGCCATGCTCGTGCCAAAGCCCACCGACAGGAGCGCCGCCCCCCCGGCGACGGCCAGGCTGTTCTTGAGCAGGTCCAGGAACGAGACCGTCTGGGAGGGATTCTCCCACATCCGCCGGAACACATCCAGGGTAAAGCGCTCCGGCCAGGCCCGGAACTCTAGCGGCAGCCCCTTCAACTCGCCGTCAAAGGCCAGGTAGAATGTGCCCCAGAGCGGCAGCAGCACGAACAGGCCCACCAGTACCAGCAGGCCCTGGTAGAGCCACTGCTGCCACCACTTGAGACTAAGCATAGCGCACCCCCTCCGCCGCGCGGCTCCAGCGGTTGAACCAGAGCAGCAGCAGGATCAGGATGGCCACGGTGAACAGGTTCAAGGCGGCCGAAAGGGCGAACTGCCCCCCGGCATAGCCCATGGGGTTAAAGAGGGAAAAGGACACGGTCGAAAAGGTGCTCAGGGGAAAGGGGGTCTGCAGGACAAAAAAGAGGTAGAACTGGTTAAAGGCAAATATGCCCCGCACGATCAAGAGCGGCAGCAGCAGCGGCAGCAGCAGGGGCCAGGTCACCTGGCGGAACAACTGCCAGCCGCTGGCGCCGTCGATGGCCGCCGCCTCATAGACGTCGGCCGGGACCATGTTCAGGCCGGCCGCGCTGGCCAGCAGCATCACGGGCCAACCGTACCAGGTGCCGGCCAGCAGCAGGCCCAGCAGGGCGTACTGGGGATTCTCGAACCAGGCAATCTGGGGGAGGACCACCGTGTGCGATTCTACGGCCAGGGTGTACCAGCCAAAGGTGGGGTGAATCAGGCGCATCCAGACCAGCGCCCCCACAAACTCGGGGATAGCCCAGGGCAGGATAAAGAGCGTCCGCCACCAACCCTTGAAGCGCAGCCCCTTCCGGTGCAGGATCAGGGCCACGCCCACCCCCAAAGCCGCCTGCAGCCCCACCGAGAGCACCGTCCAGAGCAGCTCAAAAACGATGAGATTGGACAGATCGGCCGAAAACAACTGCGCAAACCAGCCCAGGCCGACGTAGCGCACCTCGTTGGAACGCCGTCCGGGCTGCAAGCTCAACGCCACGTCGGCCGGCTCCACCTGGCCGGTCAGGCCCAACCAGGTCTCCCGCCAGAGCCCCCCCTGCAGGCCATCGCGGATCGAGGTCGCGTTGAAATCGGTCAGGGCCATGAGCCCCTGGTAGACCAGGGGGAACAGGGCCAGCAGCAGCAGGACGACGACTCCGGGGAGCAGCCAGGGGATGGCCCGCCGGGTCTCTCGCCGGGCTGCCGGCGAACGGGAACGGGCCGGCCGGCGCAGCCCCTCCGCCCGCAGCCGCCGCAGGCGCTCGCGCAGCGGCTCCCAAACGCGGGCCATAAAGCCCTCCGCCGCGGCGACGCTCAGGGGCGCGGTCAGCATGAGGATGTACTGGGGCCACTTGGTCGGCCAGGCCAACAAAAAGCCCAGGGCCACGACCAGCCAGGCCAGCAGCAGGGGGCGCTTTTGGCGCAGCCGTCCCAGGCCCAAGGCGGCCAAAGCAGTGATCACCAGGTCCAGCGAGACGACAAAGACGCCCGGATGCCAGGGCACCGAGTGCATCAGCGTCACCAGCGGCTGCCAAAAGGGGTACTGCAGGCGGCGCACCTCGGCGCTCTGGGCATAGCCGGCGTGGTAGAGCAGGGAATCCCGCAGGCGGCCCAGCGGATCGGGCCAGAGATAGGGATCGGCCGCCAAGAACACGGCCAGGGCCAGCGCGCCCCAGGCCAACAGGGGGGCCAGGCGCTGCGGCCAGGAACGGCCGTCCTCGTCCCCGTGGGCGTATGTCGTCCACAGCCAGTGGCCCAGGATCACCAGCGCGACCATGCAGTAGACGTACTTGGAGGCCGCCGTAAGGCCCAGGGCCAGGGCCGAGAGGGCCAGCCAAGCGTTCCAGCGGCCCCGCGAGCGCTCATAGGCCAGCACCGCCGCCAGGCTGGTCAGCGCCGGCAGCGCCTCCAGCATGACCTGGCTGGTGTACTTGATGCTAAAGGTGTGCACGGCCAAAAAGAGGCCCCCCAGGGGGCTGGCCAGGGCCACCAGCAGCACTTCCAGCGTGCCCAGGCCGGCCGCGACCCAGCGGGCGGCGTCGAGGTGGGGCTGGGGCAGATCCCCGGCCGGGGGGGCCGAGGTGGGGCGGTCGGGGATTTCCCCGGCCGGCGGCAAAAAGCTCAACGCCGCCGCGTAGGCCAGCTTGGCCAGGGGAGGGTGCTCCGGGCGATAATTGAGCTCGCTCAGGGCGCCCCAATCGCCGGCCCGCATGGCTGCGGCCTGCTGTTGGGCCGCCCGCAAATAGTCGTCCTCGTCGTAATCGACCGGCAGCAGGCGCACCGCCCGAGCCCGCAGGAGCAGGGCCAGGGCCACGACAAACAGGATGGCCAACAGCCGCCAGACGAACCGCCACCTGATCATCATACTTTGAATCCTGGCCTCGCCCCTACAAGGCTCGCACCGCGGCCAGGGTCTTGCGGATCTGCTCAATGTGCTCCTCGGTGTGTTCGTGCAACTTGAGCACAAAGAGCACGATCTGGCGATAGCGATAGCCATCCGCCAGGGTGACCTGGGGCAGGTAGCGCACCCACTGCACCGTCTCTTGCATATCCCGGCGAAAGCGCTCCACCAGTCCGGACAGGGTCGGCTCGATCTGCAGCAGCGTAGCCTGCAGCCCCTCCCCGACGACCGGATCGTAATCGCCCTCCAGCCAGCGGCCCATCGCCAAATAGCCGATCTGCTGGTGGACCATGCGCTCGGCCTGGCAGAGATGGGCCAGGACCTCCCGCACCGACCATTCGCCCTCGGACGGCGCCTGGCTCGCCTCCTCCTCGCCGACGCCTTCCGTCGCCTCTAACAGGGCCGCCTCCAACCGCTCCCGGCGCGCCTGCAGATCGGCCAGCACCTGCTCCGGATCCTCGGGCACCTCGGGCTGTTCGCGCGTGCCCAGGGTCACCGGCAGCGCGAGCCGCTCCTGCCCCCGGACCAAAGCGGCCTCGACGGTTTCGCCGGCCCGCAGCCGCGGCATGGTCACAAAAAGGTCCCGCAGACGCGGGATCTCGCGCCCGGCCAGGCCGACCAGGACATCCCCTTTCTGAATACCGCCGGCCTCGGCAGCACTGCCCTCCTCCACGTTCGAGATATAGATCCCGACCTCGCTGGCAATGCCCTCGCTCTCCGCCCGCCGCGCATTCATCTCTTCCAGGTGAATGCCCAAAAAGGGCTGGCGGGCGGGGCGCAGGTCGATGCCCTGCTCCAAGACCGAGACCAGATTCTCCAGCGCACTGCGCCAGCCCTTGTCGGCCTCGGCGTAGGACGCCTCCCAATAGAGACCATCCCCGAAACCGGAATGTACGAGGGTGATTTCGGTGCCCTCTGGAGTTTCGAGCAGCTTCCATTCTAACAAGGTGGGCGCCGGTTCGCCCAGGCCGTGCCAGATCATCACCACCCGTTCCGGCGGCGCCACCTCCATAAAGGAGCCCTGGGCCTGGTAACCCGATTCCCAAAGCAGCGTATAGCGCCCGCCCGGGATAGGATCACTCCAGGCGGCGTCGCAGAGCCATTCGCGCAGCCGACCGGCCCGGCTGAGAAAGGCAAAGACCCTTTCCGGCCAGGCCCCCACCCGGGTCTTGATCTCGATCGTACCCTCTGCTGCTCGCAGCATATCTTCCTCCTGTCAGGTGACAATGTCCGGGGTCCAGTGCACTATTTAATATACTCTCAAACCCTCGATCCAGGTCTCAATGTAAAAAGATTTGGCCCAACCAAGACGTATTGTAACCGATCACTCGATACCTTGTCAATTGCGCGCCCTGGCATTTGACCTGGCGCCCGATATGCGCTAAGATGATCATCGCGAACAACTACCAAAGGAGATGACCAGGAATAACTTGCCGGTTTTGACCGGCTAAAGCCTCGATTCCGGTCCGGGAAATTTAGCCCTTTTACGAGCCCTTTCGGAGTCGAGGCTTTAGCCGGTGACGGGGAACAAGCAGCAAAAGCGGCAAGTTATTCTTTTACAGGCCCAAAGTGGAGGAGCGAGATGCCGCTGCACCCTGTCGTCCAACAGATCCCGTTGAGCAAGTCGCAGCAGCAAGCCGTGCAGGCCCGCGGCCGGGACGTCGTGGTCACGGCCGGGGCCGGCACCGGCAAGACCCGCACCCTGGTAGCCCGCTACCTGTCCCTGTTGGCCGGCGACGAGGAGCTGTCCCCCCGCTCCATCGTGGCCATCACCTTTACCCAAAAGGCCGCCCGGGAGATGCGCCTGCGGGTCCGGGAGCAGGTCCGCGACTACCTGAGCGGCGACGACTTGGACCCCCAGGAACACGAGCGCTGGCTGGGCCTCTACGGCCAACTGGACGCCGCCCGCATCGGCACCATCCACAGCCTCTGCAGCGAGATCCTGCGCGCCCACCCCGCCGAGGCCCGGGTCGACCCCCGCTTTGAGGTATTGGAGGAGGGCCTGAGCACCA
>JAFGKG010000151.1 GCA_016928715.1 Chloroflexia bacterium
AGCACCTTTTTCTTCTCCCTGCCGCTGGGTGTGCAAGTGTCTGCTTTGTAAATAACCCTGGCCGTCCACGAATGGGGACACAAATACACGAATCAGGAATAAGCGGATTTGTGGAGAGTGGGCCGTCCAGGCCAGTCCAAGGCCGGACATTCGTGTATTCGTGCAAAATTCGTGGACGGCTGCGGATCGTGCCAGGGCGAGAGGGCCTGTTCCGTAAATGGTTTTTTTGTAGGGCGAGGCATGCCTCGCCCTACTGTCTCAGTGATTCAACCCTCGATCCCACCGCCAACCCCTGCTGCCACCAAGAGGCTGGACCGGCACGCTCTGTGTTGGCGTGCCTTCCCCCTGACCACAAAAATCTTAACCTGTTCTTAATCAAAACTTTACCTAAATTTTAAAGGATTGCGCATCTTTTTGGGTATACTGACGTAATGGGTCAAAAGTGTATCGTCTGTTCTTGGGGGAACCCGTATGTTACGTACAAGGTGGATCTTGCTGCTCGGCTACGTCCTACTCTCTTTGGGCGTACTCGTCGGCGCCCTGGTTTCGCCGGCCTTTCGGGCGTTCTCTTACGCCCCGCTGCGCGAACTCTTTTTGCCGCCGTCCGATCCCATCGTCGTCACCGTATACTACTCTACCGAAAAGGAGGCCTGGCTGCAGGAGGTGATCGAGGATTTCTACGATACCCGGCCCATGTTGCAGGGGCATCCCGTGCAGTTAGAGTTGAGCAAGATGGGCTCGCGGGAAATGTACCTGGCCGTGCTGGAGGGCGAGCAGCCGGACCTGATCAGTCCGGCCAGTTCGCTGCAGATCGCCCTGCTGCAGGATCTGTCCCGCAGTAAATTTGGCTACGCGGTGGTCAACCCTCTGGACGAGAGCATGTGCCGGCCGGTGCTGCGCACGCCGTTGGTCCTGGTGGCCTGGAAAGAACGCGCCGAGGTGCTTTTTGGCGCGAGCGACAACGTGGATCTGTGGACCCGCATTCACGACGCCCTGAACGACCCCCAAGGCTGGGCCGCCTATGGCCACCCGGAGTGGGGCTATGTCAAATACGCCCAGACCAACCCCCTCAAGTCCAACAGCGGCTTTATGGCCATCCTGCTGCAGACCTACGACTACCTGGGCAAGACCAGCGGGCTGACCGAACAGGACATCCTCAGCAGCCCCGAATACCAGCAGTGGTTCCTCGAATTCCAGCAGGCCGTGCCCGAATTTGGGGACAGCACCGGCACCTATATGCGCGACATTATTGCCTATGGGCCCAGCAAGCACGACATGGTCGCCGTCTATGAGGCCACGGCCATCGAGCAGATGGAGAACGCCGTCGGTCGCTATGGCGAGCTGCGGGTGTACTATCCGCCGAGCACGGTGATGAGCGACCACCCCTTCTGCATCCTGGATGCCGACTGGGTCAGCCCGGAGGAGGAAAAGGCCGGCCGGATGTTTGTGGACTTTATGCTGGAAGAGGGCCAGGAAAAGGCGCTGCTCGGCTATGGCTTCCGGCCCATCGATCGGGGGATTGCCCTGGACCAACGGGGCAGCCCCTTTATTCGCTACGAGCAGAACGGTGTCCGCGTCGACCTGCCCCCCGAGGTGGCATTGCCCGCAGGCAATGTGTTGGACACGTTGCTCGAGTTCTGGAGGCGCAATATCCAGCCCTAGTAGGGCCGGACGCTTATAGCATTCAAAGTTTGAGGAGAAAGGCTATGAAAAAGTCCTTGTATGGATTCGTCGCCGCACTTTTGATTGTCGGCGTGCTGCTCTCCGCCTGCAACTTGCCGGGCGGCGGTGGGCCTACGGGTCCCACCGTGACGGTCAGCATCTATTACGGCTCGGAGAAACAGGAATGGCTGGAGCCCTTGGTGGAGGAATACAACGACCAGGAGAACAAGACGGCCCAGGGTTCCACGATCATCATCGAGGCCACCCCGATGGGCTCGATCGAGTCGGCCCACGCCATCGTGGACGAGATCATCCAGCCGACCGTCTGGAGCCCGGCCTCGTCCGTGTACGTCCCAGTGGCCAACGCCGAGTGGCGCAAGACCCACAGCGACGACCTGATCGTGGGTACGCCCAACGACCTGGTGCTCAGCCCGGTGGTCATTGCCATGTGGCAGCCCATGGCCGAGGCCCTGGGTTGGCCCAAGCAGCCCCTGGGTTGGGCCGACATTGCGGCCATGGCCACCTCGGAGGAGGGGTGGGCGGCCTATGGTTACCCCGAGTGGGGCAGCTTTAAGCTGGGCCACACCCACCCCGAGTTCAGCAACAGCGGCATCGTCTCGGTCATTGCAGAGGCCTACGCCGGGGCCGGCAAGCAGTACAATCTGTCCATGGACGACCTGCAGGACCCCGACGTGCAGAGTTTCGTCGCCGCCGTAGAGAGCGCGATCATTCACTATGGCAGCAGCACCGGATTTTTCGCCGAGCGCATGTTTGACCGCGGCCCCTCCTACCTGAGCGCGGCCGTGATGTACGAGAACCTGGTCGTGGCCCAAGAGAGCAAGCGACTGGCCGGACAGGTCGCCCAACTGCCGGTCGTGGCCATCTATCCGCAAGAGGGCACCTTTTGGTCCAACCACCCCTACATCGTTCTGAACGCCCCCTGGGTGACCGACGAACTGCGAGAGGCTGCCGAGGCCTTTGAGGCCTTTTTATTGGATCGTCCCCAGCAGCTCCGGGCCATCGAACTGGGCTTTCGTCCGGCCGATCCATCCATCCCTCTGGCCGCACCGCTGGACGCCCAGCACGGCGTGGATCCGGCTCAGCCCCAGACCGTGCTGGAAGTGCCCTCGGCCGAGGTGATCGCGGGCATCCTGCGGCTCTGGCGGCAGAACAAAAAGCCGGTGGACGTGGTCGTGGTGATGGACATCTCGGGCAGCATGGGTGGGGAAAAGATCTCGACCGCCCGCAGCAGCTTGATCGAGTTTATCAACCTTTTGAGCGACCGGGACCGGCTGCAAGTCATGCTTTTTAACGATGACATTATCTCTCTGACGCCTCTTTCCCCGCTGGGCGAAAAGCGCGATGATGTGCTGCGCCGGGTCTCGGGCATTATCGAGAATGGCTATACCCGCCTGTACGACGCCACCCTGCAGGCCTATGAGGAATTGGAGGCTAACGGAGACCCCAAGCACATCCGGGCCGTAATAGTACTCAGCGATGGGCAGGACACGCGCTCGCAAAGCTCTCTGGGAGAGCTGATGAAGCAGTTGGGGACGACCGGGGAGGCCGGCGGCAATTCCATCAAGCTCTTTACCATTGGTTTTGGCGACGACGCCGACCTCAACGTGCTGCGCGACATGGCCGAGACCACCGGTGGCAAGCAGTACAAGGCCGACCCGGCCACGATCCGCGAGGTCTATGCCGAGATTGCCACGTTCTTTTAGGAGGCAGCGATGCGCTCGCCCTTTGTCGCGGGCCTGTTCAGCCCGATCAACCTGTTGATGCCCTTGTTGGCCCTGGCGGCCGGCCTGCTGGCCGCCTGGTGGCTCTTTCCCCTGGGCCTGCTTCTGTGGGTAGTGATGGCCATGCTGGTCGCCCGCGACCCCGGCACCAAGTTCCGGCACACCCTGCGCAAAAGGGAGCCCCTGGCCCACCGTTTCCAGGGCTACTTTGACCGCATCGAGCGGACCCAGGTCAGCATCTTTAATGCGATCGCCCAAACCAGGCCCCGCGTGCGGCAGCAGTTGCAGTCGGTGCAGGCCGCCACAGACAGGTTGGTGGACGAGGCCTATCGGATGGGCCAGTGGATGACCGTGTTGGAGAACCACCGACGCATGGCCCAGACGAGTTCGGATTACAAACAGGCCCTGGCCAAGTTGGAGAAAAAGATCGAGCAGGCCGAGGACCCGCTGGTCCGCAACGAGTACGAGGATTCGCTGCGGGCCCTCCAGAGTCGCCAGGCCAAGCTGGGGTCTCTTTCCAGCCAGATCGACCGCATGGAGGCCCAGCTCTCCGGCCTGGCCAGCGAGATGGAGCAGACCCTGACCGAAGTCATTCGCCTGCAGGCGCTCAACGAGGATCAGGTGGCCCAGTACATCCCGGTGCTCTTGGGCGTCCTCAATGAGGAATTGGAGCAACTGGCCCAGTTCAAGGAACAGGTGGGTGCTACACCGACGGTCCTCTGGCCAGAGATTCGTTAGGAGCCGAACGCTCTTTGCCCAAAGTTAACCCGGCCTTTAACCAGCGTTAACACATTCCCCCTATAATGAGAGCGGTTGACAGCACAATACTACCGATACTTGGGTACTTTTGGGTATATCATGCTGCAAAAACTGCTGCAAACGCTCTATCGTTGGTTGCGCCTGCGCACGCTAAGTGCGCGGCTGCTGCTGCCGCTGCTCGGCCTGATGCTGGCCTCTCTGTTGGCCAGCACGTTGGTTTTTGTGCTGGGTACGGCGCGTACCCGCGACCAACTGCTGCAGCAGCAGGCCCAATCGGACGTGCAGCGGGTAGAGAGCGCCCTGCTCGCCCGCTCCGAGGTGCTGCAAACATCCCTTTCCCTTTTGGCCCACGATCCCGACCTGCAGCAGGCCCTGCGGCAGGACACCCTCAGTGTGCTCACCGACCGTGCCGTCGTGCTGCGCAGCCGCTTCTCCTTGGACTTGATCCACATCTATAATCGCCAGGGTATCAAGCGGGTCAACCTGGTGACAGAGGATCTCTACCAGGTCTCCAGCCTTCTGGATCGCTTGGAGGCGGAGCCTACGCCCCTGGTCTGCCTGGTGGAGGGACGCCTGCTGCTGCTGAGCCGGCGTGATCTGGTCGACGGATCGGGCATCCTGATCGCGGGCCTGGATCTGGAGGGCGAACTGCGCCGGATCCAGGCGGCGGAGCAGTTGCCGGCGGAAATCAGCCTGCGTTATGAGGATAGCCAGGTCGGCACGGGTACGGTGCCGGTGGCTCAGGATCGCCACAGTATGAGCCGGGAGATATCCCTGGGCCGGAGCGCCGTGCAGTTGGTCGTCTCGCGACAGACCGAGGACATTCGTCGGGTAATGGCGGCCGGCCTGCACGTCATGGTGGCCAGCACGTTGTTGACTACGGTGCTGTTGGGTGTCCTGGGCTATGCGATTATGCGCAATATCGCCCAGCCGATCCGCCGCCTGTACGAGACGGCCCAGTTGGTGGCGCAGGGGGACCTGCGCCAGCGAGTTCCCCTGCCAGCGTCCACCTCTGGAGAGCAGGACGAGGTTACCCGTCTCTCGCAGGTCTTTAACCACATGGTGGAGCGGGTCGAGAGCTATACCCAGGAGTTGGAGGACGAGAAAAACCGCCTGGAGGCGCTGCACACCATTACCAGTGAGCTTTCCAGGACTCTGGACCCGGACGAGATCCTGCTGAAAACGCTGGACCTGGCCTCAATGGCGACGGGCCGTTCGTTGGGCATGGTCCTGCTGCGCGATCCCGGGGGGGATGGCTTGCTCTGCCGGGCCCTGCTGGACGAGGAGAATGTGCTGCGGGCCGGCCGGGAGGCGCTCGACCCGGTTGCCTACGGAGCGTTGCAAGACGTTCTGGAGACGGGTCTGCCTCTCTGTATCGCCGATGCCGCCGGCGATCCCCGTGCCGCCTCCCTGCCGGGCCTGCCGGCCGGGGCCTGTTCCGTCGTGGCCGTTCCCCTGGCTGCTGTCAACCAGGTGCTCGGCGTAATCCTGCTGAGCCATTCGCAGGCCGGTTTTTTTGACGAGGACCAGGTCCGCCTGCTAATGACCCTGGGTCGCGAGGTCTCGAACGCCATCCACAATGCCGAACTGTACCGCTATATTAACGAGCAGTCCATGCACCTGGCCGAAATGCTGACCACCCAGCGAAAAGAGTCCAGCCAGGTTCGGGCCATCCTGCAGTCCATCGCCGATGGGGTGATCGTGGTGGATTGGGGAAAGCGCATCATCCTGGCCAACCGAGCGGCGCAGCAGATCCTGGACATATCCCGGGCGGAAATCGAGGGGCGCACCATAGACGAACTGCCCGGCCTCTTTATGCCGGGTGGAGCCCTGGCCCAGGATATCGATCGTTTCCCCTTGCTGGAGGATTGTTTTATCAACGTACTCTCTACGCCTGTGGTGATGGACAATGGCGAGACCCTGGGGCAGGTGTACGTGCTGCGTGATATCACCCGCGAGGTCGAAGCCGATCGGGCCAAGAATGAATTTGTCTCGACCATCTCTCACGAACTGCGCACCCCCCTGACCTCGATCAAGGGCTACGTGGAACTGATGATGATGGGCACGCTTGGCGAGATAGCGGGGGAGCAGCGGCGCTTTTTAGAGGTGGTCATGTCCAATGCAAACCGCCTGGTGGATCTGGTCAATGACCTCTTGGACATCTCGCGGATGGAGACGGGCCGCCTCAAGCTGGAGCCGGAAGCGGTCTCGATTCACGACGTCATTGATGAAGTGCTGGCCTCTGCCTATGCCGAGATCGAGCGCAAGCAGTTAGAATTGGAGGTGCGAGTTCCTCCAGAGTTGCCGCTAGTCCAGGCTGACCGCAAGCGACTGGTCCAGGTCTTGACCAACCTGGTCAGCAATGCCTACAAGTATACCTACCCCAGAGGGCGGATCGTCATTGCGGCGGGTAGTGTGGATGCTTGTCTGCAGGTCAGTGTGGCCGACACGGGCGTGGGGATTGCCCCTAAGGACATGGGCCACCTCTTTACCCGCTTTTTTCGGGCGGATAATCCCCTGCGCGACGAGGTAGGGGGTTCTGGCCTGGGACTGTCCATAGCGAAATCCTTTATCGAGATGCAGGGCGGGCGCATGTGGGTGGAGAGCGAATTGGACGTGGGCAGCACCTTTTATTTTTCGCTGCCGCTGAACGGACAGGGGTCTTTTGTAAAAGAGGGTTCCACTACAAGGAGAATTGAATGCGCAAGAAGCTGATCTTTGGATTGTTGTTTTTGGCCTTGTGCCTGGCCGCTTGTGGGGGCGAGGTTGAGCCGACGGTGGGGCCCACCCCGGTGCATGGTCAGCTCACCTTTGCTGGCAGCACCACGGTTCAACCGCTGGCCGGCATCCTGGGGGAGCATTTTCAGGGACGCTATCCGGAGGTGACGCTGGACATTGCCGCCGGCGGCTCCAGTGTGGGTATCCAGGCCGTGCACAATGGCACGGTGGACATTGGGATGGCCTCGCGGGAACTCGATGCCGACGAGGCCGCCGGCATCGAGGTGCACCGCATTGCCATCGACGTCCTGGCGGTGATCGTCCACCCGGACAACCCGTTGGAAAACCTGACCAGGCAGCAGTTGCAGGATATCTACCTGGGCCGGGTGAGCAACTGGAAACAGGTGGGCGGGGACGACCAGGAGATCGTGGTCGTCATCCGCGAGACGACCTCGGGGACGCGGGGCGCTTTTGACAACATTGTGCTGGGAGGAGCGGAGCCAGCGGCGTCCGGTCTGGAGGTGGCCATCACGGCGGGGGACGTGGCCGCCATTGTGGCCGACCGGCCGGCCGCCGTCGGCTACGTCGGCTTTGGCAACCTGGAGGAGAACGTCAAGTTGGTCGCCATCGACGGCCTGCTGCCCTCCCCCGAGGCGGCCCGGGAGGGCCGTTATACCCTGGTGCGGCCGCTGCAGTTGCTGACCGGGCCGCTGAGCCAGCCCCTGGCCCAGCTCTTTGTCGAATTCGCCACCGGGCCGGAGGGCCAGCGGGTCGTCCAGGAGAGCGGCTGGATTCCGGCGCGCTAATAGGACACAGAGCACAACATTCCCCGGATAGGAATAGAGGCTTTAGTCGGTCAAAACCGGCAAGTTATTCCTTGCCGCCCCCCTAGTCCGTATACTCTAACTCACTGCCTAAAGTTAGGGCTTTTGCGGTCCTGCTTCCCCCCGATTGCATTTTCAATGGGGAAAGCTCAAGATACTCTCCGTCCATAGCCGGTTGGGTGCGGCCGGGAACCCGGCGGAGCTTTTTGCGGGCCGCGATTTCGCTGGCATAGACCCGCTTGACCCCGTCTCCGAGAGCCCTCTCGATGTCGCGGATGTTGCGCACCAGGCGGTGCATACCAATGATCTCTACCGAAGCGGCCTGGTCGCTGCCCCACATAGCCCGGTCCAGGGTGACGTGCCGTTCGACAAAGGTGGCGCCCAGCGCTACGGCGGCCCAGGTGGTGGCCAGGCCGACCTCGTGGCCGGAATAGCCGATGGGAGTATGGGGGAGCATTCGCTGCAGGGTATGCAGTATGCGCAGGTTGAGTTCCTCGGCCGGGCAGGGATAGGCCGAGGTAGAGTGGGCCACCAGCAGGTTCTGGCTGCCGATGGCGTCCAAGGCGTCGATGATCTCGTGCATCTCGGACATGCCCGTCGAGATCATCAGCGGTTTGCCCGTCGCCTTCATCCTGCGCAGCAGGTCGTGGTCCGTCAGCGAGGCCGAGGCGGCCTTGTACAGGGGCGGGTCAAACTGTTCGATAAAATCGACGGCTTCCTCGTCCCAGCAGGAGGCGAACCACAGGATGCCCCGCTCGCGGCAGAAGCGGTCGATCTCGGCAAACTGCTCGGTATTGAATTCCACCTTGTGGCGGTACTCGATGTAGGGGATGTGCCCCCAGGGCGTCTCCCGCTCGACGTACCATTGCCCTTGGGGTACGCACAGCTCGGGGGTGCGTTTCTGAAACTTGACCGCGTCACAGCCGGCAAACATGGCCCCCTCGACGATTTTTTTGGCGGTGGCCAGCGAGCCATTGTGGTTGATGCCGATCTCGGCAATCACAAATACCGGCTCGCCGGCCCCGATGAAACGATTTCCTACGCGGATTCTGGCTTTCTTTTTCACCTGAACACCTCTCCTCAATATAGCGCTGCCCCAGCGTGGGCCGGTCAGGCCATCTTGGCAGCAATGATCAACTCGGCAAAATCGCGAAAGGCGCCCTCGCCGCCTTTGCTGGCACAGACGTAATCGGCTACCTCTCGGGCAAAGTGAATCGCGTTGGCCGGGCAGGCCGAAAGGCCGACGCATCTCATGATCTCCACGTCGTTGGTGTCGTCCCCGATGTAGGCCACCTCCTCGGGCTGCAGGCCGTGCTGCTGCAGGATCTCGCCCAGCACGGCCAGCTTGTTGCGCACGCCCAGGTGCAGTTCGACGATCTGCAGCTTTTCAGCCCGTCGCTGCAGCGGCGGCGAACGTTCCCCGCTGATGACGCCCACCTCGACGTGGCCCAACTGGCGCAGCCGTTCGACGCCCATGCCATCGCGGAGGGAGAATCGTTTCATTTCCTCGCCATGCTCGGAGTAATAGACCGTGCCATCGGTTAGCACGCCATCGCAGTCGGCCAGGACGAGCCGGACGCGGCGGGCTTTATGTTGCAAGAGGCCATTGTCGTCTGTTTGATTTACCATATCGTCCATCCTCCATCCACGACCAGATTGGCCCCGGTCATGTAGCTACTGGCGTCGCCGGCCAAAAAGATCAGCGCGCCCCAATAGTCGTCTGGTCGGGCCATGCGCCCCAGCGGCGTTCGCCGGGCATAGTTGGCGACGAAATATTCCTCCTGCCCGTTCTCCACCCCGCCCGGGGAGAGGGCGTTCACCCGCACGCCCGCCGGCCCCCAATAGGCCGCCAGGTAGCGGGTGAAGGCCAGGACGGCGCCCTTGGCGGTGGGGTAGGCGGGCGATTTGTAAAAGGGCTGCCGGCCGTCCGGTCTGCGGTAGAGGGACTGATCCGGGGCGACGATGCCGTAGGTCGAGGCCAGGTTGATGATGCTGCCCCGGCCCTGTTGGGCCATGTGCGAGCCGATGATCTGCGCGCAGAGATAGACCCCGGTGACATTGACCTCGAGGGATCTGCGCCACATCTCCAACGGATAGTGTTCGAAGCTGGACTGCCTGGCTGCCAGGGCCGGATGCTCAAACATGTCGTTGATGGCGGCATTGTTCACCAGGACGTCCACCCGCCCGAATTCCTGCCGGGCGAGTTCCAGCGCCGCCCGGACGCTCTCTGGCGCGGTGACGTCCATGTGGATCCCCAGTGCAGTCTTGGGCAGGCTGCGCGCCAGGGCCTGGCAGTCCGCGCCGTCCAGGTCGCCGGCCACCACGTTGGCCCCGGCCTCGGCCAGCGCCCGGCAGTGCTGCTGGCCCAACAGGCCCGCCGCCCCCGTTACCAGGGCTACCTTGTCTTCCAGCGAGAAAAGCTGCATTGTTCACCCCTAACCCGGTTGAACCGGAACCAAAAAACGAACCACAAAGGCTTGTCCTGAGCCTGTCGAAGGGACACAAAGGTAACAAAGGGGTAAAAATTGGCGCCGCATTGCCTGCAATCCTTACTTGGTCTGGCGAAAGACCGGTTGGACCGGCTCTCCCCGGAGCTGCCCGGCGACGTCGTCTGCCTCGATGGCGGCTTTGAGCATGGGCAGCGCGTCGCGATAGGCCCGCAGTGTATAGTCGACGTCCTCGTCGCTGTGCGAAAAGCACATATTGTGAAAGCCCGACCAGAGGATGCCCCGCCGGATCAGTTCCTGCTGCAGTAGGGACTTGAGCAGGAGGGGATCGCCGGCCTTGTCCGTAAAGGTGACGATGGTGCGGCAGGGATGGCCCTGGCAGTCGGTATGGCCTTCCAGGCCCAGTTCGCGGACGATCTGCTTGTAGCCATCGAGCAATTTTTGTCCCTGCCGGGCCAGGTGGGCCGGGACGTCCTTTTCCACGAGTTCGTGGATGGTCGCCACGGCCGCGGCCAGTGAGAGGGCCTCGCCCCCAAAGGTGGAGAAGAAAAAGATCTGCTGGTCAAAGAGTTCCATGATCTCGGTACGCCCGGTAAGGACCGAGATGGGCATGCCGTTGGCGATGGCCTTGGAAAAGCAGGCCAGGTCGGCCTCGATCCCGAAATACTCCTGGGCACCGCCCACGGCCAGTCGAAAGCCGGTCCACATCTCGTCCAGGATGAACAGCGAACCGTTCTCGTGGCAGGCCTGTCGGACCTGGGAGAGAAAGTCGTCCCGGGGCAGCTCAAAGATCATGGGTTCCATGATCACGCAGGCCGTGTCCTCATCCAAGAGCTGGCGCAGCGCCTCGATATCGTTGTAGGGAAAGGCCTGGACCAGATCCTTGATGGCTTGAGGGACCCCAATATTGCGGCCGGTCAGACCGATGTACCAGTCGTGCCAGCCGTGGTAGCCACAGCAGAGCACCTTGTCGCGGCCGGTGTAGGCCCGGGCCGCCCGCACGGCGGCGCTGGTGACCTCGGCGCCCGTCTTGCTGTAGCGCACCATTTCGGCGTTGGGCACGATCTCGCGGACGAGTTCGGCCAGTTCGACCTCCAGCGGGTGCACCAGGGAATAGGTGATGCCGTCCGCCAGTTGCTCTCGGATGGCCCGGTCGACCCGCTCGTAGGCATAGCCGAGGCTCAGGGGACCGATGCCCATGTTATAGTCGATGTACTCGTTGCCGTCGACGTCCCAGACGTGCGCGCCCTGGCCCCGGCGCAGGTACTTGGGGGCGACCCCACGCACGTACTGGGTCGGGCCCTTGGCCAGGGTCTGCGAGTAGGCCGGGATGAGCCCGCTGGCGCGGGCGTAGAGCCGATCCGATTCGCTAATGTCCGGATCTTTAGGGTTGAACTGGACGGTATTGGGCATAGCAGCCTCCTTTTTGGGTGCTGTTTGAGACAGCGTGGCGATGATTTTGTCGGCGATCTGGGGCCCGCTGAAGCCCTCGTGCTGCAGGACCTGATCCAGCAGGGCCGGTTTGAACCAGCGTTCGTCGAGTGCCAGGGGCAGGACCCGGGCCGGCAACTGCTCCCGGACCAGGATCTCGGAGACGATGGAGTACAGCCCCCCGGCCATAAAGTGATCCTCCAGGGTGACCAGGATCCGCGTCTCCCGGGCCGCGTCCAGGATAGCTGCTTCGTCGATCGGCTTGATCGTGCGCAGGTTGATCAGGCGGACCGAGTGGCCGGCCTTTTCCAGGATTTCGCGCGCCTGGGCGGCTTGGCGAAAGAGCATTCCATAGACCAGAATGGTCAGGTCACGTCCGAAAAAGACGGTCTCGGCCTGGCCGATCTGGAAGCGGGTGCTGTGCTCCAGGACGGCCGGCAGGTGGTTGTGGCGGATGTAAAAGGGCTGGGGGCTGGCCAGGATCTGCGGCAGCCCGATGACCAGGTCCTGCTCGTCGGCCGGGCAAAAAACGCCCATGTTGGGGATGCCGCGCATCAGGGCGACGTCCTCCAGCGCCTGGTGGGTGGGGCCGTTGGCCTGGGACAAAAAGCCGGGCACGCCGCCCACCAGTTTGACCGGCAAGTTGCCCAGGCCGACGTCGGTGCGGGCGAACTCGAAGGCGCGCATGGTCAGAAAGGTGGCCAGGGCGTGGGCCACCGGGGTGCGTCCGCGCAGGGCCAGGCCGGCGGCCGCGCCGACCATGGTCTGCTCGCTAATGCCGGTGTCGATAAAGCGCTCGCCGAGCGCCGCCTGCAAGTTGCGGATGGCCGCCCGGTTCTCGGCCGTCATTACGACGTAGCGTTCGTCAGAGAGGGCGATTTCCTGCAGTGCACGCTCATAGTTCACGGCTTTCCTCCTATATCCTGTCCAGGACGGGGATTTGCAGGGGTATGTGCAGGGGGCGATCCCGGTCGAGTTCGTCCAGCAGTTGCTCGATCTCGACCGCAGAAAAATCGCAGAACCATCGATCGGCCCGTTGGGCGATGCTGGGCAGTCCCTGGCCGCGGACGGTGTCGGCAATAATCACGTTGGGCTGGCCGGGGCTAATGGGCAGGTGGGAAAAGGCCTTGTGCATGGCCTCAAAGTTGTGCCCGCTGACGCGCATTGTGCGCCAGCCAAAGGCGTGAAATTTGTTCCCCAGGGACTCCAGGGGAATGAGGGCCTCGGTGCGCAGATTGGCCTGAAAGCTGTTGCGATCCACGATCACCAGCAGATTGTCCAACTGGTGGGCGCTGGCCACCAGGCAGGCCTCCCAATTGGAGCCCTCGTTTAGTTCGCCGTCGCCCACGATTACGACCACCCAGTTATCCTGTCGGCGCAGCTTGCAGTCCATGGCGACGCCCACGGCTACGGGCAGCAGGTGCCCCAGAGAGCCGGAATGAAACTCGACCCCGGGAATGTTGCGATTGGGATGCCAGTAGACGTCGTCGTGGATCTGCAGGTGGTTCTGCAGCCGTTTGGCTTCCAGCCGGCCCATCTCGACCAGCGTGGCATAGAGGGCCGGCACGGCGTGTCCCTTGGAGAGGAACAAATAGTCCCGCTCCGGGTCGCTGGGCTGGTGTGGGTTAAAGCGCAAAAAGTTGCTGTAGAGATAGACCAACAGGTCGGTGCAGGAAAGGGCCGAGCCGAGGAAGCAGCCTCCTCCGGTGGCCATGCGCACAATCCGCTGGCGAACGCGGTGGGCCAACTCTTCCAATTGCGGCAAATCCATTTCGTTCATAGTGATCCTCCTAGCGTTACGATCTCATCCACGCTGTCTGGCCTGGCCCGGCGCTTTCGTCTGGAGCGGCGCGGGTCTGGTCGGGCGTGATGGTGTTCAATTCGTCCAGGTGGTGGCGATACCAATTGACGCCGGCGTAGGCGGCGTTCAGTTCGACAATGTTGGGGTGCTGCTCCAACAGTTCCAGAATGTCCTCCAGCCCAAAGAGGGGCTGGAGTGGATAGAGAGCCTCGTAGACGGTGCGGATAAAGTCGTAATCCTGTGCATAGTCGATGGCCCAGCGGTGGGTCATAGAGTAGTCCAGTCCGCTTTCCCAGCGCACGTTGTGCAGGCGAAAGCGCCGGGGGTTCTCCCATAAAAAGGGCGTGGTATGTTCCCGCTCCAGTTCCCGGTCGGCCTCTTGCCAGGCAATGCGCAGCGCCGCCATGGACATGATTTCGACGTCGTTGCCATCCGGATAGGAGGGGGGGTGCAGATTGCTGACGTAATCGTAGGACTGGGGGCGCTCCAGGTAGGCGCCGATCACCCGATTGATGACGCGGGGGTCGATCAGGGGGCAGTCCGAGGGGATTTTGACCACGGCGTCGGCGCCAAAGGCCAGTCCTGCCCGGTAGTGGCGGTCCAGCAGGTCGCTGGGGTGGCCGCGGAAGCAGAGCAGACCCTCCCGGCGGCAGAGTCGCTCGATGGCGTCGTCCTGTGGCGCGGTCGTCGCGGCCACCACGACGGTGCCGCTGAGCCGGGCCGCCCGCACCCGCTCGACCATGCGCGCCAGCAGCGCTTTGCCCAGCAGGGGCAGCAGCACCTTGTTGGGCAGGCGCGAGGAGCCCGTGCGGGCCTGGACTACCGTAACAATGCGTGGTGGGGAATTCATGTTGCCCTCCTTGGGGAATTGTGGCCGTTCTCCAAAATTTGGCGGCATACCGCGGCAATGTTCCGCCCCGAAGTGCCGCCGTTCTGCAGGGGCATCATCTCGCGCAGCATCTGCAGGTCAAAATACGAATAGACCTCTTTGCCCAGGGCCAGCCCGACATAGATGACCGAGGAGTACTGGGTGATGAGCGCCTGGCAGTTGGCGATCATGTGGTTCATATTCCCCTTGGCCAGTACCAAGGCGTGGGGAGCCAGTCTCTTGATCTCTCGGAAGGCACGTTCCGCGTTCTCGTTGGGGTGCAGCTTGAAGAGGAGCGGCCGGCCGGCGGCGATATCGAGCGATTCTCGGATGAACTTTTTGCGGTTCTCCCATTTAAAGGTCTCCCGCGCGTCCGAGGTGGCCACCAGCACATAGTCGCGATAGGGAAAATCGTTGTCCATGTACTGGGCGGCATCGTCAAAGTTGGGCAGGCCGGTGACGACGATCTTGTCCTCTTTGACTCCCTTGCGTACAAAGAGCTTTTTATAGCCTGCTGAGGCCACGCAGAAAACTTTATAGGCGTCCGAGAGGCCAGTGGTGGAGGTGCTGGCCAGGTAGCGGGGCAGCCTGAACCAGCGGACCAGGTGGTACATCAGGTTTTCCGGATCGGTCATGCCCTCCTGCACCAGGACGATGGGCTTGTCGCGAATGTTGCGCTGGATGACCAGGTCGCTGGTAGTGACGACCAGGTCATAGTCGTGCGTTTGGCCGGCGTAATCCAGCCGCAGATTGTGTTCCTGGATATAGTCCACGGCCAGCCGCTGCAGCTTGCGCCCGGCCACGCTAAACTCTAGTAGTCCCAGCTTGTGGCATAGGTTGAGCGGGGGCGCATCGCAGTAGTAGGGCGTAAAGGAACACTCGTAATCGTCCTGCAAATGTCGGGCAACGGCGTGGGCGATGGAGGTCTGGTTGATTGAACCGCCGATAAAGAGCAGTTTTTTGGCCATCGATCTGTCCTCTATAAAGCGCGCCGATAGCTGCGATGCCGCTTGTGCCACTGTACCCCCAGGGTCTGCATATCGGCCAGGCTCTTGGCGTTCTTTTCCTCTACCTGGATGATCTCCAGGCGTTCGAAATCCAGTTCGTAGAGGGTCTTTTCCAGCTCGTTGTACAGCATAGCGTTGCCCCCCAGGCCGCGGTAGGCGGGAAGCAGGCCGACGCCATTGCTGTCAAAGCGGCGGGTGCGCCGGCGCTCGCGCCAGAGATAGTACCAGCCGAGGGGCCAAAGCCGGCCCCGCGCCCGGCGCAGGGCTGGGGCCAGGTCGTGATAGCTAAAGATAAAGCCCACAATCTGCTGCTCTTTCATGACCATCTTGACCAGGCGGTGGTCGGCAATGAGGAACAGGGTGTCGACGATCCGCTCCAGCTCTTGCGGGCTGGGAGGATAGTAGGTGTGATTTCGGCTAAAGGCTTTCTGGTGGACGCGGATCAGGCGGGGCACCCAACGACGCAGCTCGCGCCGGGAGCGAAAGCTCTTGATCCAAAAACCCCGGCGCTGTTTGACCGCCTCGGCGATGCGCACGATGCGTTGGGACAGGCGTTGTCCTCTTTGTATATACCCCGAGATATAGTCGGTGTCCTTGTCAAATCCAAGCCCCCGGAGCAGCCCGTCATAATAAGGTGGATTGTAGGGCACGCCCATGGCGGCCGGGCGTTCAAAGCCCTCTACCAGCACGCTGCCGCCCTCGATTCCGTTGAGGCCGCGCGGGCCGACAATGTGCGTCAAGCCCCGCTCGGCCGCCCAGGAAAAGGCCGCCTGGAAGAGCTCTCGGGCGACCTCGGCGTCATCGACGACCTCCAGGTAGCCAAAAAAGGCGGTCCGGCTCTGGCGGTGCTGGTTATAGCGGTGGTTGTTCATCACGGCGATCCGCCCCAGGGTGGTCCCGTTGTGCTCGGCGACGTAAAAGTCGGCCTTGGAGTGTTCGTAGAAGGGATGCCGGTGGCGGTCCAGTTCTCCCCGAACCGAGGACAGCAACGGGGGTGCCCAGCGAGGTTCATCCTGGTACAACTGGAAGGGAAATTGGACAAACTGTTCCACCTCTTGCCGCTTGTCCGGGTCAATTCTGCGTACGCGCACGTGTTTACCTCTCTTCGCACCAAGGGGCTAGTGAACCGGGCCGGTGCGCGGGGCAAAGTGGGCCAACTGGCGCGGTGCGACCAGAAGGTCCCGCGATGCTCCCGTACTCTGCTGGCCGTTCACCTGGGCCGACCAGCGCACCAGCGCGATCTCGCCGTTGCGGATCTCCAGACCGGTGATATAGCCGGGGTAGAGACAGCTCCCGGCGTTGAAATAGGGCGGGGCGCCATAGGCGGCCAGCATGGGCCGGTGAGTGTGCCCACAGATCACCATCTGCCGGCGGCTCTGGGCCCACTGGATGATGCGCTGCTCGATGCGGCCCAGCCGGCGAAAGGCCTCCACGGGCTTGCCATTTTTGGTCCGGAAGGGCAGGCGCGTGGCGACGTAACGTACGACGAAACGGCTGAGCAAAAAGAGCCGCTCGCTGTTGAAATCGGCCTGGTGCCCGTGGACGACCAGAATACGATGCCCGCTTTGCTTGTGTCGCAGAACCAGGCTTTCCTGCGTCGTCAGGCCGCCCTTCTGCACCCGTTCGTGGCGGCTGCCGCGTATGTCGTGGTTGCCGACGATGAGGTGCAGGCGCCGATCTCGGGCAAAGCGGTGCAGCAGGTCAAAGACGTCCCCGTGGGCGCGGTGGATATCGGCAAAGGACCAGTGGCTCCAGAGTTCGTCGCCGTCTCCGACCTCGACGTAGGTGTAGCCCTGCCGCCAGTAGTGGTTCAGCGCTTGCATGTAGAGCGGCTTGTTGGGGACAAAGACGTCCTCGCCGCTGTTGTCGCCCCGGTGACAGTCGCTGAAAAAGACGATCCGCGAGTTGTCGTCAAAGGACACCTCTTTCGCCGTGGCCATGACCATGTCCATGCGTTTGTGCGCCAGGCTGCGCCAGACATCGGTCCGGGGTTGGGCTTGCTTGCGGGGCAGTGTCCTCAGGGTTATGGCCTCTGTTATGCTGGTCATCATCGATCCGGATTGGCCTCCTGCTTTTGGTGCATTATGGTTCCTAATTGTTCACGGGGGTAGGGCAAGGCATTGCCTCTTGGTCTCTAACCAGGCGTTCTTGAGAAGCTCAACTCAGTTCGATCGCTGTGAGGCTAATAAGGGGCAATGCCTTGCCCCTACTAAAGACACCCCCGTGAACGATTACTATGATTCACCTGTAATATAATGTAAACGTTCTGGGTTAACGTAGCCCGTGCGCACGCACGAGACGAATCATCCAAAAGCTCAGATTTTTGACACTTTTCCGGTTCGGCCATCCGGCGGATCTGGCAGCCAGTGAGGTGATTTTAAGCCAGGGTGATCCGAATCCTGGCATCAAGGCAGCAGAAGATTTG
>JAFGKG010000152.1 GCA_016928715.1 Chloroflexia bacterium
GCTGTCGTAAGGGGCCATGAGGATGATGATTTGATCGTCCATCTTTTGGACGGCGGAATGTCGTTCCCCGGCCGAGCCGCCGGTGCCGGTGCCGCCGGGGATGTAGCCCAGAACGTGGCGGATGGTCTCGCTGCGGGGTTCGCCGCGGATGTCCAGGTAGGCCTGTTGGCCCAGGGGCCGCAGCAGGACCTCGCCCAATCCCAGGTCGGCGCCCTCCTCGGCCAGGGCCTGCAGCGTGGTCCCGCTGTCGGCCAGCAGGGCCTCGGCCACCTTCGGGTCGATGACTACCACGGGGTGCATGGAGACAACGACGACGTCGAACCAGCTATCGGTCCGCCAGTAGATGGCCTCGCTGTAGGTGGTGCCCAGGGAATAGCTGGTCAGCTCCCAGGCATCGTCCATGATGATCATTGCCCCGGCGATGGGGCACTCTGAGCGCGGACAGTTTGCGCGCACGGCCTGGTAGGTCTCTCGGTCCGGCGTGAGGAGCACTTTGCCGTCCAAGTCCGAGATGGCCAGTTTGGTCAGGTATTCGCGACCGCCACGGGGATTGGGCTCGGAGAGCGGTCCCAGGTCGACGTAGACGATCTCGCCACTGCGCTGCTTGCCGTCCACGCGATAGGGATAGTGAAAGGGCACGTTAAAGTCCTGCCGCCAGGTCCAGTGTTGGCCTACGCTGCCGTCCTGGTTGAGCAGGGCCAGTTGGGGGACCTCGGTGAGGGCGAAATAGGCCCGGTCCGTCTCTTGAAAGTAGGTTCCCGCCTGGCCGGCCGGCTGTAGGCCGGCGGCGGCGAACTGGGCGGCGACATACTCCGCGGCTCGGTCCAACTCGGGGCTGCCCATGTACCGGTCAGCCATGTCGGGGCCGGCCAGCACCTGAACGTGATCGAGGGCCCGCTGGCCATCAAAGGCCCGGCTCAAATCCTGGTACAGGGCCAACGGCCCGGTCTGGGTGCGCACCAGCAGGACCAGGCCGATAAAGGCCAGGCCGGCCAGGGCGGTGTAGCGATTCAAGAGCCGGGTAAACGAGGCCCCCAGGCGATCGATCAGGCGCAGGAGGCCCTCACCGGTGAGGTTAAAGGCCAGGATGGCCAGGGAAAAGGCCAGTGCCGGCGGCCAGGCCATCCAGGGATAGCTGCGGACATAGCCACGGATGTTGGACAGCAGCGCCGCCCACTCGGGCACGTCCGAATAATAGTAGGGTGGGCCAAAGACGACCAATTCGGCAAAGGCCCCCCCGCCGATAAAAATGCCCACGAAACCCAGCTCGCCGAGGAGCATCAACACCGCGCCCATCTCGAGCGCGGCCAGTCCCACCAGCGGCGAGAGCAGGTTCGGCAGGACGTGGCTGGAGAGGATCTGCGGCCAGCGGGCGCCGACGACCACGGCGGCCTCGATAAAGGGCCGCGGCTTGAGCGCCACGACCTGGGCCCGTACGAACTGGGCGACCTCGCCCCAGCCCACAAAGCAGAGAGCGACGATGAACGAGAGTGCTCCCCGGCGAATCCCCAGGGCCAGGATCAAGACCATGGCGCAGAGCAGGGCCGGAAAGGCGGCGATGATCTCAATGATATTGCCCACCAGGCGGTCCAGCCAACTGCCCTCGAACCAGCCCGCCAGCAGGCCGAACAGGCTGCCCAGGGCCAGCCGCGCCAGCATGACCACCGCGGCGATGACCAGGGTCTGTTGGGCGCCCACCAGGATTAGGCTGAGCATGTCCCTGCCCAGGGCATCGCTGCCCCAGGGAAAATCCGGCTGGGGCGGGAAGGGCGGCGTCTGGATCTGCCCCTCCACAAAGCGGATGCCGATGGTATTGTAAGGGTTGGCCGGTGCCAGGTTGTGGCCAAAGAGAATGACCGCTAGTAGGGGCAGCAGCATCAGCAGGCCCAACAGCAGGGGCGGGTTGAGCAGCACGCCCCGGAACCAGGCCCGGCGGCGCTCGCGGCGGTGCATCTGTCCCAGGTCCTCCCCGCCGCGTTCCAGGGCGTGCTGGTGCACCAGTTTGGAGAAGGCGCTCTCTTCCGCCTCCGGCTGGCGCCGGAACAGGCGCCGCAGCCGCAGGAACAGGGCATTGTCCCAAAAGCTGCGGGCCAGCTCTCCCAGGGCGGTGCGCAGGTCCGGGCGGAGCTGGCCGATCTCCCGCTGGGTCAGGCTGCCGGCGCCGCCGTCGCGCAGGCGCGGATCGAGCAGGCGGTAGAGTGCCTCCAGCAGGGCGTTGAGCAGGATAATGAGCAGGCCCAGGCAGAGCAGCAGGCCATAGACCAGGGCGTCGTCCTGGCGGCGGATGGCCCGCAGCAGGGCCTCGCCGGCCCCGGGCCAGGAGAAAAAGTACTCGACCACCGGCAGCGAGATGAGCGAGAAACGCAGCGAGGTGACCAGGGTGGTGAACACGGGGATGGCCACGTTGCGGTAGACGTGCCGGCGAAAGAGCACGCCCGGGGGCACGCCCTTGCTTTGGGCGGTGCGGACGTAATCCTGCTCCAGTGCCTCCGAGATGGAGAAAAAAGTGACCCGGGTGATCTGGGCCAGGGGGCGGGCGGCCAGCACCAGGGCCGGCAGCCAGATGGAGGCCCAGTTAAAGCCGCCTAGGGAGAAGAGCCGCAGGCCGGTCTTTTGGTAAAAGGAAATCGCCCCGGCCTGCAGCAGCATGGCCAGCAAAAAGCTGGGCACCGAGGTGCCGATGAGCGAGCTGAACAGGATGGGTAGGGACCAGGGGGAGCGGCGGCGGCGGGCGGACAGGCCGCCCAACAGGACGCCCAGCAGTGCAGCCAGGCTCAACGAGAATGCCAGGAGCAGCAGGGATTTGCTAATGGTGTTGGCGATGACGGGGCCGGCCGGCAGGGGCTCTCGTTGGCGGGAAGTGGAGAGGCCCGGGTCGCCCTGCAGCAATCCCCAGAGGTACTCTCCGGAGGACTGGACCGCCCGCCCCATGGCGGTGCCAAAGGAGAGCCCCCGGGCCATGTTCAAGCCCAGGGAGGAAAGGTAGAGAATGCAGAGCAGGGCGATCAGGGCGAAACCGATGCGGCGTAGGATGAGCGAACGCATGTGATCTCCTGTACGACACGGACTAGGCGTACCTTGGCACCGAAATTCTTGTACGAATAACAAGCCCCATCCACCAGGGCAGTTATATCCCCAACTTGTTGGGGTGGGTCGCCCGCCCGGCTTTGACAGGGGCAGTCTCTACAGGGAACCCTGGCAGGGAGTTATTTCCGAAGCAGCTTGGTCGAGCTGTCGGGCTCATTCCAGAACGGCCCTCTATAAACATACGACAGGGGGCGGTGAAATGTCTCGGTGGGCCCAGATTCACGATTCAAGGGACGGTTCACACCCGGATCAGTTTCCAACGCCCACCGCGAAAGCGCAGCAGCATGGAGGTTCCCCGAATGACCATGTCGAGGGACATGGCCAGCCAGGCCCCGCTCAACCCCCAGCCCAGGCCATTTCCCAGCCAGGAGGGCAGGTTCACCGCTGCGGGCAAAAGCAGGCTCAACCCTTGGGTGAACAGCACCGCCAGGGGGATGCGCACCGACCAGAGGCTCAGGTTGTTGATCCACAGCGGGGCCATGGTGTCGCCTGCACCGCGCAGGCCCCCGGCAAAGATCATGGCCGCCGCCAGGGCCGGCTGGGCCAGGGCAATGATGCGCAGGGGCGTCATGCCCAGTTCGATTACCTCCACATCTGTGGTAAAAAAGCGCATAAAGGCCCCAGGGAAGGCAAACAGCAGCAGGCCCAACACCACCATGATGGCGACGCCCCAGGCGAAAGCAACGTAGCCGCTGCGCTCGGCGCGGCCGGGCTGGTGGGCGCCCAGGTTCTGGCCCACCAGGGTGGTCGCCGCGACGGCAAAGCCAAAGCCCGGAAGGAAGGATATGGAGGTGGCGTTGATGGCCACCTGCTGGGCGGCGATTGTCGCCGTGCCCAGGCCGGCCACGATGCTGAAAAAGATCATCTGGGCGATGCGGAACAGCATGCTTTCCGCCCCGCTGGGCAGTCCCACTCGCAGAATGCGTCCTATCAGGGCTCGATCGGGCCGCAGGCCGGATCGAGCCAGGCGCAGCCCCCGCCGGCCGCGCAGCAGCAGGCCCAGTGCCAGCAGTCCGCCGACGCCCCGGCCCACCGCCGCCCCGATGGCCGAACCGGTCACGCCCAGCTCGGGCAGGCCAAACTTGCCGTTTACCAACAACCAGGCCAGGCCGGCGTTCAGCAAGTTCACCACCAGCATGATGATAAAGGGCGTGCGGGTGTCGCCCGCCCCGCGCATGGCCGCGTTGGCGATAAACATCAGCGTGGACAGGGCGAAAATGGAGGCCACCACACGCAGATAGGTCGTCGACATCTGCAGGGCGTAAGCGTCGGCGCCCGAACCCAGCAGCCTGACCAGCGGCCCGGCCAGAGACAGGCCCAACACCATAGCCGTCAGGCCGATGCCCACGCCCAGCAGGATGGACTGTCGCAGGGCGCGATTGGCCAGCTTCCAGTCCTTTCCCCCCACCGCGCGGGCGATCAGGGCCGTCGTGCCCACGGCTACCGCCCCAAACAGGGTGGTGGCCATCATGACCCACTGGTTCGCTAATCCCACCGCCGCCAGGGCCTGCTGGCCCAGGTGGCCCACCAGGAAGGTATCGACCAGGCCCACCATCAGGCTGAGCAATTGCTCGCCCACGGCGGGGATGGCCAGGCGCAGGATCTCCCCCTGCAGCGAGTCCCAGAAACGAACCGAACCGGCCGGGCGGCGCCGGGGCAGGCGGATGGATAGCGAGAGCTTCATATCAGCAGCCCCAATTCCTCCAGCAAGCGCTGCCAGGTTTGGCGATCCGGGGCATAGTATTTCGCCCCCCCCTCGGGCCGCACCTGCAGCAAGCCGGCCGCGACCATCAGCTTGAGGTGCCGCGAAATGGCCGGCTGGGATAGCCCCAACTGCTCCACGATTTCCTGGGCGTACATCTCGCGCTGGCGGAGCAGCAGCATGATCTGCAGCCGGGTCTCGTCGGCTAGGGCCTTGAGTATCGGGTAGAGCTGCCGGACCCGCTCGCTGTCGCGCCGCTCCTCCAGCAGCGAGGAACGGCAGTTGTAAAAGACCGTCAGCAAATCCCCGTCCCGGAAAAAGGCCACGTAGGGGCCCAGGTGGCAGGTGGGCACAAAGCGGGCCTGGCGCAGCTCGTCCAGTCGCAGTTGCACCTCGTTGGGCAGGATACGGCCGGTCACGGCCAGGAACAGTTCGCTGAAATGGGGCGAGTAGGATTGGCGGCGGTGATAGGTCACGCTGCGTTTCATCAAGGGCGCACAATCGGCATAGGCCGGTTCGTAGATGTGGCTCCAAACGTAATCCAGGACCTCCAGAAAGCGCCGCTGGAGCTCGGTCGGCTCCAGGATCAGGGTGGCCGCCTCCCCCCCATCGACGTGCAGGAGGCGCGATGACAGGTAGGCTTCCACATGCCGGCGCTCCGGCGGCAGGTCGGCCGGGTCGACGGCGCCCTCGGGGGCGCCCCGGCGCAGCGCCTCCCAGGCAATCTGCTGAAAATCATCTGCGGAGAGCTGCCCCAGGCGTGCCCGCAGGTCGTCAAAGGAGTGCTGGGCCGGCCCATCTTTTTTCAGCAGGCGGGCGGCCACGGCCTCGACAAAGCGCAGCCGGCCCCCGGGAAAACCGGTCACCAGGGCCACCTCCCGGCGCAGATCGGTCGGCAGGGAGGCCTGGACGCCGCGCAGCCACTCGTCCAGGCCCTCAAACTGGTCCGCCTGTGGCAGCAGAGCAGTCGTCAACAACAGATTGAGCGCCAGAGAAGTCTCAAACATGACCTCCAGCGGCGGCCTGGCTTCGATCAATTCGGCCATCCGATCCTCCTTGCTCAATGATATGCGCATATCATTATGATAGCATCGAAAGGGGATTTTGTCAAAGACTACGGCGGCTATGCCGCCTTCGCTACCCAGAAACTTGGTGTTTCTGTGCTCTAGCGTACCGCCGGGCCAGCAAAGCTGGGAGGCGGTTTGAGTTACTCGGAATGACGTGGGGTCGAAGGCCTGGTCGCCTCCGCGCTATTTACATCCTTTGGGCTGGCCGCCTCGGCGGAGCCGAGGATGGGCGTGGGGCCTGATTCGTAAAGACCTTCGTGTAGGGGCGAGGCGTGCCTCGCCCCTACCGGGAACTAGACTGGACCTACTCCACCTCGATCAGCCGCAACTGGGCCAGGTTGTCGGTGTCGATGCGCTCCAGCAGTTCCTCCTGGGAGGGGGTATAGTCAGAGAGCATGTCCTCCTGGGTGGGGCTGGGACTGGGGCCGCAGCCGGCCAGCAGGGCCAGCAACGAGAACAGGACGACAGCCTTGTTTTTCATGGGGGTCCTCCTATATTTCTGACCCATCGCGGCTCGTGTGGTCCAAGTTGTCCTGGGGGGACCTCTCGACCCGGGAAATGATTTTTCCTCTCAACGGGCGCCGGATAGACCATGGGGGCGGTTGGATACCGCCCCCATCAATTGCGCTGCCGGCCCAAAGGGATCGGCGCTATGATTCTGTCTCTGCGGTCGGCGGCACGGCCGTGGGTGGGGGAGGCACGGTCGGCGTCGCTGTGGGGGGATGGGTGCGCTCGATCACGGCGGTGTCCTGGAGCCCCTGGAGCCACTCCTGAAAGGCTTGTTGGGCCTGCTGCTCCAGGGTTTCCTCGTCCAGGGGGTGCTCGGCGTCGTATTCCTGTACCCAGATCAGATGATAGCCGAACTGCGTCTCGACGATCTCGCTGAGCTGTCCGGGCTCTAGGGAAAAGGCGGCCTCCTCAAACTCGGTCACCATGGTACCGCGGCTAAACCAGCCCAGGTCGCCCCCCTGCTGTCGGCTGCCGGTGTCCTCGGAGTATTTCAGGGCCATTTCCAGAAAGCGGCCCCCGATCTGATCGCCCGCGAGTATGTACTGGCGAATCTCTTCCAGTAGGTCCACTGCGCGCTTGAGGGAAATGCCGCGCAGGTGTACCTGCCCGGTGGCATCGTCCCGCTCTAAAAGCTGCAGGATATAGTAGCCGCTCTCGTCCTCGATGATGTCGCTGGTCTGTCCCGGCTCGTTCAGGCCGGCCACGGCCTCCGCCAGCGTGGGAGGGAGCTGGTCGGGGTTGAGCCAGCCCCAATCCCCGGCCTTTTCCACGGTGGTTGCGTCGGCCGAGTATTGTATGACCGCCTCGGCAAAATCCGTGACCTGCGCGCGCAGGTCCCTGAGTACCTGTTCAGCCAGGCCCTGGCCGTTGCGGATCAGGATATGGCGCAGGTGCGCCAGTCCGCTTTCCGGGTCGGTCTCGACCAACTGCAGGATGTGGTATCCGGCCTCATCCTCGACAATGTCGCTGATCTGGTTGGGCTCGTTGAGCGAAAAGGCCACCTCGTCCACAACCGTGGAGAGGGTGCCATCGCCTTGTTCAATCCAACCCAGGTCGCCGCCTGTAGCGGCGGTGGCGGTGTCCTCGGAGTATTCCCGGGCCACCTGGTCAAAGGTCCGTCCCTCCACCTGCAGCAGGTTCAGCACCTCTATGGCTACGGGCCGGCGGTTCGCCGGGATCAGGATGTGGCGCAGGTGCAGGCTATCCCCGCTGCGTTCCACCAACTGCAGAATGTGCGCGCCGGCCTCGTCACTCACGACCTCGCTGATCTGGCCCGGCTCGCTCAGGGCCAAGGCGGCTTCCTGCACGGCCGGGGAGAGGGTGCCATCCCCCAGTGTGACCCAGCCCAGGTCGCCGGCCAGGTCACGGCTGGCCGCATCATCCGAGTACTCGACGACCAGTTCGGCGAATGGGGTGCCCTGGGAGAGCTGGTTCAGTGCCTCCTGGGCCCGAGGCAGCCGCTCCTTGAGCAGGATGTGCGAGGCGTGCACCTGCTCTGCGGTTTGGGGCAAGTCCTGCAGCAAGTGCTGCTGGGCCCGTTGCTGCAGCAGGCTGGTGCGGGCGCTATAGCGCACCATGTCGATGTAATCCCGGCGTGAAAAGCCCAACTGACCCACGGCGGCCATCTCGGCCACATCAGCCAAATTCTCATAGGCGATCCCCAACTGCTCCTCGATCCGTTGCTCGCGCTCGTTTGCAGAAAGGGTGGGGGCCACCGTAGCCAGTGGCTGTGTGCCGGTCGGTGAGGTTGTGTCAAACACGCTGTCCGAACCGGCACTGGCGTCGGGAATGAGCCAGGCATTGACCTCTTGCTCGGTCAGCGAGATGCCCAAATCGGCCGCGCCCTGGCGGATCAAGACCTCCTCGATTACGCTTTGCAGGGTTGTCTCTTCGATCGGTGCCTGGCGCACCTGGGTCAACTCGAGTAACTTGCTGCGTTGGTTTTCCCTAAAACTCTCGATCTGCTCCTCGGTGAGAGTAATGCCCATCGAATTATACATCTCGATCTGGTTCAGGATTTCGTTCCACTCGGTGATCAGATCGAGCCGGCGGGTGTTCCAGTACTGTTCTCGGCGAACGGGCTCTCCGTTTACGCTGACGATGACCTGGTTGGGGTATCTGATGCGGTCCCAGTACCAGCCAAAGACCAGGGCCACAACCGAGACGAGTCCAACGGCCGCCAGGATGATGATCAGGTTGCGTTGGAGCCGCTGTTCTCGCTCCCAGCGAGAACGCTCGCGTTTGGTCATCCGCTGGGACGGTTTGGATAAAGTCCGCTTCTTTTTGGCCATCTATACCATCCTTGTTGCCTGAGTCGATACTCCCAGTCTCGGCCAAGACACGATTATAGTTGTCTAGCCCGACTAGGGGACTGGTTTATCTTTCTGTAGTGTAACCGCGCTGTCAGTACAGCCCGGCAAAATATTTCGCTTGGCTAACCACCTCGGCCCAGCTCAAGGGATATAGGGAGCGGCCCCAACACGTGGGGGTCCACCGCTAGGCTGGGGCAAGGATCTGCTGCGGCGCTGCTTGATTAGCGCGCCGTATGCAGGCGTACAAAGGGCAGCAGCGCCATGTGACGGGCCCGCTTGATGGCCACGGCCAGTGCGCGCTGGTGTTTGGCACAAGTACCGGTGCGCCGCCGGGGCAGGATTTTACCCCGCTCGGAGACGTAGCGTTGCAGGCGTTTGGCATCCTTGTAATCGATGTGCTCGATCCGGTCCACGCAAAAGCCGCAGACCTTGCGCCGGCCGCGCTGGCCGCCACGATGCGACTGACCCCGTCCGCCACCTCGATTTCCTCGTGTTCGGTGTTCAGACAACGAATTCCTCCTTCAAGCCAACCTGGGGCAAAAGCCCGAACCCTGCGCAGGGACGCTGAACGCAGCTCGGCCCCGGCTTTTTCGTTCCTGGGCCAGATCTGCGCATTGACCGGCCCGCTTAGAAGGGCAGGTCATCTTCCTCCAGGCCGACGTCAAACTCTGGCTCCAACTCGGGAAAGGGAGCTTCTGTTTCGTCGCGTGTTTCCTGGCGAGTATCCAGCATGATCATTTCCTGGGCGACCACCTCGGTCATGTAACGGCGGATACCATCCTGGCCCTCCCAGGAGCGGGTCTGCAGCCGTCCTTCCACATAGACCGAGCGGCCTTTGGTCAGGTAGCGGTTACAGATCTCGGCCAGGGTTTCCCAAGTGACGATGCGGAACCACTGGGTATCCTCCTGCTGGTTTCCCGAGGCATCGCGCCAGGTTCGACTGACGGCTATGCGAAAGGTGGTCACTGCCTTGCCGTTCGGCGTGTAGCGCATCTCGGGGTCCGCGCCCAGGTTACCAATCAACATGACCTTGTTCAGTCCTCGTGAAGCCATGGGTCCCTCCTTATTGCCCCACTCGGCGGGTCAGCATGTAGCGCAGAATGGCCTCGGTCAGTTTGAGCACGCGCTCCAACTCTTCCAAGTGATCCGCGTCCAGGGAAAAGTGACAGAGCACATAGTATCCCTCTTCGTGGTCATCGATCTCATAGGCCAATCGCCGCCGGCCCCAGGGATCACTCTGCACCACCCCGTCCACCTTACCGCCCAAAGACTCGATCAACTCGCCGATCCTTTCGACCAGGGCAGCGATTTCCTCCTCATCCCGGTCGGGCCTGATAATGTACATCAATTCATATTCACGCACGCTCTATCCTCCTTTCTACGGGTTTGCCCCAGACACGTGCGGGGTCACACGCTCCGAAGCAGAAAGGTACGCTGGGGGCCTTATTGCCCCAAACAGGAAGATTATACCATTGAACCGCGTCGTTGGCAAATCGGATTCAGTGGGGAGGGCGCAGTGTCCACAGCAAAAGGCCCAGCAGCAGCAGGAGAAAGCCGGCGCCGCCGCCCAAAATCAGCCAAGTCCACCAGGTTCCAGGGGGCAACAAGGGGCGCAGCAGCAGCGCGGTGACCACCAGCATCGTCGCGACGAGCAGGGCCAGGGCAAGCTGGATGGAGAAGGTATCCAGGGTGGCCATTAGCGCCTCGGAGCGACGCAGCTCCAGGCCCAGGGAGAGCTGGCCCTGCTGCAGTTGCTGCAGCAGGGCCGGCCCCAGGCTGGGCAAGTCCTGCAGGAGGCGGGACCAGGGGCCCAGGCCGGCCTCGGCCCGCTCCAGCATCGCCGCCGGGGACAGGGTCTGGCGCAAAAAGCGTTCGGCGTAGGGACGGGCCACCGCAAAGGGGTCGAAATCCGGATCGAGCTGCAGACCAACTCCCTCCAGCATAGCCAGCACCCGGCCCAGCAGCCATAGTTCTGCCGGCAAGCGCAGGCGGCGGCGGAAAGCAATGTCCATCGCCTGTTGGACAATCTCGCGGGCCAGGATTTCCTGCAGCGGCCGGCCGGCATAGCGTTGCAGCAACCCCTCTAAATCCTGGCGTAAGCCTTCTCGATCCACTCCATGGGCCACAATGCTCATGCGCAGTAACTGTTTGACCAGCGCCTCCGCATCGAGGCGCAGCACCGCGCTGATCAGATAGACCAGCTGTTCGCGCAACGAGCGGGAGATCCGGCCGACCATGCCAAAGTCCAGGGCCACGATCACCTCTCCCGGCAGCACGAAAAAGTTGCCCGGATGGGGATCCCCGTGAAAAAAACCATCCTCAAGAACTTCCTGCATCAGCATCCGGGTGGCGTGAAGGGCTACCTGATGGGGGTCCAGGCCCGCCGCTCGCAGGGCCGGGACATCGTCAATCTTGATGCCGCGGATACGTTCCAAGGTCAGCAGACGGTGCGTGGTCAACTTCCAGTAGACCCGCGGAATGTGCAGATAGGGCTCGTCAGCGAAATTATGCCGAAAGCGTTCAGCGTGGTGGCCCTCACGGGCAAAGTCCAACTCTCCCTGCAGTGTGTGGGCGAATTCCTCCACGATCGCCGGCAGGTCATAGAATTCGAGTGCCGGAAAGCGCTCCTCCACCAGCTTGACCAGGTCGCGCAAAATATCCAGGTCTAGGGCGACGAGCTCATCCAACCCCGGTCGCTGCACCTTGAGCACGACCTCCTCCCCGCTGTGCAGCGTGGCGGCGTGCACCTGGGAAAGCGAGGCTGCCGCCAGGGGCTCTTGTTCCAAGTGGGCAAACCATCGCTCCAAGGGCCCGCCCAGTTCGCTTTCTATCTGGCGGCGAGCCTGGGCAAAGGGAAAAGGCGGTACCTGGTCCTGCAGTCGTGTCAATTCCTCGACAAAGGGTGGGGGCAGCAGGTCCGGCCTGGTACTCAACACCTGGCCCAATTTGATAAAGGTAGGGCCAAGTTCCTCCAGGGCTCGCCTCAGATGGGAAGCGGGCGGCACCATCCAATCCTTCCGGCGGCGTGGTGACCAAAGAAATCGGGGACTGAGCTGTTTGAAGAACAGCCCAAACCCATGTCGGACCAATACCTGTGTGATCTGGCGATAGCGCCGCCAGCGCTGGGGGCGAAATAGGGAGAACAAGGCCATCCACCTTTGTCCAATGCTGCTTGTAGTGCCCGCCTCGGCAGCGCCGAGGGTGGGCGGGGTGGACTTGCGTAAATAGGCCTTTCTGCTGCAGGGCGACGGCAATCCCGCGATTCGAGAATCGTCGGATCGCCGTCGCCCCTGAGGGGGTCTGGGGTCTAAGGGCCGCTTTTACAGACGGCTGAGCAGTTCCTGCTTTTTCTGCTGGAACTCTTCCTCGGTGAGAATGCCCTGATCACGCAGCTCTGCCAACTGCTTGATCTGATCGGGAATGCTGGGGCCCTGGCCGCTGCGGGACAGGACCTCCTGTCGTTTTTTCTGGTACTCTTCCTCGCTGAGCACCCCCTGCGCGCGCAGGTTTTCCAGTTGCTGCAGTAGGGCCTCCGAGCCGCTCGCGGCCGGGGCGCCTGGCTGCATCCCCTGGATCGCCTGCCCCGCCACGGCCCCACCCAGGCCCAGGCCGGCCGCACCGGCGACCAAGGCCCCGGTCAGGCCGCCCGCCCCTTCGGCAGTGGCGGCGTCGCCGATGGCCCGGGCCGATTTGAAGCGCAGGTAGGCGTTCATGTCGCCGATTGCACCCATCTGGGCCCGCTCATCGATGGCCCGCTCCACTTCCTCGGGCACCGTGATGGCGGTGATGTAAAAGGCCTTGAGGACCATGCCCACGTTGGCGAAATCGTCGGCCAACTTGACCCGAATTGCCCCCGAGAGCTCGTCGTACTGACCGGCCAGATCCAATACCGAGGTCAGGTTCTCGCCAATGAGGTCGGCCAGCTTGGAGACAATCATGCTGCGCAAATAGTCTTCGATGCGATCGGTGGTATAGATGCCCTGGGTGCCGGCGATCTTGTTGACAAAGAGCTGGGGATCATCCACTTGAATGGCATAGGTGCCGTGGCCCCTCAGACGGACAATGCCAAAATCGCTGTCGCGATAGGGAATCATCTGGGGGGTGCCCCATTTCATGTCCACAAACTCGCGCATGTTGACGAAAACAACCTCGGCGCGGAAGGGGCTCTTTGAACCAAAGGGCAGCTTGATCAGGTTGACCAGGATGGGAATGTTCGCTGTGGTCAGGGTGTGGGTGCCAGGTCCAAGCACGTCCAAGGACTGGCCACCCCGGAAGAACACGGCTACCTGGCTCTCTCGTACAACGCACTGGGAGCCCAGGCGAATCTCGCCGGAGCCATGCTCCGGGATACGGTGGATGATATGTTTTCCGGTCTCGTCTAAAAATTCGATTACTTCCAAAAGCGCCATGTTGATTCCTCCTCAAGCAGGATCCCCATATCCCAAGGGGAAACCATTGTAACAGGACTGAACAAGGAACAGGTCCACCAAGAAGCCTACTGCTCATCCAGATCGACGGTCAGCCCCTCTTCTGGGGGGACGGATTCCAGGACCTCTTCTTCCTCTGCCTCGGTCGGGGCAGCGGGCGTTTCCACCGTGCCGGTCAGGGGAACGGGTGGGGCCGCGCCAATGAGCACATCGCGACGGCGATCGACGTATTCGTGCATCTCGACCAGGAAATCCTTGAGCGAGGCAAGTGCAGCCTTGACCCCTTCCTCGGCCTCGATGGCCTGTCGAAACTCCGCAATGCCCTCCCCGATCTGGTCGACGCCCACCAGCAGGGCCGTGTCATAGTCATAAAGGGCGTCCAATTCTTGCTCGCGGATCGCTACGGCATCGAACCAGCCGGCATAACCATAGACGGCTGTGCGCAGACGATCCGCCAACAACTGTAACTTTTTTTGCACCTGCTCGGCCTCGTCCATCAGCTGGAGGCCACCAGAGATGTTGAGCAATTCGCTCTGGTACTCGGTCAGCCGCTTACGCAATTGCTCCAATTGATCCGCGATGTAGACCCGCAACAACTTGTCCGCATCTCGGCGCAGGTTCTTGTCCATATAAGATCCGATGCCTGGGATCTTGCTGGCCAGACGCTTGAGCGCGGTCTCGTCGCGAGCCTGAAAGACTCGCTGCCGGAAATCGGTCATGGTTCGCCTCCTTGACATTCTGATTTGGCCCATCCACGATAAGGTACGAGAGTGGCCAGAAAAAAGTTCCACCTTTGCCATTTTACCCGATTCGGAGCAAAAAGTAAAGAGGTTCTTTGCCAACTAGATTGCAGATAAAAAGCGCAGCCGTCGATGTCTGGCGGTGTAATAGGCAAGCTGTTGTTCCAGATTTGGATCGGGGGCAAGCTGCCGGCAGGCGGCCAAGATTTGCTCTGCGGCCAAGGCATCTGGCTCTGGACACTGGGCAATGTCCTGCCAGGGCATCCCTCCCTGTCCCTGCAGGACGACCCCCGTTAGGTCTGGCAGCGACGTTGGATCCGCCGACCAGGTCAGTCCCAGCACAAAGGAGATCGCTTGAGGGGGAGCTTGTTCCCGGGTAATCTGGAGTAATTCAGGGGAGCGGCCCCAGGCCAAAACCAGCAAGGGTTGGTCCGTGTCGTGCAATTGGGAGAGGCGTCTGCGCGGTAGACGGAGCAGGTGTTCCAGGGCCAGGGCCAGGGGGATGGAATCTCGCTCGACCGAGACCACCGCCGTCAGGTCAAGCGGCAGGGCGGCCAGGAGCTCCTGCAGCCGCGACAGGGTCCTGGCGATCATTTCCACCGCGAAGGACGTGTCCGTTTCCAGGGAAATCTCTAGACCATTGTCGCCGGCCGTGCCTAACAGGACCACGCCAAAGTCGGCATACATCCGTTCCTTGAGCCCCAATTCTTGGTCGGGGAACTCTTGGTAGCGCAAGGCCCTCCGCAGGCCGGCCTCGGCTTCTGCGGCGTGCTCAGGAGAAGGCGCCCACTCGATCGCCTGGCGGAAATACTGCTCGGCAGCGGCCCAATCTCCCAACCCCAGGTGACAGGCTGCCATCAGGCTGTGGACCTGGCCGTCATGGCGATATGCCTCCAGGGGCAAACGCAGTGCTTCTAGTGCTTGCGGCAGCCGGCCCAGGGCGTAGTGGGTATAAGCGATCTGGTAAAGTGCCGTGGGGTCCTCTGGCTCCAGGGCCAGGCAGGTTTGAAAGACCGTCAGCGCCTCCTCAAAGCGCCCCAGTTCGAGCAAGATATAGCCCACGCGAAAATGAGCGTCAAAGGTCTCTTCCAGGCCAGACACCGTGCGGAACGCATCCAGGGACTTGGTCAACAGCCCCCGTTGGCGATAGTGATGGCCGAGGGCTTCGTAGGCCTCAGCAAAGCCCGGGTCCGCGTCGACAGCGCGGCGATACTCGACGAGTGCCTCGTCAATGCGCCCAGCGCGTTCCAAGGTAATGGCCCGCTCATAGTGCTCGCTGGCCTCCTGACGTCGAAAATGGTCCAAGAAATCCTCCGGCTCAACGAAAGAAAACATTGCCTGATAGCAAGATCTGTGCCCATAGATACAGCATTACTAACAGAGCGATCAGCAGGACCAGTACAGCCCAAACCCAGAGATTGAAGCTTGCGCCCTGGCCGCGATTGCGCTGGCCTATATGGTGCAGGGATGACCACAGCCCCCGGCCAAAGTCAGCGAGTTGTTGGCCGAGAGGGGTTTCCTGCTCGGAATGCCTGGGCGTGGCCCTGCCCTCCGCAGATGGCGGGTTTTCTGCTCTCTCTTGCTCAACAGCCGCTGTCATCAGCGGCGACTGTTCTGAAGCGGGCTCCGTTTGCTCATGTGTCCCAGCCGGGGAGGGTGTTTGCCCGCGCTCCTCAGCGGGGGATTGTCCCTCCATCGAATCGGCAATGCTTCGGCCGCAGTGCGGGCAAAAAACGGTGGCCTGCTCCAAGAGACGGCTGCAGTGCGGGCAAAAGGCCTGCTGCGCCGGCCCAGGAGCTTCCACACGATCATAGAGCCATTTGGCAATACGATCCTGCCTCTGCCAGGCCGAGGCAGGCTTTTTTACCTCTAGCGCGCAGTCCTCGCAGAGATCGCCCTCGTCTTCCTCATCCAATAGCTTCCCACACCGCCGGCACAGACGTACCGTCTCTTCAGAGGCTAACTGCATCACCAGTCGACGTGCTTCCTGGCAATAAGGGCAACTCTCGTTTGGGCCAGATAACCTGGTCCCACAGGTGGGGCAACGATATTCATCAGCCATCATGGGCCTCCTGACAACTGCCCGCATTTTACTACAACCTGCACAGATACGCAACACTTGCCACTTGACGAATTTGCGCAAACAGTGTATGCTATAGGCCTGGGGGTGGATGGGCCCTGGTGGGTCCCGCGGTCTTCAAAACCGTTGTGGGGCGCTGGACGCGTCCCGGGTCGGTTCGACTCCGACGCACTCCCGCTTTGACAGGCCCCGCAATTTGCGGGGCCTTTGCCCCTAGAGCCCTGCTCGCAGAGCAGCTTCCAAGACAGTGGACGCCTTGTTGTCGTAAGTTAATATAGGGGCCTGATTTTCCCACTCGCTATCCGTCCAGGTTCCGCAAGTGAGGTGAAACGGTCGAGCGTGGCCTTGCACCGGGGAATGATTTCCCATGGATCCCGTAATTTGCCCACATTGCCTGATGGATAATCCTGCCATAGCCAAGTTCTGTATGCACTGTGGCCAATTGCTGCGGCAACGGGCCTCGGTCCTAGAGTCCTATAGGAAAGCTCAGGCCGAGCGCCGTCCGGTCACCGTAATGTTTGCTGACATGTCTGGTTTTACGGCCATGGTGGAGCGTATGGGTGCGGAGGAGGTGCACCGACTGATCAACAGTTGTTTTGACCAACTGGCGCCGATTATAGGGAAATATGGTGGGACCATTGACAAGTTTATTGGTGACGAGATTATGGCCCTCTTTGGCGCGCCGGTGGCTCACGAGGATGACCCCGTGCGGGCATTGCGGGCCGCGCTGGAGATCATGTCGAGCCTGGAGGATTTCAATCGCTGCCAGGGGACGGACCTGGGCATGCATATTGGCATCAACACAGGACAGGTGGTGGCCGGCAGTATTGGCTGCCAGGGCCGGCAGCAGTATTCCGTGATTGGTGCTGGGGTCAACCTGGCGGCCCGGCTGCGCAACCTTTCCAAACGGGGCGAGATCCTGCTCGGTCCGGATACCTACCGTCTGACCGCACCCCTGTTTGAATTTCAAGACCGGGGAGACCTCGCCCTCAAGGGCAAAGCGGAACCTGTACCGGTTTACAAACTGCTGGGCTCCAAGGCCCAACCTGGGGGACTGCGGGGTTTGGCTGGTTTGAGCAGTCCCATGGTAGGCCGGGAGGAGCAGTTGGAGCAGTTGTGCCAGTTGGGCCAGGCCCTGTACGAGGGCCAGGGGGGGGTGGCCCTGATCATTGGGGAGCCGGGGCTGGGCAAGAGCCGCCTGGTGACCGAGTGGCGCCGGGTGTTGGGGCCAATCCGTCGAAAGTATGATCTGCGCTGGGTCGAAGGGCGCTGCCTTTCCTACGGTCAGAACCTGGCCTATCATCTACTGGTCCACCTGCTGGTCGATCTTGTGGGTGTCCCCCACCAGGCCGGTGAATCCGTCCTGCGGGCGGCCCTGCAGGCGATGACCGTGGACCTCTTTGGCCAAGCTGCCGAGGAAGTTTATCCCTACCTGGGGCATCTGCTCTCACTGCGCTTGGAAGGGGCGGCCCGCGAACGGATACTCCGGCTGGAGCCCCAGGCCCTGCAGGCCCGCTATCTGGTCACCCTGCGCCGACTGCTGCAGACCCAAGCATGCCAAACCCCCCTTGTTTTGGTGCTGGAGGACGTGCACTGGGCCGATCCCTCCTCGACCGACCTTTTGCTCAAACTCCTGCCGTTAAGCCAAAGTCAAGCCCTGCTCTTTTGTTTTGTCAGCCGGCCCAATGAGGACGTGCCGGGTTGGAAACTCATCACGGCCGCGCGTGAGCTGCTCCCGGAGCAATGCCGCGAAATCGTCCTGCACAGCCTGTCCACCCAGGATAGCTCGCGGCTCGTCGCCAACCTGCTAGAAATTGAGACTCTCCCCGATGCAATTCGCCAGATCATCCTGGCCAAGTCCGAGGGGAACCCCTTCTTTGTCGAAGAGGTCATCCGCATGTTGATCGATCGGGAAATCCTCGTACAAGAGCAGGGTCGTTGGATAGCCCGTCAGGAGATCGAAAGCGTGGACATTCCTGACAATCTGCAGGGGCTGCTGCTGGCGCGCATCGACTGCCTGCCCGACCAGCTCAGAAATACCCTGCGGGTCGCCTCGATCATTGGGCGGCAGTTTCCGCTGCGGGTGTTACAAGAAGTCCTGCGAGCGCAGCATGCATCTGGCTGAGCAACTCCAGCAACTGGAATCATCCGGCCTGCTCCGCCTGGCTCGGATCGAGCCGGAACTGGAATACCTGTTTCGGCATGCCCTGGTCCAGGAGGCAGCCTACCAATCGCTGTTGCAGGAGGATCGCCGGCGGCTGCACCAGTCCGTGGGGCAGGTCATCGAACGGCTTTATAGCGATCGTCTGGAGGAACAAGCGGGCATTTTGGCCCAGCATTTTTTCCAGGCCCAGGATTATGAGCGGGCCGGCCGCTATTTCATCATGGCCGGAGAGGTCGCCTTTCGACAGTACGCCATCCCCGAGGCCATCGCCCACTACAGTCGAGCCCTGGAACTAGTGCCGCAAATAGAAACCCTGGAGGCGGATCCTCTGCAGCAGGTTTATATGCATCTGGGGCGGGCCCTGGAATTGAACGCCCAATACGAACGGGCGTTGGAGCGTTACGCCGAATTGGAGCACTGGGCCCGGCAGTGCGGCAATGCCCACGTAGAACTGGCCGCTGTGATCGAGCAGGCCAAGATTCGCTCCACCCCCAATCGTTGTTTTGATCGAGAACAGGGGGCGACCCTTTCCCGGCGGACTCTCGATCTGGCCCTCGAACTGGGGGATCGGGCCGCCCAAGCCCGCATCCACTGGATCTTGATGATGTCCCACTGGCTGCAGGGAGAAAGCGAACCCATGCTCTGGCATGGCGAACGCTCCCTAGCCCTGGCCCGCCAGTTGGGACTGCGTGATCAATTGGCTTACACCCTGCAGGATATTCACCGGGCCTACCTCAATAACAACCGCCTGGATGAGGCCCAGGCCGCGCTGGACGAGGCTCGTCAGCTCTGGCGCGAGTTGGGCAATCTGCCCCTGCTGGCCGACAACCTGGCCAGCTCGGCCGATTTGGCGGCAGTCCGGCTCGAGTTCGACCAGGCCCTCGATTTTGCCGACGAGGCGCTGCAACTCAGCCAGTCCATCGGCAATCTCTGGAACCACGCTTTCGGCCGGTACATGATCGGCGAGGTCAACATGCAGCGCGGTCAAATGGACGAGGCCATGCAGGGCCTGCAGGAGGCCCTCCGCCTGAGCGCGCAGGCCGGCCTGACCATCCTGCACTGGCGGGCCTACCGCAACCTGCTGCGATTATATTTTCGCCTTGGCGCGCTGGATCGGGTGGCCTCGACCCTGGAAGAGATGCGGGCGGACCTGGACCAGCGAGGAGAGGGGGCGATCTTTGACGGCCGCCTGACCGATCTGTTATGGGATCAAGCTGTCCTGGAGATTCGTCTCGGCCAATTCGAGGCCGCCGAACGCACCATTGAGCGTGGTGAGCACATACTCGCCGAAGAGGATCAGGTGGGTTGGTTGGCGCCCATGGTGCGGGCCGAGTTAGCCCTGGCCCGGCAGGATTGGCCCCTGGCCCTGGAGTGCATCAATCGCTTCCTGGCTCCGCAGTGGGTCGGGGTCAGTTTGCACGTACGCCAACTGGAGGGCGAATTGCTGCGGGGACGCATCCTGGTGGCAGTGGGCCAACTGGATGAGGCAGAATCCTCCCTACAAGAATTTCTGCGTAAAATCCGCTCTGCAAAAGCCCATTACTTCCTCTGGGGAGCCCTGGACGCCCTGAGCGAGATCGAGCGGCGTCAAAATCATCCCGAGGCCGCCGCCCAATTGGCTCAAGAGGCCCGCCAGGCCGTGCGTAACGTGGCCGAACACATCCGCGACCCGGAACTGCGGGCCGGGTTTCTAAACTTGCCAGAGGTGCGCCGGCTCCTATAGCAGTCTTGGCCTGACGGGTTGCGACCAGGGCGGGGTTGTAGTACAATATAGGGGCCAAATTGTGATCCGGCGGATTGCATCCGCCATTTTTTCTGGTATAATGGGCCTAGCCTGCTAGAGATCCACCTGATGGGGCAGCAATCCAAGTTTCGGCACAAGCTGCAAGAACTCGCCGGTTAGGGCCTGTGCGCCATTTTGGACAAGGCCCAAGTGATACCAGCAGCTTTCATTTTGTCAATAGAACGCGAGTTTTGTCGGCCTGGCCTGTCAAACGGCAAAGCTTCGGAGGCACAAGTTTATGGGAAATCGTTGGATTAGTGGATTGGTCTATTTGATCATTATCGCCGCGGCCATCGCGCTTATCTTTAACCAGATCAGCCCCTCCAATCAACGCGAGGAGGTGCTCTTGAGCCAGCTGCTGGAGGACGCCCGCGAGGGCGAAATCGAGCTCATCGAGGTGGGCGACGACCAGCAGCAATTGAACATCACCTACAAGGACGGTCGGCAGGCCATCTCGCGCAAAGAACCCCAGGACAGCCTGCACACCTTGCTGCAGGATGCCGGCGTAAGCCAAATGCCCACCATTGAGGTCAGCGGCCCCTCTCTTTGGAGCAGCATTCTGGGACCACTGAGCTACCTGGTGCTGCCCCTGGTTTTTTTGTTCGTGCTCTTTTTCTTCCTGCGGCAGGCCCAGGGCAACAACAACCAGGCCATTTCCTTTGGTAAGAGCAGGGCGCGTTTGTTTACCGGCGACAAGCCCAAGATTACCTTTGCCGACGTCGCCGCCGTGGACGAAGCCAAGCAGGAGCTCAACGAGGTCGTCGAATTCCTCAAGTACCCCGAAAAGTTCGCCGCCTTGGGCGCGCGCATTCCCCGGGGCGTGCTGTTGATGGGGCCTCCGGGCACCGGCAAGACCCTGCTGGCCCGCGCCGTGGCCGGCGAGGCCGGCGTGCCTTTCTTTTCCATCTCGGGCTCCGAGTTCGTCGAAATGTTTGTAGGTGTGGGGGCCAGCCGCGTTCGAGATCTGTTCGACCAGGCCAAGCGCAACGCCCCGGCCATCGTCTTTATCGACGAGATTGACGCTGTCGGTCGGCAGCGCGGCACCGGGCTGGGCGGAAGCCACGACGAGCGCGAGCAGACGCTCAACCAGATCCTGGTCGAGATGGACGGCTTTGACACCAGCACCAACGTCATTATCGTTGCTGCCACTAACCGGCCCGACATCCTGGACCCGGCCCTGCTGCGGCCCGGCCGCTTTGACCGCCGCGTCGTCCTGGACCGGCCCGATATGCGCGGTCGCATGGATATCTTGCAGGTCCATGTTCGCGGCAAGCCCCTGGCCGCCAACCTGGATCTGGAGGTTCTGGCCCGGCAGACACCAGGCTTTTCCGGAGCCGACCTGGCTAACATGGTCAACGAGGCCGCCATCCTGGCCGCCCGCCGCAACAAGAAGCAGATCGGCATGGACGAACTGGAGGAGGCCGCCGAAAAGGTGGTGGCCGGCCCCGAACGTAAAAGCCGCCGCATCAGCGAGGAGGAGAAACAGGTCATCGCCTATCACGAGGCCGGACACGCCCTGGTGGCACACATGATCGAAGAGTGCGACCCGGTACACAAGGTCTCGGTTGTCTCGCGGGGCATGGCCCTGGGCTATACCATGGCCTTGCCGGAAGAAGATCGCTACTTGATGCCCCGCCCCAAGATACTGGCCGATATGGCCTATGCCATGGGGGGCTATGCCGCCGAGAAATTGATCTTTGATGAGCTTACCAGTGGCTCGCAGAACGATATCGAACGGGCCACCAAGATGGCCCGGCGCATGGTCACCCAGTTCGGTATGAGCGAAGAACTGGGACCGGTAACCTACGGCCAAAAGGAAGAACTGGTTTTTTTGGGGCGCGAGATTTCAGAACAGCGTGACTATAGCGACAGCACTGCTCGGCTGATCGACGATGAGGTGCGCCGCATTGTCGAATCGGCCTACCAACGAGCAGGCTCCATCCTGGAACAGCACCGTGCGGTCCTGGAGCAAGTCGCGCAGCGCCTGATCGAGGTCGAGACGCTGGAGGGTCAAGAGCTGCAGTCTCTGCTGAACCAGACCCGTCAGCCGGCGCAATCTGTGGAAGTTTATACGCCGGCCTAGATCGATTATATCCAAGGGAGGTTCCCCATGCCTACGCCTATCCACTTTGGCACCGATGGCTGGCGCGCTATTATTGCTGAGGACTTTACCTTTGACAACGTCCGCCGCCTCAGCCAGGCCCTGGCCCATTACCTCTTGTCCCAGCAGATTGCCTCCAAGGGCCTGGTCATTGGCTACGACCAGCGCTTTGCCTCGGAGGATTTTGCCCGGGCCGTGGCAGAAGTGATGGCTGGGAACGGCATCCCCGTTTCTTTCTGCGAGCAGTCCTGCCCCTCGCCCACAGTGGCCTACGCCGTGCTGCCCCGCCAGGCGGCCGGGGCGGTAGTCATTACGGCCAGCCACAATTCGGCCCGCTATAACGGATTCAAGCTCAAGTCCCAATATGGCGCCGCGGCGCCCCCCGAAATGGTCAAGTCCGTTGAGGCCCTGCTGGATCAAAGCCCGGTGCAAAGGAAGGACTTTGAACTCTCCTGCCAGAGCGGCCTGATCACCCGCTTCAACCCCTTTGATGCCTATCAGGAACAATTGGTCAGCCTGGTCAACCTGGAGCGCATTCGCCAGGCTGGCCTGACGATTATCTCGGATCCTATGTACGGGGCCGGTATAGGGTATTTGCCGGCCCTGCTCAATGGAGGCAGCAGCCGCGTGGTCGAGATCCACGGCGAGCGCAACCCCATTTTCCCCGGCATGAAAAATCCCGAACCCCTGGCCCACAACCTGGGCAAGCTGTGCGCGGTTGTGCGGGACAGTGGCTCCGATGTCGGCATAGCTTTCGATGGTGACGCCGACCGCCTGGGCTTGGTGGACGAACGCGGTAACTTTGTCGATCCACTGCGCGTTTTCGCCCTGCTGACGCTCTACTTGCTCGAAGTGCGCGGACGACGTGGCCCCATTGTCAAATCGATATCGAGTACGGCTATGGTCGATAAGCTGGCCGAACGCTATCGTCTGCCTGTTTTTGAGACCCCGGTAGGCTTCAAATACATCGGTACCAAGATGGTGCAAGAGGATGCACTGATCGGGGGAGAGGAAAGCGGCGGATACGGTTTTCGCCAGCATATCCCCGAGCGGGACGGGGTGCTGGCCGCCCTGTTTTTGCTCGACATGATGGTCCGCTTGGAGAAAACCCCCTCCGAGCTGGTGGAACATCTCTTTGAACAGGTGGGGGAGTATCACTATGCCCGCATCGATATGCACCGCTCCGCAGGCACCGCCGAAATGTTGGCCGACTTGCACCAAGGGGTTCCCCCGACGCTGCTCGGTCAAGAGGTTCAGGCCAATCTCGGTGAACACGGCTTCAAATATGTGCTGGCGGATGGAAGCTGGCTCCTCATCCGTCCCTCGGGCACAGAGCCCCTGCTGCGCCTGTACGCAGAATCCGGGACGACCGAGCGGGTGCAGGCTCTTTTGCAGGCCGGCCAAGAAATGCTGGGATTGAGAACCCCTGAGCCGGCCACACCGCCGGGAAAGGAGCAAGCGGGTGTCTGACCATAGTCGCCTCTTTGGTACGGATGGCATTCGCGGACGGGTGCCTCAATGGCCCCTGACGGCCGATTTTATGGTGCGCCTGGGTCAGACGTTGAGCGGTATGGCCCAGGAGTCTGGGGCCCCTTCCATGGCCGTCATCGGCCGGGACACTCGCTCCTCCGGCCCTATGCTTGAAGCGGCTCTGGCCGCAGGGTTGATGGAACGGGGCCTGGATGTCTTGTCCCTGGGCATTATCCCCACCCCGGCGGTCGCCTTCCTGGTGCGTCACTTTGGGGCCGGCTTGGGGATCGTGATCTCGGCCTCGCATAACCCCCACCCCGATAATGGCATCAAGCTCTTTAGCAGCACCGGCTTCAAGTTTCCCCCCGAGATCGAGCGCGATATTGAACGCCGCATCCGGGAGGTCCAAGCCATTACCTGGTCCGGGCATTTGCGCATCGGCCAGAGGGCCCAGTCCGAAATCCCGCCCGGAGAGGCCTATCTCCAGGCCCTCCTCAACCGCTCCGGCCGGCCTAAACCGCTGCAGGGATGGCACCTGGTCCTGGACTGCGCCCACGGCTCCGCTTTTGAGCTTGCCCCCCAGCTTTTCCGCCGTCTGGGTGCCGAGCTTACGGTGCTTTGCGCCCACCCGGACGGGGAGAACATTAACCAGAACTGTGGTTCCGAGCATCCCGCTTTGCTGCGGGAGGAAGTATTGCACCGGGGCGCCGATGCTGGCATCGCCTTCGACGGTGATGCCGATCGGGTTCTGTTGATTGACGAGCAGGGCGATTTGCTGGATGGCGATGATCTCCTGCATATCCTGGCCCGCGATTTGTACAGCCGGGGGCAACTACGCCATAACACCGTGGTAGGCACGGTCGTGTCTAATCTGGGCCTGGAACAGTCGCTACAGGCGATGGGGGGCCTGCTGGAGCGGGTTCCGGTGGGCGACCGCCAGGTGGCCCGGCGGATGTTGGAAGGGGATTTCGTTTTGGGGGGGGAACCCTCCGGACACATTATCCTTTTTGGCGAGGGCAGTACCACCGGCGATGGCCTATACACCGCGATGCGGGTGCTCGGCGTCGCTGTACGGCGCAAACAGCCGCTCTCCGCCCTGGCCAAACTGAACAAGACCCCCCAGGTTACGATCAACGTACCGGTGCCACGCAAACCGCCTCTAGAGTCTTTGCCCGAAATACAACGGGTGCGGGTGGCTGTGGAAGAACGCCTGGGTTCGGAGGGCCGCCTGCTGCTGCGCTACTCGGGCACCCAAGCCCTGCTGCGGATCATAGTCGAAGGTAACAACGAGGAGCAAATTCACTGGGCCGCGCAAGCCCTGGCCGAAACGGCCCAGCGCGTGCTCTCTCGGCCACAGTCCCCCGACGCCGCCCCGGTCGAAGCAGATGCGGCGGAGGATGGCCCAAACTAGTCGCACTGGCAGGGCCCATTCCCTGTCCCCAACAGCACCGAGGCGAGCACCGTAAACAAGGAAAATGGCCCGGTCGGATACGGCGCTGTTTACGGAGCAGCACAAAAGCGCCGTACCACCCGGTACAGCACCTCCAGGCCAAAGCGCAAATTGTCCAGGGTGATGCGCTCGTTGTGGGCGTGGGCCAACTGCATCGGGCTGACTGGACCCTCGTCCCGCATGGGACAAAAGCCGTAGCTGCTGATGTTCAGGACGTCCAGATATTTGGCGTCGGTGGATCCACAGAGCATCATGGGCAGCAGGATCGATTGTGGTTCCACCTCGGCTATTACGGCCTCAATTGTGCGATACAGGGGGCTGTCCAGATCGGATTCCAGGGGGGGCACGTATTCTTCCACCTGGACATCAATGGCCGGGCCGACAATGTCGGTGACCTCACGCAGAAACTGCTCCGGGTGCTGACCAGGGAGCAGGCGCCCGTCCAGGCGGGCCGTCGCCCGGGAAGGGATGATCTGGATTTCGCGGCCGGCCTGCAGCACTGTGGGAGTGACCGTATTGTGCAACATCCCATGCAGCAGACGGAGCCAGGTCGGCGAAAGGGGAAGCTGCCGCAGCAGAAAAGAGCTGGCCGCCGGATCCAACAAGCCCCGCACCAGTATGGCTGTCTCGGCGCCCTGCCCCCGGGCCAGGCCCTCGATAAAACGCTCTGCGGTGGGGGTGAGATGCAGCGGCAGCGCTGTCCGGCCCAGCCTGGAGATGGCTTCGGCCAGGATGACGACGGCGTTTTCCTCTATGGGCACAGCCGCCTGACCGGACAAGCCGGAGGCATCCATGCGCAGCCAGCAGATTCCCTTTTCGGCCGTCTGGCAGGTAAAGTAGGGCTGCCCGCGTAGATCAAAGCCATAGCCGCCCCCCTCATTGATGGCAAAGGCGGCCTCGAGTAGATCGGCGTGGTTTTCGATCAACCAGCGCAGGCCGTAGCGACTACCTTCCTCCTCGTCGGCGCAGGCAACCATCACAATATCGCGTTTCAAAGGCAGCCCCTGCCGTTTGAGCAGCAGCAGGGTCATCAATTCGATGGCCGTGAGGTTTTTGGCATCCATGGTGCCCCGGCCCCAAATATAGCCCTCGCTGACGGTGGCCGAAAAGGGCGGATAGCGCCACTTGTCCGGTTCGGCCGGGACGACGTCCAGGTGGGAGAGCAGCAGCAGCGGCCGCTCTTGCCCGGTGCCGCGCAGGTGGACCACCAGGTTAGCCCGTCCCGGAGCCGATTCCAGGATCAGTGGTTCCAGGCCTTCCCTCCTCAGCACCTGGGCCAGGTACTCGGCGGCCGGGCGCTCCTGGCCCGGGGGATTGGTCGTATCCAGGCGCACCAAGGCCTGCAGGTGCTCTACGATTTCGTCAAAGGCCTGCTCCCAGTGGATGTCCACGCTCGTTCTCCTTGCTCTACGATGGTCTATCGTCATTGTACCATTGGATGCGGGCAACTGTCAATTTTGACCCGCGCACAGACTACCCAAGCAGAGGGTTTTGAGGTATACTGGACCTGGAACCAATTCAACTCCTATCCGGAGGCTTGCCATGACCACGGTATTCATAAAGTTTTTAGAGACCCGGCCGGCCAACTATGACCGGGGTGTGCATATCCTCACCCTGGAATGGGTTGAGGAAATGGCGGCCGGCCGCTGAGTTGCTTTCCCACGGCCCCCCCGGTATAATGAATTTGTTGGAGCATAATGCTCCGTCTATTCTACCCTATACGGATGGGTATCTCAAAAGGAGCAGGACCCGATGCGATATTTCGTCACCGGCGCAACCGGCTTTATCGGCAGCCGGCTGGTCCACCAACTGGTCGCGGCCGGCCACCAGGTCGTCGCTTTGGTGCGGGATCCGGCCAGGGCCGGCCAACTGGCCCAACTCGGCGTCACCCTGGCCCAGGGCGATGTCACCGATAAGGAGAGTATGCGCGCGGCTATGGCCGGCACCGATGGCCTCTTTCATATCGCGGGCTGGTACCAGATCGGAGCCCGGGACAAGCGGCCGGCCCAACGCGTCAACGTCCAGGGCACCCGCAACGTGCTGGAACTGATGCGGGACCTGGGCCTGCCCAAGGGCGTCTATACCAGCACCCTGGCCGTTTTTTCGGATACCCAGGGCCGGATGGTGGACGAAAGCTACCGCTACACGGGCCCGCACCTGAACGAATATGACCGTACCAAGAGATTGGCCCACTATCGGGTCGCCGAGCCCATGATCGAGCAGGGGCTGCCGCTGGTGATCGTCATGCCGGGGGCGGTCTATGGCCCCGGCGATCACAGCCTGGTGGCCAAGTCGTTCGAGGCTTACCTACAGCGCAAACTGCCCCTGGTGCCCCGGGGGGCCGCGCTCTGCTGGGGCCACGTCAGCGACGTGGTGCGCGGGCACCTCCTGGCGATGGACAAGGGCCGGCCCGGGGAGAGCTATATCATCGCCGGCCCACCCCATACCCTGGAGGATGCCTTTGAACTGGCCGAACGAATTACGGGTATCCCGGTCCCCCGGCTGCACCTGTCGCCAACCCTGCTGCGCCTGATGTCCGGCCTCATGCGGGTCGTGGGCTCGGTGGTGCCGCTGCCCGATACCTACCGCGCCGAGAGCCTGCGCGTCACCGCCGGCGTGACCTACCTGGGCCGCAACGACAAGGCCCGGCGTGAGCTGGGCTATCAAGTCCGTCCATTGGAGGAGGGCCTGCGCGAAACGCTGTTCTATATGATGCAGAAATTGGGTATCGAGCTGCCGGAGAGGCCGGCCTAGACCATCATTCAAGGAGGCGCTATGTTTCTGCAAATTCTCCAATACATCGCCGCCGGGGCGACCGTCGCCACCGGTCTGGTCTCGCTGTTTTGGCCCAGAGCTGTTCGTGGCTTTACCGGGCTCAATCCCGACGGCGGGCGCGGAGTGACCGAGATTCGGGCCGTCCTGGGCGGGGTCTTTATCGCCCTCGGGGCACTGCCCCTGGTCCTGGGCGAGTCCTTGGCCTACCAGATCCTGGGGATCACCTATCTGGTGATCGGCGCCATTCGCCTCGTCTCCATGTTCCTGGACAAGTCCGTGGTCCAGTCGAACATCATCAGCTTGCTGGTCGAGTTGGTGTTCGGTGTGGTCCTGGTCCTGTAGAAAAGGCCTGGCCAGCGGACAGGTTTGTGAATGGGGCAGGATTGGCCCAGAGGGTCAAAACACCTTATCCCGAGCGAGCGAAAGGCGCGCAGCGCCTTGAAGCGAGTCGAGGAATCGCCTGAAATGCAAGGCGATTCCTCGACTCCGTGCCGCTGCGCGGCACTCCGCTACCCAGAAACTTGAAGTTTCTGTGCTCTAGCCTACCGCCGGGCCAGCAAAGCTGGCCCGCGGTTTGAGTTACTCGGAATGACGGGCTATCCCTTAGCCCGGCAAATCGTGCTATTCTCGTACCAAGCGGGTGCTGCACTTGGGGCAGGCCCGCTCGTAGCACGGCAGGCCCCGCTGATGCGGGACCTTGTGGCCGCAGTTGGGGCAGACGCAGTTGCCGCCGGGGCCGGCTCCGGGCCTGGTACCGCCCAGGCGCCCCCGACCCCCAGCCCCACCACCTCCGCTACGGTCTCCACTACCTCCACGTCCTGATGCCATCTCATTCACCTCCTCAGTCGGTTTAATCGTACGATCGATGACAGGAATCCCCCTCAGCGCAGGGAGGCTTGTCACAGCGTTCCTCCCGACCACAGCAGGTCTGGTCCCTGGCTGCGGCCCTTGGCCCACGCATCACGTAGGGGGCCGAGAGCAAACGTTCCTGCAGTACAGCGCCACAGTGTGGACAGTGCGGCACAGTATCGGCCGAGCGCACCAGAATTTCGACCTGCGCCGAGCAATTGCCGCAGCGATATTCATAGATCGGCATGGGGACTCCTTATTTTCCTCGACGGCGCTGGCCACGGCCGCGGATCCGGCGCTGCCGGCCACGGCCCCCAGAGACCCGGGCGTTGTCCCGTCCGGCCAGCGCCTGCCCCTCGGACCGCGAGCCAACCGGCGACTTTTCGTCCGCCGGTTGGCTCAAGCGCTGCTCCAGCAGATCTACCGCCAGGTTTACCAGCTTGGGCCCCACTTCCCGTCCCAAAAAGCCCAGAGCGGCTCCTACCAATGGCAGGACGCGCCGGGAGAGGGGCGCTTCCGTCTCTCGCACGGCCGGGGGTGGGGGGAGTTGTACGTGGATAATCTCCTGTGCAGACGAGGATCTCGTCTGCGCAGGCGCGTACTTGTCCACCCCCTCGGCCGAGGCGGCCCAGGCGGGCTCGGGCACCTCTTGGATGGCCCCCTGCGGGCAGGCGGCCACACAGGCGCCACAGCCGTCGCACAGTGCGGGGTCAATCCAGGCACGATCGTCCTTTATCCGGATCGCCGCCAATGGACAGACGTCCACACAGGCCGCACACCCCAGGCAGAGGTGCTGCTGAACCTGCAGCATACTCGTTCACCTCCCATCGGTCGCTATCCGCGATTGCGGCTCCAACCTCCAACTTTTACTCTTCCTCTTCGGCCTCTGTGGGCGGCTGCGAGCCGCCGGCGGCGGGCTGTTGGAATCCCGCGCCCTGGCCCATACCGCGGCCCATGCCGCGGCCCATGCCGCGGCCCATACCGCGGCCCATACCGGTGTGGGCGCCCACGGTTGCCCCTGGCCCCTGGGTCAGTTTGCCGGCCTTGAAGGCCTCCACGGCCTCGGCCACTGTGCCGCCGGCAAAGCTATAGAGCGGCACCCCGTTGTTCTGCAGGACATAAAAGGCGTTCGGGCCCAGGTTGCCGCTGATCACGGCCTGGGCGCCCTGCTCGACGACGAACTGGGCCGCCTGGATGCCGGCCCCGCCCATCGCGGATACGGCCGGGTTCGGCACGGCCTGAAAGGCCAGGTCCTCGGCTTCGGTATCCACAAAGGCATAGAACGGACAGCGCCCAAAAACAGGGCTGACCTGGGCGTTCAACTCATTGCCCGTAGAAGAAATCACGATCTTCATGTAATTCACCTCTCTAGAATGATTAATATGATTGCTCTTCCAGCCAGCCGCGCAGTCGGGCCCAGATTGCGTGCAGCACCGTCGTCGCGGGCCCTTCCCTGGTTGTCACAGTGACTCCCTGGACCATGGCTTGGGTCACGCCCATGTCAAAGGGGATCTGGCCGATCAGTTCGAGCCCCTCCTGTTCGCAGAAACGGCTTACCTCGTCGCTGCGTTCCACGCTCAAGTCCGCCTTGTTCAGCACGACCTTCACCGGCACTTGGAAATGCCGGGCTACGCCGACGATGCGCTCCATGTCGTGCAGGCCGGCCACCGTCGGCTCGGTGACCACCAGCGCCAACTGGCAGCCGGTGAGCGAGGCAATGACCGGACAGCCAATACCCGGCGGTCCGTCCACCAGGAGCAGACCGTCGTCCTCGACCAGTTTGCGGGCCTCCTCCTTGACGGTGGCGACCAGCTTGCCCGAGTTCTCGCGGCCGGCCCGCAGGGCCCCGTGGACCAGCGGGCCATAGAGGCTCTGAGAAACATACCAGTGTCCGTCCATGGCCGGCTCCATACGGATGGCCTCGACGGGGCACTGGTAAAAGCACACCGCGCAGCCCTCGCAGGAAATCGTGTCGATCTCGTATACCTCGCCCGGCAGCACCGCCCCAAAACGGCAGACCTGTGCGCAGACGTCGCAGGCCGTACAGAGTTCGGGGTCTACCCGGGCCAGCCTGCCCCCGGAGAACTCGTGCTCGGACTGGATCTGGGCGTCCACGACCAGTTCCAGGTTGGCCGCGTCGACGTCGGCGTCGGCCAGCACCAGCCGACGTTCCAGGGAGGCCAGGTGGGCCAGGGCCGCCGTCACGGTCGTCTTGCCGGTGCCTCCTTTACCGCTGAGCACCACGATCTCTTTCATCGGTCCACCTCCGCCAGGATCTGCCGGTAAAGCTGCAGGAAGGGCTCTTTGTATTCGGGATGGCTCTGCAGCAGCGGCTGCCCCCGGGCATAGGCCTCGGCGATGCGGCGGTCGTAGGGGATGCGCAGCAGGATGGGCAGGCCCTGTTCGGCGCAATAGTCCTCCACGCCGGCGTCCCCGATGCCGTCGCGGTTGATCACGACCCCGGCCTCAAGGCCCAGTTCCCGGCTGACCTCGATGGCCAAGCGCAGGTCATGCAGGCCAAAAGGGGTGGGCTCGGTGACCAGCAGCACAAAGTCGGCGCCGTGCATGCTGTTGACGACGGAGCAGGCCGTGCCGGGTGGGGCGTCGATCAGCACGACCCCCTGGACGTTCTCGACGCTCTGCTTCAAGCGGCCGATCAGGGGCGTGGCCATGGCCTTGCCCACGTCCAGCAGGCCGTGCATAAACTGCAGTGGGCCGACCCGGCCGAACTCGATGACACCGGTGCGGTGCGGGACCTCGCGGATGGCGTTCTCGGGGCACTCGAGGGCGCAGCCGCCGCAACTGTGGCAGAGGTCGTCAAAGACCAATACGGTGGGCCGCTGCCCCTCCTCCGCCGCCGGAAAGGCGACGATGGCATGGAATTGGCAGACCTCGCCGCAGCGGCCGCAGCCGGTGCACAGATCCAGGTCCACCTTGGGAACGGGTGGGGCAAACTCCTCGCGGCGATCCAGATCGGGGTGCAGGAAAAGGTGCGCGTTTGGCGCCTCCACGTCGGCATCCACCAGCCAGACCTGGCCTGGACCCAGCTCTTCGATCAGGGCCAGGGCCAGGCTCACCGCTACGGTTGTTTTTCCCGTCCCCCCCTTACCACTGGCAACAACAATCTGCATGCTACACCTCGGTCGGCCGGCCCTTCAGTGGGCCAGCTCGGGACGCTCCTCCAGGCTGCCGGCCAAATAGGCCTGCACGGCCTCCTCAATGCCGGCAATGTCCGTCAGCACAGGCCGGATGCCGGCCTGCTCCATACTGTGCTGGGCTCCCCGCCCCATCCCGCGTGCCAGGAGCACCTGGCAGTCCGAGATGACATCGATCATGTTCAGGTGGCGGTCGTGCGATGCCTCCCCAAAGCCGTGGCCCCGGGGGTCCTCCTGCTGGGCAAACCCCTGCCCTGAAAAATGGTGGTGGCCCATCTTGTCGCGCAGCTCCTTGTTCACAAGCTGGCCCTCCTCGGTTGTCCACACGGCGTAATAGTAGGCCCGCCCAAAGTGCTCGCTGATGGTCTCACCATCGTCGGTTACTGCTGCGATTTTGATCATAATTCCTCCAAAACTGTTACTTTGGGGCCAAAGTCAAGCTTGGCCCAATACTTGACCGCCCCGGTCCGCTGAAAGGCTAGGCCGGCACCTTTGTCAATCCGATCGTCCGCGCAACCTCCCGGGCGATGGGCTCGAACTCTTTCGCCGGATAGTCCTCGATCTGGCCCACGTCGCACATGGTGGCGATGCGCGGGTCGATGGGCAGGCGCCCCAGGAAGGGCACGCCCACCAGGGAGGCGATTTCGTGGGCATGGCTGGGGCCAAACAGCTCGAAGGGTTCCTCAGCGCCCGGACAGGTCACGTAACTCATGTTCTCCACCAGTCCCAGCAGCGGCACCTTCATCTGCTGGGCCATGCGGGCGGCCTTGCGCACCACCATGCCGGCCAGCCCCTGCGGCGAGGTCACCATCACCACCCCGTCCAGGGGGATGGACTGCATTACGGTCAAGGAGGCGTCCGAGGTGCCCGGGGGCAGGTCCACGACCAGGGCGTCCAATTCGCCCCAGATCACGTCGCCCCAGAACTGCTGGATGGCCCGGCTGATCAGCGGACCTCGCCAGATCACCGCTTCGTCCTCGCGGGGCAGGAGCAGGTTGATCGACATGACCCGGATGCCGGTGCTGCTGTCGACCGGGACCAGGCCCATCGGACCGCCCTGGGGCTGCGGGGGATCGGAAAAGAACAGACGGGGAATGCTCGGGCCGGTAATATCGGCGTCCAGAACGCCGACCTCGTAGCCCTCCCGGCGCAGCGCCACGGCCAACAGGCCGGCCACTAACGATTTACCCACCCCGCCCTTGCCGCTCATCACGGCAATGATGTGCTTGACGTCGTTCAGCGCCGCCGCGACGCCCTCGGTTTGGTCGCCAACGATCTTTTTTCGCTCCTCCGGGGTCATCGCCCGCAGGTTGACTTCCACCTGGTTCACCCCCGGAAGGGCCCCCACGGCCAGGCGGGCGTTTTCCACCATGCGTTCTTTGAAGGGGCAGGCCATGGTGGTCAGGGCCAGGGTAAAGCTGACCCGGCCCTCCTCAATCTCTACGTCGTGGATCATGCCCAGCTCGACGACGTCCCGGCGCAGCTCGGGATCCTTGACCTTGGACAATGCCTCTAAAACTTGTTTCTCCGTAACCATGTGTGCTTGTCTCCTATCTGTGGGGGCAAAATCTGCCCCGGTACTATGAGCCCGAATGGCCCGTTCCGTTGACTTGCGTCCCTCTATATTGCTCTGTCATTAACACAGTGCGTACCCCCCGCATCTGCTGAAAAGTGACGCCCTGGCTGACGCAACGCAATACGGTGTCCACATCCTGCACCAGGGATCCGGCCAGCGCAGTGACCCCGCACTCAAAAAGCAGCGGGCTGAGCGGCGTGGTCGGCCCCAAGATCACTACATAAGCCCCCGGTCGGCACAGCGCCAACAGATCCTCTATGGTGTGATTGATCAGCGCCGTGGCGGTGAGGGCGACGACGTCGGCGCGTGGGATCCACTTGACGGCCTCCTCGGCCGACAGGTCCTCCTCTCCTGGGCGCAGTTCCAGCACCCAGAGTTCGCCTACGTCCCTGCGCAGCCGGGCGATAAAGGGGAAATGCCCCACCAGGGCCACCCGCTTGTCCTCCCCCTCGCGCCGGATGGTCTCGAGGGCGTTTTCCTCCCGGCAGCGCTGCTCGTCTACCTCCAGCAGGGCGTTGATCACGGCCATGCCGATACTGGCCTCCAGCGCCTGCTCCGAAAAGGCCAGACGGGCCAACTCGAGCGGGGGCAATTCCAAAAGGCGGCCGGCCTGGCGCACCGGGGGCCCCTGGTGATGGTGCCCATCGCTGCCGTGCATGGTCGAGGCCAGCCCGGCGCCGTTTGCCCCGCCGAACCACAGCCACTGTCCAAAAGGGCCCGATCCGGATCTCTTCCAGCGGGGCCGGCTCGATGCTGTCGCAGAGGGCTTCCAGGATCACGAGTCCTCCTCGGAAAAGTTTCGGCGATAGATCTGGAACAAGTCCCCCAGTCGCTGGCGCGTCCGCTGCAGGTTCTGCATGCAGCCGTGCACAAATTCCTCGCCCAGGGGGGTCAGCCGGTAGACCTTGCGTGGCACTCCAGGCCCGCTCGTCTCCCACTCGGAAAGGAGCATGCCCTGCTCCTCCATGTCCCGCAGGTAGCGGTAGACGATCCCCGCGTCCAAATCCTCGTCGATGATGCCCTGCCGGCGCAGGTCCTCGATCAAGTTGTATCCGTGGGAGGGGTCCTCCCGGAGCAAAAGCAGGATCCCCGGGCGCAGGAAAAGGGCCAACTGGCCCCAACCCCGCCGTCCACCTCGACCACCACCTCTGGGCATCGGTACCTCCTTATCGTTCATTACCAAAGCTGATTATACCTTAATATTGGAAAAATGTCAACAGTGCGACTCTGCAAGTTGACGTCCTCCCCGGCCCATAGTATAATGGGATATAGACCCCTGGTGCGGACATTGTCGCTGCGCCGGGTCAGGAAAAGATAAGAAATGCCGGGAGGAGTAGACGGGAAACGCACTGACAGAGAAGGCTGGTCGGCGGCTGAGAGCCAGCCCAGCAGCGCCCCGTCCAAGGTCGCCCGGGAACGATGTCGAAGAAATCGCCGCGTGCGAGAGTAGAACGACACGGGTGAGCCCGTTACAGCGAGGCCCTGATGTTGGTCGGGGCGGCGAGTGCGTCGGCCTGGTAACAGCCGGCGAAATGGGGTGGTACCGCGGAATTCGGACCCTTCCGTCCTCAGATGAGGATGGAGGGGGTTTTGATTTAAGCAGGAAGCAGGACGTCCATAGGAGGTGCACGATGGCATGGCCCAGGCGCTACAAACCGCAGGAGGTGGAGGCCCGTCTGCGCGAGTTTTGGCAGGAAGCAGGCGTCTATCATTTCGATCCGGAGGTGGAGGGGGCCGTTTACGCCATTGATACGCCCCCGGCTACCGTTTCGGGCTTGTTGCACCTGGGACACTGCTACTCTTACAGCCACACCGACTTTATGGCCCGCTTTTGGCGCATGAACGGCCGCCGCGTCTTTTATCCCATGGGCTACGACGACAATGGCCTGCCCACCGAGCGCCTGGTGGAGCGCACCATGGGCATCCGGGCCGGCGAGGTGGGGCGCGAGCGCTTTATCGAAATCTGCCTGCAGGTCAGCCGGGACATGGAGCGGGAATACGAGGCGCTCTGGTCCCGCCTGGGGCTGTCCGTCGACTGGCGCTATACCTATCGCACCATCGACGAGCACTCCCGCCGGGTCTCGCAGCGCTCCTTTCTGGATCTCTACCGCCAGGGCCGGGCCTACCGCCGGCAGGCCCCCACCATCTGGTGCACCGAGTGCGGCACGGCCATCGCCCAGGCCGAGCTGAACGACCTGGAACGCCCCAGTACCTTTTATACCCTGGCCTTTCGACTGGAAAACGGGGACACCCTGCCCATCGCCACCACCCGGCCGGAACTGCTGCCGGCCTGCGTGGCCGTTTTCGTGCACCCCGCGGACGGGCGCTTGGCGCACCTGCTGGACCAGGAGGCCGCAGTGCCCCTGTTCGGGCAGGCCGTGCCCGTCCTGGCCGACCCCGAGGCCGACCCCGAAAAGGGCACCGGCGCCGTCATGTGCTGCACCTTTGGCGACGCCACCGATGTGGAGTGGTGGTACCGGCACCGACTGCCGCTCCAGCAGGTCGTTGACCGCCAGGGCCGGCTGAATGAGCTGGCCGGCGAGTTCGCCGGGCTGCCCCTGACCCAGGCCCGCCAACGCATCGTCGAGGCCCTGGAGGCGCAGGGCCGGCTCTTGGGCCAACAGCCGCTGGAGCAGTCGGTGCGCGTGCACGAGCGCTGCGATACGCCGGTGGAGTATATCGTCACCCCGCAGTGGTTCATCCGCCTGCTCGACGCCAAGGAGGAGTTGATCGAGGCCGGCCGGCAGGTCCATTGGTACCCGCCCCACATGCAGGCGCGCTACCAGGCCTGGGTGGAGAACCTGGGCTGGGACTGGTGTATCTCGCGCCAGCGATCCTACGGCGTGGCCTTTCCGGTTTGGTACTGCCAGGACTGCGGCGCGGTCGTGCTGGCCGAGGAGGACGAGCTGCCGGTGGAGCCGAGCGCGCGGCCGCCCGGCCGGCGCTGCGCCTGTGGGGGCGACGCTTTCCGCCCCGAGGAGGACGTCATGGATACCTGGGCGACCTCCTCGCTGACCCCCCAGATCGCCGGCCGCTGGGGGGGCAACGAGGCCCTCTACCAGCAGGTCTTTCCCATGTCCCTGCGGCCGCAGGCCCACGAGATCATCCGCACCTGGGCCTTTTACACCATTGCCAAGTCGCACTTTCACTTTGGGCAACTGCCCTGGCGGGACGTGGCCATCTCGGGCTGGGGCCTGGCCCCGGAGGGACTGGGCAAGATCAGCAAGAGCCGTGGGGGCGGCCCCATGTCGCCGCTGGACATGATCGAACGCTATTCGGCCGACGCCGTGCGCTACTGGGCCGGCAGCACGGGGCCGGGCAAGGATTCCATTATCAGCGAGGAAAAGATCCAACTCGGGGTCAAGCTGGTGAACAAGCTGTGGAACGTGGCCCGCTTTAGCCAGCGCTTCCTGGCCGGCTACCGGCCGCCGCCGCGGCCGCCGGCCCTCTCGCCGGCCGACCGCTGGATCCTGGCCCGCACCCAGCGCTTGGTGCGCCGGGTGAGCGCGCTGTTCCAGCAGTACGACTATGCCGCGGCCAAGAGCGAGACGGAGAACTTTTTCTGGAAGGACCTGGCCGACAACTATATCGAGATGGCCAAGCTGCGCCTCTACAATGGGGATGGGGCCGGCGGGGCCGGGGCCCGCTACGCTCTCTACCAGGTGTTGTTGACGACGGTCAAGCTGTTGGCCCCACTGCTGCCCTACGTCACCGAAGAGATCTACCAGCAGCTCTTTGCCCCGTTGGAAGGGGCTGCCTCCATCCACAAATCGGCCTGGCCCACGGTCGACGAGGCCCTGGATGACGAGGTTGCCGAGTCCAGCGGGCAGACCCTGGTGGACATTGCCACCGCCGTGCGCCGCTACAAGAGCGAGCGCAGCCTGCCCCTGGGCAGCGAGCTGCCGCGCCTGCAGTTGGCCCCGCCGGCCGGCCGGCCGGCTCGCTCCCTGGCCGAGGCCGTGGAGGATCTCCAGAGCATCACCCGCGCCCAGGTGGTGGAGGTGGTGGAGCGACTGGACCCGGCCCTGCTGGAAATCCCGCCGGCCGGCGCGGTGCGGCTGGCCCTGGTCCCGGTGGAGTAGGCCGGCGGGCACGACAAGCGGTGGATGTGGCATAGTAGGGGCGACGGCGATCCAACGATTCGAAGAATCGCCGGATCGTTGCCTCGCCCCTACAGCATGGGGAATTTCCTCATGCATTTGCCCCCCGCGTCCATCCATGGTATATTGTGGGTGTGCGCCGGCCCTGCCGAATGCTGCCCGTGCAGCGAGGAGTTGAATTGAGGACCTATTTGGAGTGCTACCCTTGTTTCCTGCGCCAGGCGCTGGAGGCCAGCCGCATCGCCGGTCTCGACCCGGACCAGGCCCACCAGGTGATGCGGCAGGTGCTGGAGCTGCTCAAGGGCCTGGACCCCAGCCAGACGCCGCCGCTGCTGGGCGACGAGATCCACCGCCTGGTGCGCCGCCTGTCGAGCAATCCGGACCCCTATCGCCAGATCAAGCAGGCCAGCACCGCCCAGGCCCTGGGGCTCTACCCGCGCCTGAAGGCCCTGCTCGACGAGGCCGAGGAGCCCCTGGATACGGCCCTGCGACTGAGCATCGCCGGCAACATTATCGACCTGGCCATCGGGCGGGAGTACGACCTTTGGGAGACGGTGCAGTTGGTTCTGCAGCAGCCCTTTGCCATCGACGACAGCGCGGAACTGCGCGAGGCCCTGGAGCGGGTCGACCAGGTGCTCTACCTGGCCGACAACGCCGGAGAGACCGTTTTCGACCGCTTGTTGATCGAGGAGTTGGACGTCGAGGTGCTCTACGCGGTCAAGGGCGGCCCGACGTTGAACGACGCCACCCGGGAGGATGCCCTGCAGGCCGGCCTGGACCAGGTGGCCCCCATCGTCAGCACGGGCTCGGACGCGCCCGGCACCATCCTGAAGCGCTGCTCGGAAGCGTTTCGGCAGCGTTTTGATCGGGCCGAGCTGGTGATCGCCAAGGGACAGGCCAACTATGAGACGTTGAGCGAGCAGGGGCCGCGCCTGTTCTTCCTGCTGCAGACCAAGTGCCCGGTGATCGCCCAGGACGTCGGTGTGCCCCTGGGCAGCATTGTGCTCAAGCAGGGTTGAACCTAGTTGACCGCGTCAAAGGCCAGGTCCGAGATACGCATCAACTTGTCCCAACGGTGATCCGCCTCCAGGTAGCGCACCGTGCCCGATGCCGAGCGCATGACTATGGAATGGGTTTTGGCACCCTGTCCGCGATAACGCACCCCTTTGAGCAGGACGCCGTTGGTGATGCCGGTGGCGGCGAAAAATACGTCGTCGCTCTGGGCCATATCGTCCACCGTCATGACCTTGTCCAGGTCCAGGCCGGCCGCCAGGGCCGCCTCCCGTTCCTCCTCGTTGCGCGGCCACAGGCGGCACTGGATGCCGCCGTTCAGACAGCGCGCGGCGCAGGCGCTGATCACCCCCTCCGGCGCGCCGCCGATGCCCATGAGCATATCTACCCCTGTATTGGGTACCATGGCCTGGATGGAGGCGTTGACGTCCCCGTGGGCGATCAAATTGATGCGGGCACCGGTCTCGCGGATATCCTGGATGAGTTCGGCATGGCGGGGCCGGTCCAGGACGACGACGGTCAGGTCGTCCAGGTCCATCTTTTTGGCCTTGGCCACGTTGCGGATGTTCTCCGCGACCGGAGCAGTCAGGTCGACGACGTCGGCGGCCTCCTCGCTGACGACCAGCTTTTCCATGTAGACGATCTCGCGGGTGCCAAAGAGCGAGCCACGGTTGGCCACCGCCACCACGGCGATGGCGCCGGGCTGGCCGTGGGCCAGCAGGGAGGTTCCCTCGACCGGGTCCACGGCAATGTCCACCTCGGGAAAGGTGCCCGTGCCGATGCGTTCGCCGATGTAGAGCATGGGAGCCTCGTCCTTTTCTCCCTCCCCGATGACGACGATGCCGTCCATGGCAATGTTGTTGAGCACGTAGCGCATCGCGTCCACCGCGGCCTGGTCGCAGGCCTCGCGATCTCCCCGTCCCATCCAGCGGCCCGACTGCAGGGCAGCCACCTCGGTGGCCCGCACCAGGTCAAAGCCAAGATTTCGTTCCATTCGCGCCATTGCAATCCTCCTTCTCCAGTTTTCTGCCCACGTCGGCCAGAATCCTCGTTGTCCTCCTGGACAACCAACCCTCCCGGCCCCAACCTGGGCCGGGCCTGGTTCCATCTATGAACCCTGGGCCGCCTGCCAATCGGCCAAGAAACGTTCGACCCCGATGTCGGTCAGGGGATGTCGGAGCGATTTCATCAGCACGCCGTAGGGGACGGTGGCAATGTCGGCCCCGGCCAACGCCGCCCGGGTGATGTGGCGGGGGTGGCGGATGCTGGCGGCGATCAGGCGGGTTTCAAAGCCATAGAGGTCATAGATCTCGGATAGCCCTTCGACGACCTCCATACCGTCTTGGCCGATATCGTCGAGCCGCCCGACAAAGGGCGATACGTAGGTGGCGCCGGTCACGGCCGCCATGAGGCCCTGGTTCACCGAGAAGCAGAGGGTGGCGTTGGTGGGAATGGGCCTCCCCTCCACCAGGTCGCCGGCCATTTCGACCCCGGTGGGACACTCCTCCTGGTGGGGGCAGCCCGCACAGATGTTGTCATCGTCGAAATAGGTCTGGCTCAGGCGGTGGATGGCCTCCAGTCCCTGGGGCACCAGGGGTACCTTGATCACCACGTAGGGGCTCCAGGTGGCGATGCGTTTGGCTTCCTGCACCATGTCGTCCGGCTCCAGGCTGACGACCTCGGCACTCAGGGGTCCCTGCACGATATAGCAGATTTCCTGCACGGTCTCTTTGAAAGCGGCGCCCTCTTCGCGGGCCATCAGCGAGGGGTTGGTGGTCACGCCGCTGATCAGTCCGAGGCGGGCGGCGTGGCGGATCTCTTGTACGTTGGCGGTATCGAGGTAAATCTCCATATTCTTCTCCTTTTGGGAAGCCACTGTCCCCGGTGCCTTGGTCTGCATTGTACTACATCCCGCCCAGATTCGCAACCGTTGGCACGTTGGCGCGTTCGCACGTTAGAAGGTTGGCAGGACACGGATTTCGCACGGATTGCACGGATTTACGTTCTTTGGGGTGCCCGCCTCAGCAGAGCCGAGGATGGCCGTGTTGGCTGCTCTGAAAATAGCCGTGCTTGGTCCGGCCCGGGGTCTCAAATCACGTCATTTCGAGCGAGCGAAAGGCGCGCAGCGCCCTGGACAGGCAGCGCCCTGCGCCGAACGGTCAACCTTCAACCGTCAATCGTATAGAACGCGCCAACGTGCGAACGTGCTAACGCCCTAGCACCGCCAGCCCGAGGTGGACCTGCCGGCCCTGCCCCGGTGCCAGTTCCAGCGAAAAGCGGTAGCGCAGCAGCAGGGCGCCGAGCACAAGCTGGCCCTCGACCCCGTCGGGCGCGGGCCGGGCGGTGACCCGGACGCCCAGTCCGGCCCTCCGGTTAAAGGCGCCGCGGCTGGCCGGGGTCGCCTCGGCGGTCAGGCCGGCCTCGCTCCACCAGGCCACCCCTTCCCGGCCGGCGTCCAGCAGCGTCAGGGCGTCGGGGCAGAGCTCGTTCTCCACCTCCAGCGCGAGCTGGCGGATGGCCTTCCCCCGGTTCTCCAGGTGGTAGACGACCTCCAGCATGCCGTCCCGCAGGCGGGCCTCTTTTTCCAGGTCCAGCCCCGGCGCCTCCGCCGCAAAGCGCAGTGCCCCGCCCTCCCAGCGTCCGGTTTTCCACCCGCCCGGCGCCAGCAGCGTCTCGCCGTCGGCGTAGAGGGTCTCGTTGAGGGCGCGGCGGCCGGCCGGCGGCGGCAGGCGCCGCGGCGGCCCGTCCGGGGGGCGCCGGTGCAGCCGCACCGTCCCGGGGACCAGCGCCCAGAGGTGTTCCGGCAGCATGTGCTGCCAGGCGGCGCGGGGGTCGCCCGGCGCGGCCAGGTCGGCAAAGGGGGCCAGGTCCGGCCGGTCGTCGGGGGGCAGCCAGGGCTGCGGGTAGACCGCGGCCTCCGGGTAGGCGTGCTCGTCCCATGTTCCCCAGCCGGGCGCCAGGGCCGGGTTGCCGGCCCAGCACTGCCCCCGGCGCAGGTCAAAGGCGTAGAGCAGCCGGCCGCCGCGCCCCAGGACGGCCAGGGTTGCCCCGTCGCGCAGGAGGTGCTCGGCCCGGCCGTCGGCGTTGACGTCCTCGGCCCAAAAGCTCGGCCCCCCGGCGGCCCGATCCGCTTCCTCGGCCGCGCGGATCACCGGCAGGGCCTGGCGCACCGCCTCCCAAAAGGTGCTCCCCCGGCGGCCGATGCCGATGCAGCCGAATTCGTACTGGTGCGCGGCAAAGGCCAGCCCGGCCAGGCGGAGCAGCCGCCCGGCGGCGGGCGTGCGTACTGCGCTCTCTACCTCGCGCAGCCGGCGGCGCACCTGCTCATAGACCTGGCCAAAGTAGGTCAGCCGGGGGGAGCGCGCGGCATAGTCGAACCAGTCGGCATAGCCCTCCTCGTGGTAGGGCGCCCCCGGCGTGCGCAGGGAGGCCACCATCCAGGAGGCCTGGCCGTCGGGTAGATTGTCCAGGGGGTGGGGTCGCCCGACGACCTGTCCGGGGAGGACGACCCGCAGCCAGGGCAGCGTTTCCAGTGCGGTCAGCAGGGCCTCCAGGCCGGCCCACTGCTGCTGCGGCAGCAGGCCCCGCTGGTAGCCCCACAGACCGCAGGCCTCGCCGTCCTCGGCATAGACGGCGACCCAATCCCCGTCGCGCTGGTCCCGCTGCAGTTGCCGCAAGTAGTCCAAGAGGGGCTCCCGCTGACCGAGCCACATGGCCAGGTTGAAGCGGTGTTTGAGTTCCTGGTCGTCGCAGAGCAGGGCCAGGGGCGGCCCCGCGGGTAGGCGGAGGGCGTGGACCCGGTGCGGTTCCCCCACCCCGGCGCCGCGCAGCAGGGTGTCCTCGGCAAAGGTATAGCGATAGCCGGACTGCTGCAGTAGGGGCAGCAGGGAGGAGCGCCAGCAGCGCTCCGGGTTCCAAAAGCCGCTCGGCTCGACCCCAAAGTGCTGCCGCAGTATCCACCGGTGCCAGGCCAGTTGGCGGGCGTTGTCGCTGTCGTCGGTGGCATAGGCCACGTTCTGGGCGTAGGTGCTGCCCAGCAGTTCGAACTGGCCGGCCGCCAGTCCCTGCCGGATGCGCTGCAGGGGTTGGGGGTCCAGCCAGTTCAGGCTGTGCAGCAGCGTCCCCGAGACGTGCAGGGCCACGGGCAGCCGGGGATGCCGGCGCAGCACCTCCAGCAGCCCGCGGTAGCAGACCTGGGATGCCAGGTGGGCAAAGGGGGTCAGCCATTGGTTGAGGTGGAAGAGCAGGACCAGGGAAAGCGGTCTCATCGCTGCGCGGCCAGGATGGCCCCGCTGCGCGGCGGCAGCCAGACGCCCTCCAGGCGGCCATTGCGCACGTTGTAGCTGCGCTCCCGACAGCGGTCTTGCAGCACGGTTCCCCGCGGCACCTGCATATCCAACAGGGGGATGTCAAAGATGCGGGGGAACTCGCTGGCGTTCATGGCCATGATCACGGCCTCCGCCCCCTCGCCCCGACCGTGGGCATAGAGGTTCTGCCGGGGGTGGGCAAAGAGGAGGTGCACGTTGCCCCGCCGCAGGGCCGGCAGTTCCTGGCGAATTTGGATCAGGCGCCGGATAAAGCCGCGCAGGCTGTGGTTCCAGGCCGCCTTGTCCCAGGGGAAACAGCGCCGGCAGTCCGGATCGGGATCGCCGGTCAAGCCGATCTCGTCGCCATAGTAGATGCAGGGCGCGCCCGGCCAGGTCATCACAAAGAGCCAGAGCATTTTGACGGTATCGACGTCCCCCTGGGCCAGGGTCATCAGGCGGGCCGTATCGTGGCTGCCCAGCACGTTCATCTGGCCAAAGAGCGCCAGCGGGGGGTATTTGTCCAGGATATCCTGCAGGCGGTGGGCAAAGGCCAGGGAGCGGTACTTGTCCTCAATCAGCCACTCCAGCAGCAGGGTGCGCAGCTCATAGTTCATGATGCCGTCGAACTGGTCCCCCTGCAGCCAGCGGGTGCCCTCGAACCAGATCTCGCCCAGGATGTAGGCCTCTGGATGGACCCCTTTGACCTGCCGGCGGAACTCTTGCCAAAAGCTGTCGTCGTCGATCTCGCCGGGCACGTCCAGTCGCCAGCCGTCGATACCCTGCTGCAGCCAGTGGCGGGCCACGGAAAAGAGGAACTGGCGCACGGCCGGGGTGTCGGTGTTGAATTTGGGCAGCGAGGGGATATTCCACCAACATTCATAGTTGACCTGCTCCCGGTCCTCGGCATAGGCCCGGAGGGGCAAATCGCGCACGTGGAACCAGTCCAGATAGAACGAATCGGAGCCGTTCTCCAGGATATCGTGGAAGGGGAAAAAGCCGCGCCCGCAGTGGTTAAAGACACCGTCGAGGACGATGCGGATGCCGTGCTGGTGGGCCTGATGCAGCAGCCGTTGAAAGGTCTCCTGGGTGCCCAGGAGCGGGTCGATCTGGAAATAGTCGTAGGTATTGTAGCGGTGGTTGGAGGAGGCCTTGAAAATGGGGTTGAAATAGATCGCATTGACGCCCAGGTCCAACAGGTAGGGCAGCTTTTCCATGACGCCGGCCAGGTCGCCGCCGCAAAAGTTACTGCGGGAGGGCAGGCTGCCCCAGCGGCAGACATTGGGGGGATCGTTGCCGGGCTCGCCGTTGTAAAAGCGGTCGGGAAAGATCTGGTAGAAAATGGCGTCCTGGACCCACTCGGGAGGAAGGGAAAAAGGTTCCATGCCGTTACTCCACGCTCTTGGCCTGCACCATGGGGCCGCAGTAGCCGCACTCCACGGTTCCTGGGCGGACCTGCTGGTACTCGCCTGATTTGAGGGGGGCGCCGCAGTTAGGCCGCCTCCAGTGACAATGTACAGGTCTCTAGCGCATTATAGAACAGCTTGCCCGCCCCGTCAATCAGTGGGGGCCTTTTTTCGGCGCAGGGTGCGGCCGCGATCCCCTCGGGGGACCTTTTTCTGGCGGGGGGCGTAGCGTTCGGTGGCCCGGTAGACGTTGACATAGACCGTCGGTACGCTGCGCTTGAGCTGGCGGAGCCAATCCCCGACCTCGGCACGCATGCCGCTTTCGGCGTGGGGACAGGTCGTCTCGTGGACCGGTAGTTCGCAGACCCGGGCAAAACGGCGCAGCTCCTTGGCCGTGAGCAGGACCAGCGGTCGGATCAGAATGATCTCGCCGCCAAACAGGGGGGTGCGGGGCTCCGGGCGTTCCAGCCGGCCGTGCAGCAGCAGGTTGATCAGGGCCGTCTCGACAATGTCCTGCTGGTTGTGGGCCAGGGCCACCTTGTTGCAGCCCAGCCGGTAGGCCGTTTCAAAGAGGACCTTGCGGCGCAGCCAACTGCAGCGGAAGCAGTCTAGGTCCTGCTCCTGGGTGAAATCCGCCTCCTCGATGTTATAGCTCACCCCCTCCTGCTCAAAATACCGGGCCAAGAATTCGGGGGGTGGGGCTCCGACGTCCCAGCCCTTGTAGGTCACGTGCACGGCGATCATTTCAAAGGGCAGGGGGTGGAACTTTTGACGGGCCTTGAGCAGGCGCAGCAGGGCCAGGCTGTCCTTCCCCCCGGAGACGGCCACGATGATGCGATCCCCTTCATCGATCAGGTTATAGCGGGAGATGGCCCGGTTGACCTTGCTCAGATAAAAGCGGGTCGTGCGCCGCAGGCGCCGCTCTGGGTTAGCCACGGGCACTTTCCCGCACGGCCAGCGCCTCCCGATAGACGGCCAGGGTCTGTTGGGCCGCGCGTTCCCAGGAAAAGGTGGCGGCCTGCTGCTGGCCCTGGCCCCGCAGTCGTTCTCGCAGCTCCTCGTCGCTCCAAAGTCGGGCCAGGGCCTCGCTCCAACCTTCGATGTCCTGCGGGTCCACCAGCAGGCCGGCCTCGCCCACGACCTCGGGCAGGGAGCCGCTGTTCGAGGCCAGGACGGGGGTGCCGCAGGCCATGGCCTCCAGTGGCGGCAGGCCAAAGCCCTCGTAGAGCGAGGGAAAGACGAAACAGCGGGCGGCGTTGTACAGCCAGACCAAATCCTCCTGGGAGACGGGCCCGATGTAGGCGACCTCTTGGGCCAGGCGCAGTTCGTGGATCAACCCAAAGATGTCCTGCTGCAGCCAGCCCTGGGCCCCGGCGATGATCAGGCGGGGGTGGGGGTCCAGGTCGGGATAGCGGTCCAACGTCTGTCGAAAGGCCTGCAGCAGGGTGGGCAGGTTCTTGCGCGGCTCGATCGTGCTGACGAAAAAGCCAAAGCTGTGCGGGGAGAGGTGGCGGCCCTTGAACACGCGCCGCTCCGTGGAGGGGATGCTGCGGGGCTGAAAGGGCCGGCCGGCGGCCTCATAGATCGTGTGCACCTTTTCCTCTGGGACGTCGAGCAGTTCCAAGAGGTCCCTGCGGGTGCATTCCGAGACGGCGATGATCCGTTCGGCGCTTTTCACGACCTGGGGAAGCTGCCCATAGTAGCGGGCGGCTTTGGGCGTCACCCACTGCGGGAAGCGCAGAAAGGCCAGGTCGTGCACGGTGACGACGCCGGCATAGTTGCGCCGCAGGGGCAGGGTAAAGTCGGGGCCGTGCAGCAGGTCCAGGCGCAGCGGAAAGAGTTCCAGCGGCAGCGTCAAGGGCTCCCAACGGTGGTGGCTGGGGGTATAGAGGGGCACCTGGCGCAGGTTGTCCGCCTGGAGCCCGTCCTCCCGCTGGCGGCGGTCCCGCAGGAACAGGAAGCGATCCTGGGGCGCCTGTTTCAGCAGGGCCTCCATCAGCCGCAGGATATATTGCCCGATCCCGGCGCGACGGTAGTAGAGCAACCGTCCGTCCATGGCGATGCGCATAGGTTCCCTCCAGGCAACTAGGCCAGCTATCGCTGGGGCATACCGTCTTGGTAATGGATTTTGATCAAACAGGCGATGGGCTACCAACGAGACCGGCAAAAGCAAGGCCTGTGGTCCAATTTCTATGCATCCAAACTCCGATCCATTATACCACCTCCTGGCGGCAGGCTCAAATGGAACTCGTGTAGGCGCGCTATTTTTGTCCGACTTTTCACCACTCCAGCAGTGGCAGATAGACCACCCACCGCGGCGCCGCCTGCAGGCAGCGCCGCAGCACGGTCTGCCCGCAGCGGTTCTGGACGGCCAGGGAGACCGTGTAGGCGCCGGCCAGGGTGTAGCTGTGGGTGATCTCGGTCCCTGGGCCCGGTGCCGGCGGGATGGTCCCGTCGCCGAAATGCCAACTGTAGGTGAGGGGGGCGGTACCGCTGGCCCGGGCCGTAAAGCGGATCGTTTGGCCGGCCGTCGGCGTCAGTGGCTGCCAGGCCAGGCTGAGGCCATAGACCGGCACGCAGGGCGGGGTGCAGTCCAGCGCCAGCGGCAGGCTGTCGCTGTCCTGGGCGTCGCCGGCGCAGTTCCAGGCCTCCAGGGTAGCGGTATAGCTTCCAGATTCGGTGTAGGTGTGGGTGGGCGCGGCCGCGGTCGAGGTCAGGCCGTCGCCAAAGTGCCAGAGCTGCTCAAAGGGCGGGTCGCCGGCCAGTTCGCCGGAGAACGAGACCTGGCAGCCGCTGATGGCCGCGCTGAGGCGGAGAATGTCTACCGCCAGGCACTGGCTGAACACGGTCATGGTCACGGGGATGTGCAGTTCGGGGTCGCCGTTGGCCGCCAGGGTGGCGAAATAGTCGCCGGGCTGGCCCACGCCGGCCGCCGGGGTGGCCGTAAAACGGATCGTCACCTCCAGGCTGCTGTTGGCCGGCAGGGTGGCCGAGAGCGGGTCCGGTTCCAGCCAGGGCACTTGCCCGCCGGCCGAGAGGGTGGGGGAGGTCCAGCCGCCGGGGATCTCGTAAAAGGCCAGCTCGTAGGGATGCGCCTGGCGATTGTCGATGCTCAGGGTGCTGCTCAAGCGGCCCTGCCAGGGCACATAGATCTGCAGCGAGCGTGGATTGGCCGCCACGGCGCTCAGCAGCTCGAAATCCTGGAGGGTGACGCTGTGGCTCAGTACTTTGACGCCGCTGACCGTGACGGGGACATAGCCAGCGGCGGAGGCCGTGACGGTATAGACGCCGGGCTGCAGGGTGAGGCTGTAATGGCCGCCGGCATCGCTGGCGGCTTGGTAGCCCGTTCCATCCTGGTGGGTGAGGGTCAGGGCGGCGCTGGCGATGGGCGCACCGCTCTCGACGTCGCTCACCGTGCCCCGCAGGGCGCTCGGGGGCAGCACGGACTCGACGGCGCCGAGGGCGTTGATAAAGCCCCAGCCATAGACGTTGTTGGGCGGATTAGGGGCGCCGCACTGACCGTCCAGGCGGGGTTCGGCCGTGCTGGTGATGATGGACTCTAGGGCGTCGGGGTTGCCGGCCAGGGCCGGGTCGGCGGAGATGAGCAGGGCCACCAAGCCGGCCACGTGGGGTGCGGCCATGGAGGTTCCGCTTGACGAAGCATAGCCGCCGCCGGGCACGGAGGAGCGCACGGAGATACCGGGGGCCGTGACGTCGGGCTTGACGTAGGTAGCGCTGCCATAGGGGACCGGGCCGCGGCTGGAGAGGTTGGCGATAGTGTCACTGGAACCGGTCGCCCCCACGGTAAAGGACTGCCGATAGATGGCCGGCGGGTCCTGCACGGAACTGCAAGCCGAGCCATAGTTGCCGGCCGAGACGACCACCTCGATACCGGCCGCGCGCAGGTTGTCGACGGCGATTTCCAGGGTATTGGTGATGCAGCCCTCGCTGGGGGGGCAGCCCCAGGAGTTGTTGATGACGTGGGGGGCCTTGTCCGGGTCGGCCGAGGCCGGGTCATTCCAGGCGTAGGGGGCCAAAAAGAACTCGAAGCATTCGATATAGCGGGTGGGATTGCCATAGCCGGAGGCATCCATGTTCTTGCAGCCGATCCACTGCGCGCCCGGGGCCATGCCGATCTGGTTGCCGGCGCCGTCGTCGCCGACGATGGTCCCCAGGGTGTGGGTGCCGTGGCCATAGTCATCGTAGGGGGTCTGCTGGTTCGAGACGGCGTCGTGCCAGTTAAAGTCGTGCCGGCCGTAGCCGGGATATGGGGGGCGGTACTGCTCGATCAGGGCGGGGTGGTCCCAGTCGATGCCGGTGTCGTTGCCGGCCACCACGGCCCCCTGCCCGGTGTAGCCCAGCTCCCAGACCTCGGGGGCGTGCACGTGGGAGAGGTTCCACTCGATGCCCTCCGGGAGATTCCACGGTTCCATTTGGGAGGTGGGCAGTCCATGGACCAGGGGGTTGGGCAGGACACGCTGCACCTCCGGCCGGCGGGCCAGTTCCAGCAGCAGATCCCGGCCGGCGTCCTGTACCCAGATCAGGTTGACGATATAGTAGGAACGGTAGGACACCCCGCGAGACTGTAGGTAGGCCCGCAGATCCGCCTGGCTGTGCCCGGCGACGTCCTGTAGGCGCTGGTACACATAGCGGCCTCGTTCCAGTTTGCCCTCCAGGCGATAGGCCGCCCGCAGGTCGGCCTGTTCACGCAGCAGGAGCAGAAAATCGACCTTGGCCCCCCGGCCGAGGGCCTCCCGCACCCGCGGATGCACCTTTTCCCAGGGGTCCGGGGCGAATTGGGCGCTGACGACGGCGTTCAGGCCGCCGCCGAGCAGGAACAACAAGGCCAACAGGGTAAAGCATTTGCGCCAGGGCACGAAACACCTCCATATAGATATGCTCGAAGCAGGAGAGATCGTCGCCCCACTATACCACGAAATAGGGGGCGGTGCAATGCCGCCCC
>JAFGKG010000153.1 GCA_016928715.1 Chloroflexia bacterium
CTACCCACCTCTTGAACCCAGTATAGCGGGCCGATCTACCAAAGATCTACCGAACATCTACCGATGATACGGTTGATGCGTTGGAACGTTGGCACGTTGGAACGTTCGCACGTTGAAACGTTTGAACGTTTCAACGTTTGGGGCATATCGGTTGACGGTTGCACGTTGACGGTTGATGCATTGGCACGTTGGCAGGTTCTATACAGTTGACAGTTGACGGTTTGTACGGTTGACAGTTGAAGGTTGACGGTTAAAAGTTATTGGGGCAAGTGGAGGGAGCGGGCAAAAAGGGTGGGAATAACAGCCAGCTCGAAATCGTCATGCCCGCGAAAGCGGGCATCCAGGGGGTGGAGAGTCTAGAGGGGATACCCACCGTTGGCCGGGGATTCCAGGTATGTGGGGGGGGACTCTGGATCCCCACGCCTGTACTGGCAAAAGCTGGGCTTTGCGGAGATGACGGAATAAAGGCCGGCGTTGGGGATACCGGGTGGTGAGCAGTATCCCCGGATGGGGGGCATTCCCCCCTGGATCCCCGCCCCTGCCCCTGCCTACGCGGGCGTTCTGCGGACCAGCGCCGGCGCAGGCCGGCGCCCGGCCAGAGGCCCCCCAGGGCCGGCTTCAGCCGGCGCTGCTGGAGGGCGCTGTGCGCCCGCCCCCGCCCCCGCCCTCCAGGTTGCCAAAAACGTTCAACGGTCAACGTGCAACCGTCAACCGTATAGACCGTCAACCGTATAAAACGTTCGAACGCGCAAACGTTCCCACGTTCTACCCCCCCCAACGCATAAAAAAACGCGCCGGGCCCGGTCGAAAGCCGACCGTTCACCGGCGCCGCTGCTGCGCGGGGTCCTGCTTCAATACCCCCAGGGGGATTCGAACCCCCGATCTCAGCCTTGAGAGGGCTGCGTCCTAGGCCGCTAGACGATGGGGGCACACAGCACGGCTATTATACCAAGGGCGGCCGGTCCTGTCAAATCCGATTTGCCAGCACCCCGCGCCTGGGGTATAATAAGGCCGGCCACAAGGAGGTGGCCCTCGTTCCCCGCTGCCGGGAGGTGCACGTGGAAGTGCCCGTGAGCCAGTCCGATCAACTATCCTTGTTGGAGGGAGCGGTGCAGCAGCTCTCGCCCCATACCCGCAAGCTCATCCTGGCCGCGCTGGAGGGGGCCGCCGGCCCCGAGGCCCCCTGCCGCCTGCTGCAGGCCCTGGCCCAGGACCTGGCCGCCGGCCCGGCACCGGAGGCCGGCCCAGGACTGCGTGCCGAGGGCGAACGCTGGGCGGCGGAACAACGCTCCGTCGGCGACCTGGCCCAGGAGACCATCCGCGCCGCCCAACGGCTGGCCGAAGCGATGCCCCCCCTCTCGGAAGCCGAGGAGAAGGAGGCCGAGCTGCTGCGGCTGACCTTTGTCTCCGAAGTGCTGACCGGCTACGTGCGGGCCCGCGAGGAAGCCGCCGCCCAGGAACGCTCCACCGCTCTCAAGGCCCGCATGAACGAGCTGGCCGCCCTGCACAAGGTCATCAGCGCCGCCAATTCCAGCCTGGACCTGGACGCCACCCTGCACCTGGTCGTGCAGACCGTGGCCGAGGTGATGCGGGTCGAGGTCTGCGAACTGTACCTCTTTGAGCCCCAGCGGGGCGCGCTGGTCCTGGGCGCCTCGGTCGGGCTGAACCCCGACGCGGCCGGCCGGCTGCGCCTGAACCTGGGCGAGGGGGTCACCGGTTGGGCCGCCCAGTCAGGGCACCCCCTGGCCGTCTCGGACGTGCGCCAGGAATCGCGCTTTCGCTACGAGCCCTCCCTCCACGAGGAACCCTACCACTCGATGCTCTCGGTGCCCATCGTCCTCTATACCGTGGAAAAGCTGGTCGGCGTCCTCAACGTCCGCACCCGCCAGGTCCGCACCTATACCCCCGAGGAGATCGACTTTTTAGAGATGGTGGCCGGCGAGATGGCCATCTCTTTGGAGAACGCCCGCCTCTACCAGGACACCGACCAGCGCCTGCACCAAAAGGTGGACGAGCTGACCACCCTGCAGCGCGTCTCGGCCATGGTGGCCGGCACGCTGGACCTGGAGGAAACCCTGGCCCTGATCACCGAACAGTCCGCCAAGCTGGGCCAGGCTGACATGGCCGTGGTGGTCGAGGGCCGGCCCATCCGCCACGAGCCGACGGTGGTGGCTTCCTGGGGCCTGCCGGAGGCCCCCCTGGCGGACCTGCAGCAGTGGCTGGAGCGCGGGGAGGTCTATCGCCAGATCACCACGGCGGGCCGGCCGCGCTTGATCTTGGCCGACCCAGAGGGCGAACTGGCCAACTGGGCCTGCCGGGTCGACTTGACCGCCCTGCTCTGTATGCCCATGCGCAGCAAAGAGGGGCTGCTCGGCGTGATCTGCCTGCACAGCATCCGCCCCGATGGATTCAGCCCCGAACAGGTCGACCTGCTGGCCGTCTTTGCCGAGCAGGCCGCCCTGGCCATCGAGAACGCCCGCCTCTACAGCGAGCTGCGCCGCACCCTGGACCTGCGCTCCACCATGCTGCAGGAGATGCACCACCGGGTGCGCAATAACCTGCAGGCCGTGGCCTCTCTGCTCAATATGCAGATGCGGCGCCTGCGGGACCCGCAGGTCAAGCGCTACCTGGCCGAGAGCGCCTCGCGCATCCAGAGCATCGCTGCCGTCCACGATCTGCTCTGCCAAAAGGTGCTGGGCATCACCACCGTGCAGGCCATCGCCCGCGGCGTGCTGGAGGTCGCCAGCGCCCACCTGGCCCGGCCCGGCCTGGAGCTGCAGTGCCGCATCGTCGAGGAACCTCCCCTGCTGATCGGTTCCAAGGAGGCCACGCTGCTGGCCCTGCTGGTCAACGAGCTGGTTTCCAATGCCATCGACCACGGTTTCGCCGAGCAGCAAGAGGGCACCGTCATCGTCGATGCCTACCGCAGCGATGGCCTGGCCGTCCTGCAGGTCAAGGACGACGGGCGGGGGCCCACCGGGGAGGTGACGGAGCACAGCGGGCTCGGTCTGCAGATCGTCCAGGCCCTGGCCACCCGCGACCTGGGCGGGACCTTTTCCCTGCAGCGGGATGGCGATTGGACGGTGGCCATCATCACCTTTCCCTACGAGCCCCCCGACGAGGTGGCGCCGCCGGCGGATGTGTCCGAGGCGACAGCTTAGATTTCTGGTGTGGTTTTTGGCTTTTGTTACGCTTAGGGAATGGCCAAGGATCAGCGCCCTTTTAGCTCTACCCAATCCACCTGTACCCCCAGGGGACGGGCGTCCCCACCCAGGCCGTAATCGACCTGCCGCCAGGCCTCCGAACGCAGCAGCAGCAGGGCGGTCTGTCCCGGCTGTCGGGGCACCTGTCCTGCCGGCAGGGTCACGCTGTGCACGGTAAAGGAGGGCGCCAGCGTCCACGAGACCAGGCAGCGCTCCGGATCGAGGCAGAGGTTGAGCCGGGCCGGCCCCAGCTCGGCCGGCCGCCGGCCCCCGGCCAAGCGCAGGGTGATGGTCAGCTCCTGCGCATCCTCCGGCCAGGGCAGGCGCAGGACGCCCTGCCCGTCGGTCCAGCAGTAGCTGGCGCCGTCGGCGCCGACCTCGTCCTGGTAAAAGCCGCCCACCTGGTAGGCATAGCCCCCGCGGCCGAAATCCAGCGCCAGGGGCAGCTCGCCCAGGACGCTGCCCTCCCCCCGCCAGGTCTCGGGGCGGTACAGGCCAAAGGGCTGGTGCAGCAGGTAGCTGTTGTGCGGCTTTTGGGCGGTCAGTTGCTCGAACTCGGGCACGACCAGCTCGAAACGGTCCAGCCACTGCAGGCGGGTATGGGGCAAAAAGAGCCGGCCCCCGCCGTTGCCCAGCATGAGGTAGACCTGGCGCCCCTCGGACTGCCAGCGCGCGATCTGCTCCTCCACCAGGGCCCCGTCCGGTTTCAGGTGCACCAGTACCAGCGCCGGCCGGTCGTAGAGATAGTACAGCGGGGTGGCCAGCGTAAAGGGGGCGTCCCGGGCATAGTTGGCCAGGAGGATCACGTCGTCCGGCTCGAAACGCTCGGCCAGGGTCGAGACCTGTTCCAGGGCGCCCTCGTACTCGCGGTGCTGGAAAAAGGGGCGGCCGGTATAGGCCAGGTAGAGCAGCAGCAGTGCCGCCAGCCCCCCGGCCAGGAATTGGGCCGGTCGGGCCGGCCGCCGCCGGCGGGCCAGCCAGTCCAGGGCATAGGCGATGGCCAGGCAGAAAAAGGGCAGCACCACCGGGACGTAGCGGCGCATAATATAGACGTGGTGCGGTTCGCCAAAGACCTCGTAGGTGAAAAAGGCCGTGTAAAAGAGCCCCACCAGCAGCAGGGAGGCCCAGGGGCGCCGGGCCCGGTAGACCAGGGCGCCGATGCCCAGCAGGGCCAGGGCGATGCCCAGAGGCGAGAAATACCAGCCCAGGCGCACCAGGTTGGCCGCCCGCCCCTCCGGCACGGGGGCGCCGATATAACCCTCCAGGGCCAGGCGGTGCTGCAGCGGTTGGCTCAGGACCTCCCAACTGAGGATGCCCGGCCGGACCAGGTAGGCATAGGCCGCCAGCAGCAGCAAGAGGAGGGCGGCCGCGCCCAGCAGCGGGCGCCGCCGGCGCTGCAGCCAGGCCTCGGCCCGCTCTACCCAGGCCGGCCGGCCGCGCAGCAGCAGCAGCCCCCCGGCCAGGAGCAGCAGGACGGCGATCTCGCCCAGCAGGCGCCAGGGGCGCTGCATGATGTCGGTGCGCCAGCCAAAGCTGGCCCGCAGGGTGGGGGTGAGGAAGGGCTGCACCAGCCAGGAGAGCAGCGCCCAGTCCTGGATGCGGTGGTAATACGAGTTCAGGGTATAGGCCCGGGTCAGGGTGAGGAACTGCACAAAGCCGTGCAGGCTCAACAGGCCCAGGCAGAGCAGCATCAGGCGGTGGGACCGGCGCCAGCCCCGCTTGACCAAGAGATAGGCCAGCCAGGGCAGCAGCATGGCCCAGGTAAAGAAAAAGTCGACCCGCACCAGGGCCAGCAGGCCCAAAGCGCTCCCCAGCAGCAGCCCCAAAAAGTCCGCCCCCGGCCCTTGCCGCCGTTCCTCCAGGGCCAGTAGGGCATAGAGGGCCAGCCAGGTCAGGAACTGGGTGGCCCCCTCCGAGGTGGAGTAGCGGGCGAACCAGACCTGCAGCGTGTTCAGGGCCAGCAGGAGATAGGCCAGCAGGGCGACGCGGCTGCCGCCCAGCCGCCGGGCCAGCATGAACAGCCCCATCCCGCCGAGCAGGGAGAGATAGGGCGTCACCAAGAGGCCGGCCTCGAGCCCCAGCAGGGCAAAGCCGACCGCCAGCCAGGACGGGTAGAGGTTGTAGAACTGGGGCACGACGGTGCCATCTTGCACGTCGCTGATAAAAAATCCGGGCATGCGGGCCCATTCGTGATAGAGGCGCTCGGGGTGCTGGTAGAGGAAAAAGTAACTGCGCAGGGTCTCCTGCACCGCTTCGGGGGCCCGGTTCAGGGAGCGTACAAGGGGGTCCCGGTCCTCGATGCTGCCGTGGGAGGCAATGTGGGCGCCGGTGGCGGGATAGACGGCCGCGTCGCGGGGTCCCAGGACGAGTTCAAAGGGGCGAAAGGCCAGCAGGACAAAGAGGGCGGTGACGAGCATAAAGGCCGGCGCCTCCCAGGCCGGCCGCCGGGGCGCCGCTTCCCCCGGGGGGGCGATTTCCGGGCCAGTCTGCCCCTTTCGGCGCCGGCGCCAGGCCAGGCCGCCCAGCGCCGTGCTGTAGAGGGCCAGCAGGGCCAGCAGGAGGCCGGCCGAAAACACGCCCAGTTGGGCCAACAGCAGGGCCAGCCAGCCGTTGAGCAGCATGCTGCAGGCCAGCACCAAATAGCCCCGTTCCAGCGCGTCCAGGCGCCGGCCGGGGACCAGGAGGGCCAGCGTGCTCCAACCGGGCAGGACCAGGGCCAGGGGCAGGCCGACGAGCAGCAGCAGCGGATTCAAGGGGCCGGCTCCCAATTGCTCAGTACGAGCTGCAGCTGCACCCGCTGGCCCGGCCCCAGGGCGGGCAGGCGGACCTGGTCCAGGCGAAAGTCTTCGTATGGCGCTCCGTTCAGCGAGGCCTCTCGCACGGGGTGGGGCAAGGTCAGGGTCAGGCCGGCCAGGACGTGATCGCTGCCGTTGTGCACGGTCAGTTGGAGCTGGTGGCCACTGCCCTCGCTGTCCAGGTCCACGCCGGCCAGGTCCTGGCGAAAGCGGACAATGTCGGTCAAGGGGGCGATCCAGAGCCCCTCTTGGCGCCGCTCGGCGGCATAGGCCAGAACCTCCTCCCAGGCGGCCAACTGCTCCGCTGAAACGGCCTCCTCGCTGTGGGCCCAGAGGCTGCTGACGCCGCGCTCCAGCAGCACCCGGTTGACCACCTCCTTGGCCCAGGCCGGATCGTCGGCATGGGCAGGGAAATAGTGGTCGGGAAAGGCCCACAGCCGGGGGTGCCCCGGCACCGTGTAGAGGTGAAAGAGGTCGTCCGGCGGGATGATCCAGTACTGCGAGCGCCCCTGTGGGGCGTGATAGGTGCGGGTGACGGCGATATAGCCCAGTTCCTCCAGCACCTCGTAGCCGGCGTCGGACAGGCCCAGACTGGCGCCCCAGGGAAAGGCCAGGCTCTGGGCGGCGGGCACCCCGGCGGCCTCGGCGGCCTCGTTCCACTGCTGCAGGTCCCGGCGCAGCTCTTCTGGCGAGACGTAGCCCAGGTAGAGGTGGCCAAAGGTGTGGGACTGGATGTCCTGTCCGGCCTCCAGCAGGCGGGGCACCAGGTCGCCGAAATACCAGGCCGGGTGGCTCTGGGCGGTGCCGTGGGGGTCGTCGGCGAACCAGGGCGTCGTCAGCCAGCGGTCGTTGGGCCAGCCGTGCTCGGCCGAGGCCCAGGGATATGCGGGGTCGCCGGAAAAGGATTGTGCGGCGGCATTGCCGGGCAGCAGGCTGTAGCCGGCGGCGTACCAGGTCGCCCGCACGTCATAGCGCTCGAACAGGGCCAGCAGTTCCTCCGTCCCCTGGCGCATGGCCAGCCCGCGCTGCTCGGCTGTGGTGGGATCGTAGGAATCGTCGCTGCGGGAGTGGATCAAGCCGCCCATGGCCGTCTCCCAGTCCAGGGTAAAGGCCAGGGCGGCCCGGGCATAGTCGGGAAAGGGTTCCAGGCGCACGCCCTGTTCGCCCAGGCGCAGGTCGTCCAGGTAGAGGGGCTGATCGCCGGCCGGGCGCAGCAGGAGCGCAAGGCCGGCAGCGTCCTGCGGGGCCCAGGCGGCGAACTCGAGCCGGCGCCACTGGCGGGCCGGCACCTCCTGCCAGGGGCTTTCCTGGCGGCAGATGACCTCGCGGCGGCTGTTCTCCCACAAAAAGACGAGCTGCAGCCGGCCGGGCCAGTCGCTGTCGGTCAGGGCCTGCAGCGAGAGTTCGTAGCGCTTGCCGGGCCAGACCCAGACCCGGCTGCTGCGGACGTAGGAGGCGCTGCCGGTCAGGCGCAGCGAGTGGCCCCCGTCTTGCGGGTGGATCAGCCAGTCGCCCAGCTCGGCGCCGGGGCCCATATCCCAGCCATCGGCGCGGCCGTCGTCGTCGGCGTCCTGCTGAAAACCAGGGTTAACCAGGAGGTTGCCGCTGGCGTGCAGGGGTTGGGAGGACGGTCGGTTGGCCAGCTTCCAGGCGGCCCCGAAGGCCAGCACTAGCAGCGTGGCCGCCGCCAGAAATACCAGGAGCTGTCTTGCCCAGAGTCGCTGCATGCTGGGGGCCAACCGCCCTAGCGGACCGGCGGCCAGATCACTCGCCACACCTCATCATCCTGGCGGACCAGGCTGAGGGCGTTATAGACAGTGACCGTTTGGCCGTCGTTGGTGGTCAGGCTGGCCGAATAGGGCACCGAGGCCCGTTTGCCCGAGGTGGCCAGAATGGGATCCTGGACCGACTCGACCTTGAAACCGGCGATACCCGCGCTGGCCCAGGACTGATCCAACATGGTCTTGAACTCTTCGGCGGTGGCAATGGTGGCCTGGGAGTCGGCGCTGAGCAGCTCATAAGCGGTGAGAAATTCCCGCCCTTCCATCGCCTGCAAAAAGGCCTCGGCCACCTGTTTTTCGGTCAGCGGTGTCTCGCCACAGGCCAGCAGGAAAAGGGCCAACAGGGTGATCAGGACCCATCGTGCAACTGTCTTGCGCATTCATATCCTCCTCGATAGCTCTGCTTACCTGTCGACCTTGACGCCCAGCCCGCGGTCCAGGTCGGTAAAGCCGATCCAGCCATCCCCATTCTCATCCTGTTCCAGCAGCATTTCGGCCACCTTGGTCACAAAATCCTGCCGGGGGATCTCGCCGCCATAGCCCTGCTCGATCACGTATTCGGTGACCAGGCCCAGGACCATATCGCTGGTGTGGCCATAGCGCAGCGTATAGACCATGGTATTGCGTTTCCCCTTGCTGGTCACATAATCGAGGATCTCGTTGAACAGAGACCAGACCGGGTCCGAGATATCCTCCTGGGGGCCGCGCACGGTCACGGCGACCGGGATCTCGATGATGCGGCCGTTGATGACCAGGTCCACGTGGGCCCAACTGGTATGGGCGCGGGGCAGCAGGCTGGTGTTCCGCACCGAGAGGCGCTCGATCATGGTCACCGGGGGGCCGCTTTCCCGCTCGAACTCGGCCGGATCGGGAACGAGCCAACTGCGATTGCTGCTGGCCACGCCGCGGAAGGGCGGTTCCAGGGGGAATTCATATTCATAATAGGGAAAGCGCTCCACGTCCCAGACGCCCATGTCCACCAGGATCAGGGGGGGCTGAACGGGGGCCGGCCCGATGGGCGGTGGGATGGCCCGGTCGATGCCGGGCAGGATGATGGTGGGCAGCGAAGTGACGGTGACGGTGATGATATCCGAGGCGTCCATCTCGCCGTTGTCGGTCACGGTCAGGATGACGTGGTACAGGCCGGCCTCGGCATAGCTGTGTTCCAGTTGGACCTCGGTGGCGGTCGTGCCATCGGCCAGGTCCCATTGATAGCGGGTGATCTCGCCGTCGGGGTCAAAGGAGCCGCTGGCGTCCAAGGTCACCGGCAGGCCGGCCAGGGTCGTCCTAGGGTTGACCTCGGCCACGGCCTCGGGAGCGGTATTGCCGGTCGCCCGGACGCGGATGCGGGTGGGGATGGTGGGTACCGTTTCGCCGCTGGCATAGGTGATGGTCGCATTGACCTCGTATTCCCCGGCCTGCTCGTAGACGTGGGTGACCGGCCAGCCGGCCTTTTCGGGGCTGTCGTCGCCGAAATTCCAGCGCACCGTTACCCCCGGCACGGGAATGTCCCCCACGCCAAAGGTCACCGTCTCGCCCACCATGACCAGGCCGTCCGCCGGGCTGATGTACTGCTTCAGGTCCACCTCTCCGCCGAAAGAATAGGTAGAGAGCGGGACGAATTGGATCAGGATGAACAGGAGGGGCAGGGACACTGCCAGCCACCAGACAATCCGCGGGCGATTTCTCATCGAGGACCTCCTCTACACCTAGAAGCTGACGAATTTGATGTTATTATACCACGTTTTCACCTTGTTGACAAAGTTTTGGGACCATGCTAGAATGGGAACATTCTGCTGGCAAACACCACTACAAATTGAGTGCGGCACCATCCCAACATGTAAATCGCTGTGGATCAAAGGCGATCCGGCAGCATTGAGGCAAAGTGGCCCCTCCTCAACAAAGAAAAGGAGGTGATGCGGCCAAGTTGTCGTCGTACAATTTCCTCAACCTGTGGCGGCGTTTTTGCGCCGTTCCGGAGTAGCCATCCGGAAGGCCGTTAGGCCGGTGGTTGAAACGATCGATCGATTTCCCAAGGAGGAGACAAGATGAAAGGACTCCGGATCGTCAGCGCTGTTCTGCTGTTAACAATGTTTAGCCTGTTGCTGCTGGCCTGTGGTGAGGCCACGCCCGCCGGCCCGGTGGTGGAGGACGAGTGGGGTGTGGTCAAGATTGAAGCGGGTGAGCCCATTGTCCTGGGCTTTGCCGCCGCCCTTTCCGGGGCGGGCCTCGACATTTTGGGCATTGACGAGCAGCGTGGGGCCGAGCTGGCCAACGAGGACAAGCCCGCTGTCTTGGGCTTTTCGGTCGTGCTGAACGTGCAGGACTCGCTCTGCAGCGCCGAGGGCGGGCAGACCGTGGCCAACAAGTTTGTGGCCGACCCCAGCATTGTGGCGGTCATTGGCCACATGTGCTCCTCTTCCTGCACCCCGGCCGCCGACATTTACGAGCAGAATGGTTACGTCATGGTCTCGCCCTCCTGCACCGGCATCGCCCTGACGGCACCGGGCACGGGCACGGCCGTCTTTAACCGGACGGCCTGGAACGACGTGATCCAGGGCAAGGCCGCCGCCGAGTTCATCTGGAACGACCTCGGCCTGACCAAGATTGCCACCGTGCACGACGGCAGCCCCTATGGCGAGCAGTTGGTCAACGAGGTAGGCCGGAACTTTGAAGCATTGGGCGGCACCGTCGTCGCCCGCGAGGCCATCAACGTCGGCGACACCGACATGAAGCCGGTGTTGAGCCGCATCAAGTCCGCCGCCGGCGGACCGCCCGAGTTGATCTATTTTGGCGGCTTTGTCGCCGAGGGCGCCTTCCTGGCGGCCCAGCGGGCCGACGTAGAGATGGAGGGCGTGCTCTTTATGGGCGCCGACGGCATCAAGGCGGTCGACTTTGTCGAGGCGGCGGGCGCATTGTCCGAGGGCGTCTATGCCAGCTCTGGCGAGCCGGCCGAGGCCGGCGCCGGCCTGGGCGATTTCCTGCAAAGGTACCAGGCCAAGTACGGCGAGGCGCCGCCGGCTCCCTTCCACGCCCACACCTACGATGCCTACATGGTGATCGTCCAGGCCATCGAAAAGGTCGGTGTCAAGGACGACGATGGCAACCTCTACATCGGCCGCAAGGCCCTGGCCGAGGCCATCCGCGATACCGAGGGCCTGCCCGGCCTGACCGGTACCATCACCTGCGCGGACAATGGGGACTGCGGCACCGGTACGGTGGTCTTTTGGACCGTCGAGAACGGCGAGTGGGTCGCGGTCAAGTAAGCGAAACCCGACAATGAAAAAGTGGGGAGGTGGGGAATCCCCATCTCCTCACTTTTCCTATCCAACGGGAGCAAGGCAATGCGACGTCGCTGGTTCGTCGGCCTGGACCTCACCTCCATCGTCGTCTGGAGCCTGGGGCTGGCCATCCTGATCGTAGCGGTAGGAGGCACGATCTCCACACTGCGTGCCGGCCAGTATTCGGCGGAGGAGTGGGCCTCGTTCTTTATCTTTGGCCTGGCCCAGGGCGGCGTGTACGCCCTGATCGCCCTGGGCTATACCATGGTCTATGGCATCCTGTTCATGATCAATTTCGCCCACGGCGAGGTCTTTATGAGCGGGCCCTACATCGGCTACTTTTTGATCCGGGCCATGGAGGGCAGCGGCTTTTTGGAGGCCCACCCGGTCTGGTCGCTACTCTTTGTCTCGATTACGGCCATGGCCGTCTCTACCCTGCTGGCCATCTTGTTGGAACGGGTGGCCTACCGGCCTCTGCGCAAGGCCCCGCGCCTGGTCCCGCTGATCACGGCCATCGGGGCCTCTTTTTTCCTGCAGTACGCCTTTCGCAGCCTGTTCGGCACCCGCATCAAGGTCTACCCGGCGATCCCCTGGGGGCCGATCAGCGGATCCATCCAGGTGGGTGATCTGCGCGTGCTCAACCTGCACATCACCGTAATCGCCGTGGCCGTGCTCATGATGGCCGGGCTTTCCGCCTTTGTCCGCTGGAGCAAAATGGGCAAGGCCATGCGCGCCGTGGCCGAGGACAAGGACACCGCCGCCCTGATGGGCATCAACGTGGACCGGGTCATTGTGACCACCTTTGCCATCGGTGCGGCGCTGGCGGGCGTGGCCGGCGTGCTCTATGCCCTGCTGTTCAAGCAGATCACGCACACCACCGGCTTTTTGCCCGGCCTCAAGGCCTTTACCGCGGCCGTCCTGGGCGGTATTGGCAACCCTGCCGGAGCCATGCTGGGCGGATTTTTCCTGGGCATTTTCGAATCCGTCGGCCCGACCCTCTTTTTCAGCGGTTGGGACATCCCCAGCCCCAGCCAGTTGAAGGACGTTATCGCCTTTACCATGTTGGTGCTGATCCTGATCTTTCGGCCCACCGGTATTCTGGGCGAAGTACTCTCCAAGAAAAAGGCCTGAAACAGGGAGGTTCTATGGTGCAAGCACAGACAGACGTGGTTCGACAAACTCCCGAGGCTGGGGACCGCTTGGAGTGGCGCCTGCTTCGCCACGGAGTGCTCCTGGGCCTGGCGATGGGCGGCGTCGCCCTCTTTGTGGCCCTGGCCGGCCTGCTGCACGTCTTTGCCAAGCGAGAGGTGGTGGGCGGCTTTCTCTCGTTGAGCACAACGGTCCTGATCATGCTGGCCTTTGCCTCCGGATACATCGCCGTCGAGCGGGCCCGCCGGGAATCCGCCCCGGCGCGGGCACATCCGCTGCTGCTCTTGTTCACGGGCGGGATTGCCGGCGCCCTGGTGGGCCTTTTCCTGGCCCTCTTGGTCTTTTTGCTGGGGCGATTTAGCCTGCGCGAGGTGCTGGTCAACGCGACTCCCGAACTGGTGGACCTGCTGACCCTGGGTCTGCCCCTCGGTGCGGGCATGCTCGTGCTGTTCCTGGGCGGGGCCGGTCTGGGCCTGCTCGCCGTGGCCCTGGATTATATCAAGGCGCGGGAACGCCGGGCCATCGCCATCGGCGTCGGGGCGCTCATCCTGGTCGCCCTGCTGCGCGAACTGGTGCAGGACCTGCTGCGCAACCTGCGGCTGGACTTTTTGCGCAATTTCCTGTTCGGCAGCAGCGGGCTTTCGCTCTGGGGCGTGCTGATCCTGCTGCTGCTGGCGGGTGGATGGGTCTATTATTCGCCCTGGCTGCGCCGTTTCTGGGCCGGACGGGTCGTGCGCGGGCGGCGCCAGCAGCGGATCGGCCGGATCGCGCTCTGGGGGGTCGGGCTGGTGGTGCTCCTGCTGCTGCCGCAGGTATTGGGCCTCTATTGGTCCGACGTCCTGGACCTGATCGGCATCTATGTGCTGCTGGGGCTGGGCCTGAACATTGTGGTGGGCTATGCCGGCCTGCTCGACCTGGGCTACGTGGCCTTTTTCGCCATCGGCGCCTACGTGACCGGCTATCTGACCTCCAGCTTTGCCCAGGAATTTTCGGTGCGCGGTGTGCTCGAGTGGCCCTTTTTTGCGGCCTGGCCCCTGGCCATCGCCGCCGCCGCCCTGGCCGGCATCCTGCTGGGCATCCCGGTCCTGCGCATGCGCGGAGACTATTTGGCCATCGTCACGCTGGGCTTTGGCGAGATCATTCGCATCATGGCCACCTCGGACCTGCTCAAACCCTATATCGGCGGCGCCCAGGGCATCCTCGAGATCCCCAAGCCGAATCTCTTGGGCTGGGTCCTCAAGGACGCCCAATCGCTCTATTACCTGATCTTTTTGGGGGTGCTGCTGGCCATCTATGTCTCCGTCCGCCTGGCCCCCTCGCGGGTCGGGCGGGCCTGGATGGCCATGCGCGAGGACGAGGACGTGGCCGAGGCCATGGGCATCAACCTGGTCGCCTACAAGCTGCTGGCCTTTGCCACCGGCGCCGCCTTTGCCGGCATGTCCGGGGCCATCTTTGCCAGCAAGCTGGCCTCGATCTTTCCCCACAGCTTTAACCTGCTCTGGTCCATCAACGTGCTCTGCCTGATCATCGTCGGCGGCATGGGCAGCATCCCCGGCGTCATCATCGGCGCGGCGGTGCTGGTCGGGCTGCCCGAGGTGCTGCGCGAATTCTCCGAATACCGCATGCTCTTTTACGGCGCCCTGCTGGTGATCATGATGTTGGTCAAGCCGGAGGGATTCTGGCCGGCCCGCCGGCAGGCCTGGCTGCCCACCGCCGGCACGGCGGGCAGTTCGAGCGACGAGGAGTAAACCATGGCTCTACTCAGTGCGCAGGCCGTAACCAAGCGTTTTGGCGGGCTGGTCGCGGTCAATAGTTTTGATTACCAGATCCAGGAGGGCATGATCGCCAGCCTGATCGGCCCCAACGGCGCCGGCAAGACCACCTTTTTCAACTGCGTCACCGGTTTTTACCAGCCGGAGGAGGGCGCGATCCTGTTTAACGGCCATACCCTGGTCGGACTCTCGCCCGACCGCATCGCCAAGCAGGGCATCAGCCGCACCTACCAGAATATCCGCCTCTTTCCGCAGATGACCGCCCTGGAAAACGTGCTGGTGGGCCGGCACTACCGCCTGCGCTCCAACTTTGTGGGGGTCGTGCTGGCCCTGCCCGGCGTGGCCCGCGAGGAAAGGCAGGCCCGGCAGGCGGCCGAGGATCTGCTCGATTTCGTCGGCCTGGCCGACAGCGCCGATGTCCTGGCCCAAAACCTGCCCTACGGCGCCCAGCGGCGGCTGGAGGTGGCCCGGGCCCTGGCCAGTGAGCCCCAACTGCTGCTGCTGGACGAACCCACGGCCGGCATGAACCCCCGCGAGACGGAGGAGATGGTGGGCTTTATCCGGCGGCTGCGCGACGAACGCTCCCTGACTATCTTTTTGATCGAGCACGACATGAGCGTGGTCATGAACATCTCGGATCGGGTCACCGTCCTGGACTATGGCACCAAGATCTGCGAGGGCCCGCCGGGCCAGGTGCAGTGCGACCCCCGGGTGATCGAGGCCTACCTGGGCAAGAGGAGTGTGGCCTGATGGCACTGCTAGAGGTACGCGACATCCACACCTATTACGACAGCATCCACGCCCTCCAGGGTATCTCGCTGCACGTGGACCAGGGCGAGATCGTCACCCTGATCGGGGCCAACGGCGCCGGCAAGACCACCACCCTGAACACGATCTGCGGCCTGCTCCAACCGAGCCAGGGGCAGATCCTGCTCGAGGGGCGGCCGCTGCACGAGCTCAAGGCACACGAGATCGTCAAGCTGGGCCTGGCCCAGGTCCCCGAGGGCCGCAAGATTTTCAGTCGGCTGACGGTCATTGAAAACCTCGAGATGGGCGCCTATGCCCGCGACGACAAGCCGGGCATCCAGGGGGACATTGCGCGGATCCTGGAGTTGTTCCCCCAGCTCCAGGGGCGCGAAAAGCAGTTGGGCGGCACCCTCTCGGGCGGCGAGCAGCAGATGCTGGCCATGGGCCGGGCGCTGATGGCCCGCCCCAGCCTCGTGCTGCTGGACGAACCCTCCATGGGCCTGGCGCCCATCCTGGTCGAGCGCATCTTTGAGACGATCCAAGAGATCAACGGGCAGGGCACGACGGTCCTGCTGGTGGAGCAGAACGCCCTCATGGCGCTTTCGGTGGCCCATCGGGGCTATGTGCTGCAGACGGGCCGCATCGTCAAGCACGACCTGGCCCAGGCCCTGTTGGAGGACGAGGACGTGCGCCGGGCCTACCTGGGGCAAACTTTTACGGTGGACGCTTAGAGAAGCGGATACGCTTGGGGTTTCAGATGATCCGAACGGAAGGCTTGACCCGCCATTTCGACGGTCGGGTGGCCGTCGACCGGCTCAACCTGGAGGTGCGCGAGGGCGAGGTCTTTGGCCTGCTCGGTCCCAATGGGGCCGGCAAGACCACCACCGTGCGCATGCTCACGGCCCTGTTGGCGCCCAGCGAGGGTACGGCCACCGTGGCCGGCTTTGCCCTGGGCGAGCAGGACATGGAGATCCGCCGGCGGGTGGGCATCCTGACCGAGTCGCCCGGCCTCTACGAACGGCTGCCGGTGCAGCTCAATCTGGAGATCTTTGCCCGGCTCTACGAGGTCCCCGCGGTCGAGATTCCCGCCCGGGTGGAGCATTACCTGCGCTTGCTGGAGCTGTGGGACCGGCGGGGCGATCCGGCCGGCGCCCTCTCCAAGGGCATGAAACAAAAGCTGGCCATC
>JAFGKG010000154.1 GCA_016928715.1 Chloroflexia bacterium
GCAGTGGGGAGTAGAACCGCTATGTGGGTTGCTTTTGGCTGAGCTAGTGGGGATTCATTGCACCCCCACCTTTTATTGAACAGTCACGTTTGGAGACTTGGGTGCGCGCCGAGTTCTTGACGCGAATGCCCCACTCCGGTATAATAAGGCCCACAAAACCCCTCCTCCCGTGCAGGCCGGCGAGAGAGGCATAAGCAAAGCTGAGGTGAACTATGAACAAAGCAGATCGTAACGCCCTCCTTTCCATTATCGTCGTCGTCCTGGCCGGCCTGGGGATCGCCTGGGCCGGCAGCCAGGGCAGCAGCACGGCCTTTGGCATCCCGGTCTTTGCCCTTGCCGTGGGGCTGATCTTTATGATCCAATGGCTGGCCTTTATCCCGGCCTACCTGCTGCAGACCGAAAAGTTCTACGACCTCACCGGCAGCCTCACCTACATTACCGTGACCATCATCGCGGTAGTGCTCGGCCCCAACCTCGATGGCCGCTCCATGCTGCTGGAGATGCTGGTGCTGATCTGGGCCGGCCGCCTGGGGCTCTTTTTGTTCCGCCGCATCCAAAAGGCCGGCAAGGATGCCCGCTTTGACGAGATCAAGCCCTCCTTCCTCCGCTTTCTCAGTACCTGGACCCTGCAGGCCCTCTGGGTGACCTTTACGCTGTCCGCCGCCCTGGCCGCCATCACCACCACCACGCGCCGGGAACTGGGCTGGTTCGCCCTGGCCGGCGCCCTGATCTGGCTGGTTGGCTTTTCGATCGAAGCCAAGGCCGACGCCGAGAAAAGCCGCTTCCGCGCCGACCCCAAGAACAAGGGCAAGTTCATCCAGAGTGGGCTGTGGGCACGCTCCCGCCATCCCAACTACTTTGGCGAGATCGTCATCTGGATCGGCGTGGCCGTCATCGCCCTGCCCATCCTGCGGGGCTGGCAGTGGGTCACCCTGATCTCCCCCGTCTTTGTTACGCTGCTGCTGACCCGCATCAGCGGGGTCCCCATCCTGGAGAAATGGGCCGACGAGAAGTGGGGCGGCCAGGAGGACTATGAGGCCTATAAGGAACGCACCCCAGTACTGGTCCCCTGGCCCTGGAGATAACCGTTCGCCCGTTGACGCGTTAGAACGTTGACACGTTTGCACATTGTCACATTAGACGTAGATGAGGTGTCAGGCAACCCGGCCTATCGACAAGAGAAAGCGGCATGGCTAAAAAGATAGGACGCAACGCCCCCTGCCCCTGTGGCAGCGGCAAGAAATATAAACATTGCTGCCTGCACCGGGATGAACACCGCGCCACAGAGAAACGGCGCCGCCGGCAGGAACAGTTCAGCCAACAGGAACAGCGCGCCCCGTATGCCGCCCCGGCCTGGCCCGCGCGCGAGCCGCCGGCCTCGCCACAGGGCCTGGACGAGCTGATCCCCAGCTTGCGACAGGCCATACGGCTGGGCACGCCCGAAATGGCCGCCGAGCTGCGGCCGCTCCTGGAGCGGCTCGAAAAAGTCGCCCACTACCAGGAAAAGGAGCCCGAGATCGAGGCCGCCGCCCAAGAGTTAGAGCTGCACCGGGCCGAGTTCGACGCGCTGCTGGAGAAAGAGGAGGCCTTTTTCGAACGCGCCCGGCGCCTCTTTGCAGAGCCGGACTTTCAGGCCTTTCGCTGCACGGCCAAAGATGTCTACCACGCTTTCGAGGCCGTGGGCTATCCCCTACAGTTCGAGGGTCCTGGCCCAGAGAATACCGAGATTCTGCTCCAGGCGCTGCTGCACCTGGCCGATTGGGACCGGCGCAAATCCCTGAGCCGGCAGTTGATGCTGCTGCTGCCGGAATACGTCCGCGCCGGCCGCTACCTCGATGCCTGGCTTGTCCAGCACAGCGCTTTTTTGACGCTCCAGGCCCCCCACAAGAGCAATCCCTTCCTGGCCGAGATGTTTCAATACGGCTTTGGCGAATGGGCCAGGCAGGTGGATCGCCAACGAGAGCAAGCCCTGGGCCTGCTGGGCCTGGATCGGGAAAAATATCTCTCTACGAGCATAGATCAGTTCGAGGCCCTGCTTGAGGAACAGATGCGCGACCCGCAGCAAAAGGCCCGCGTGGAGGCCTACTTCCAGGAGCACCCCCTGTTAAACGCCCAGGCGGAGCGGACCTCTGGTCCGCGGAAAAGATTTCGTTCAAGCTGCTGGAACGGGCCGACGCCGGCCACCTTTACCTGTCCGGGGAGGAACTACTGCCCTGGCTCGAACGCTTGATAGAACGGTCCGCGTATCTGCTGGAGAGACGGGAGGAGGCCATCCAGTCCGGCGGGCCGTTCGATGAGTCTCTCCGAGAGGAAATGATCGCCCTGATGATCGCTGTGGCCAAAGAGATGGCGGCCGCCATCTTTGGCCCCGAACGCCGCCGACGCCTGCACGACGAGTTGCGGGATTACCGCAGAGCCCTGCTGGAGCAGGACGAAAGGCCGGCGGCCCGCATGACCAACGCCGTGATGCAGTCTTTGGAACGTGAGGATGCGCCGGAGGAGAAGCCCTTTCTTCTGACCCTCTGCGTGGCTTCCCTGCAAAGGGCACTGGACTCCCTTTACGAAGGGACCGAGGATGCAGAAACACAGCTCGATCGTTGAAAGGGGAGAACGATGAAAAACCGCCTTTGCACCTTGCTTCTGTGGGGCCTGATCCTCCTGCTGCCGGCCTGCAGCGGCGGCACGCCCCAGGTTCAACCCACGGCCACCGCTGCCGCGCCCACGGCCCGCCCCACCATCGCCGCCAAGCCCACCCTGCCGCCACCCAGCGCCACACCGGCCGAAACCATCCGGCATCCCCAGAACCTCTCCATCGGGGACCCCTACGCCCCCGCCCTGGGCAACGGCGGCTACGACGCCCAGCGCTACGTGCTGCGCCTGGCCCTCGATCCGCAGACCCGCCGGTTCGAGGCCCGGGCCGCCATCGAGGCTCAGAGCACCATGGACGGCCTGGAGCAGGTCTCGCTGGACTTGGTCGGGCTGGAGATCCAGGAGGTCCAAGTGGACGGTGCGGCGGCCCCCTTCTTACGGCAGGGGCACAAGCTGCTGGTCGACCTGCCCGCGCCCCTGCCGACCGGCGCCCCCTTTCGCCTGGAAGTCGCCTACAGCGGCGAGCCTCTCATCGAACCCTCGGCCTACGTCCCCTTTGTCTCGCACCTGGGCCTGCACCACCAGTTGGGGCAGAGCCTGTTCGTCGTCGCCGAGCCCGACGGCGCCCGTTACTGGTATCCCTGCAACGACCATCCCCGCGACAAGGCCGCCTATCGCATTGAACTGGCCGTGCCGGCCGGCCTGGTCGGCGTGGCCAACGGCGTCCTGGTCGAGACGCAGGCCGGCGGCCAGACCCTGCCCGACGGGCAGAGCGGCGACCTCTACGTCTGGGAACACCCATCCCCCCTGGCCAGCGCCTTTGTCACCGTCGCCGTGGGGGACTATCGGCGGGTGGAAGGGACCTCGCCCCAGGGCGTGCCCCTGCGCCATTACGTCCGCCCCGAGGAGGTAGCCACCATGGAGCGGCTGAACCCGACCCTGGGCGCCATGATCGACTGGCTGGGCGAGCGCTTCGGCCCCTACCCCTTTGAGGCGTTCGGCTACGTGACCGTATCCGGCCTGGGGGCCTCACTGGAAACGCAGAGCATGGTCATCCTGGACAGCGGCGCCCTGGGCGACGAGAACGTCATGCTCCACGAGATGGTGCACATGTGGTTCGGCGATTGGGTGTCGCTGGACTCCTGGGCCGAGATCTGGCGCAGCGAGGGCTTTGCCACCTACGTCCCGCTGCTCTGGGAATATCAGGGCGACCCCCAGGCGCTGGAACAGCACGTGCAGGCGCTGCAGGAATCGCCGGGGGCCAGCACCCACCCGCTGAACAACCCCCCGCCGGGGCGCATGTTCGGCCGGGACAGCTATTACAAGGGGGCCGCGCTGGCGCACGAGCTGCGTCTCGAGATCGGCGACGAGGCCTTTTTCGCCGGCCTGCGCCGCTACTTTGAGCTCTATGGCGGCGGCACGGCCGGCCACCAGGAGTTCCAGGCCGCCCTGGAAGAGGCGGCGGGGCGATCCCTGGAGGAATTCTTTGCGGCGTGGTTCGAATAAAGTCGTGGCGCTCTATTACTATGCTCTGCGGGGCTATCGCTAAAAACTGCCCACAGACTGCATAGAGGAGCAAATGATGCGGACAAATCGCCTGCCCCCAATCGTACGGCTGGGCCTGGGCGCCCTTCTGGGCTGGATCGTGGCCCAGCAGTTGGCCATCCTGAGCGCCCTACAGCGCATCGATGTGCAACAAAGCCTGACCCAAACCATCCGGCCCCTCCAACCGGGGCTGCAGTTCAAAGAGCAGCGGGAGATCGCCGGCTGCACCATCACCCACACGGTGGAGGACGGCGTCGAGCGCATCGTCTACAAGCCGCACCAGCCCCGCTTTCAGACGCCCCTGCTGATGCAGCACGGCATGTTCCACGGGGCCTGGTGCTGGCATCTGTGGCAGGAACTGTTCGCCGGCTGGGGTTGGGAAAGCCACGCCTTCAGCCTGCCCGGCCACGCCGGCTCGCCCGTGCGGCGGCGCATCGCCCACTGCACGCTGGACTATTACCTACGCTTTCTCAAAGCCGAGGTGGAGCGCCTGCCCCGGCGGCCGGTGCTGGTGGGACACAGCATGGGCGGCGCCCTGATCCAGTGGTACCTGAAATACGTGGGGGACGACCTGCCGGCGGCCGTGCTGGTGGCGCCCTGGGTCTCGCATCACATGTTTGAGGAGGGGGCCGGGCGCTTTCTGCGACTGGACCCGCTCTTTTACGCGCTGATGCTGCTCTCTGGAACGGCCAACCCCATGGTGCGCACCCCCCAGCGGGCGGCCCGTCTCTTTATCAGCGAGCGGGCTGTCTATTCCCCGCCGGAACTGCACGCCCGGCTGGGCCCGGAATCGATGCGGGTCCTGTACCAGCACAACTGGCCCTTCTGGCGCCCGCCGGAGCGCGTGCGCACGCCGCTGCTGTGGGTCGCCGGGGAGCAGGACGCCGGCATCAGCGAAGCCGCGGAACGGCGTTCGGCCGCGCACTACCGCGCCGACTATATCGTCGCCGAGCAGGCCGGCCACAACCTGATAATGGAACACAACTACCGGCAGACGGCAGAGCGGATCCAGCAGTGGCTGGAGGAGCGGGATCTGCGCTAGGAACGATTCAGCTTCATCAGGATGCCGTAGAGGGGGGCCTGGGCCAGGGCATCGTCCTGGGCCTGGGCCAGCAGTTCCTGGAGAGCGGCCAGGGCAAAGGAAATGTCCTCGCCGCGATCGCGGGCCCAGGACAGCGCGCCGGCGATGCCATTGCTCAAGCCCAAATCGAGCAGGCCCGGGCGGACCTGTTTGTAAAGGGCCTGCAGGCCGGCCTTGTCCTGCGCCTGACGGTAAAAGTCGACGTGTGCCCAGGCAGCACCAAAGATGAGATTGCCGTCGTCCGCCGCCAGCAACTCCTGGGCCTTGGACTCCTGGCCGCTGCGCAGGTAGTGCAGGCAGAGGGCGATGGCGCCGTTGCCGCGCACCGAGCGGCTGGGATCCGCCATCGCTCCCTCCAGAGCGGCCACGGCGGGGGCGAGATCGGCGCCGACGTAGGCCAGGCAGTAGAGCGCCCAGACCGCCTCCTTGCGCACGCCCTCGCTCTCGTCACCGAGGGCCTGGGCCAGGGCCGGCAGGGCGGGCGCAATGTCGCCGCCGTGTTCGCTGATGCTGACCAGAGTATAGGCCGCCTGCTGGCGAATGTTGGGATGTGCATCAGCCAGGGTCCGGGCCAGGGCGGGGATGGCCTCCTGCAGAACCGCGCCCTGATCGGCAGCCTGGGCCAATTGCTGCAAAGCCGCCCAGCGCACCTGTTCCTCCTGGTGTTCCAGTTCGGCGATCCGTTGAGCAAGGGACTGTTCATCCATAGATAGCCCTCCTTGATTTGTACCTGTAGGTTGGAATGTCCAGATAGGAATCGCCCGTAATTCTACCCGATATTGCCCGACCTGGCAAACAAGCCCTTTCCCGATTGCATTTGCCCGCAAAAGCTGGTAAGATAGACCCATGGCTGCAGCCCCTTGATCGAAGCGGACATCCTGAAGCCAAGCCATAGCCTCTAAAGTATGGCGTCTCTTTTGCCTGTGGAGTCTGGAGGTGAAGTATGCGACACAAGTTATCCTTGAGCACATTCCCGGCCGGCCTGCGGGTGGCCGACCCCCTGCTCTACAGCGTCTCGCCCGAGTGCGGTTCGCCCACCTTTAGCCCGGCCGTGGGGGCCGGCTCGATGACATTCGCGGACGGCACGATCCTGGGTGGCGATGAGTGCACCATCAACCTGCAGGTCACGGCGGACGAGATCGGCGTATATGTCAACAGCAGCGAGCCGGTCGCCTCGGCCGCCGGGGTGGGCAACGCGGCCAGCGCCACCCTGCGGGCCGGGGGGCGGATCTACCTGCCGCTGGCCTGGAAGTAGGGACCCTGCCGACCAGCGGCTTTGCCAGTGCGAAAAAAATATGCTATACTTTGCTCGTTGGTGCTGGTTATGGAACAGGAGGAACGCATGACCCAAGAAGTCTCGATCCGTTGTTCGCTGGCCCGGCCCAATCTGCCGGTGGCCTCCAGCCCGGTGCTGGCCTATCTTTTGCTCGAGATCATGCCCACCCAGGTACTGGCCCAGGTACGGGTGCCAGTCAACGTCTGCTTTGTCCTGGACCGCAGCGGATCTATGTCGGGGGACAAGATCGACCGGGTGCGGGAGGCCACCAAGCTGGCCGTGGACAGCCTCGACGACGAGGACGTGGTCTCGGTGGTGACGTTCAGCAGCAAGGTCAAAGTCGAGGTCGAGGGAGACCGCGCCCGCAATCGCAAATCCATCCAGCAAAAGATCGCCAAGATCTCGGCCGGCGGGGGCACGGTGATCTCCAAGGCCGTCGAGGCCGGCCTGGAGGAACTCAACCGGACCCAGCAGGGCGGCAGTTTTGTGCAGCGCTTGATCCTGCTGACCGACGGCGAGACCGAAAAGAGCGACGAGCTCCGCTGTCGCCAGGTCGCCGAGCGGGCCGGACAGATGGGCGTACCGATCACCGCCCTGGGCATCAGCCGCAGGGGATCGGGCAGTTGGAACGAGGACCTGCTCATCGAGATGGGCGATCGCAGCGGCGGCACCTCCGACGAGATCAAAGAGCCCGACGATATTGTCCCCTACTTCCAGGCCCGTATGCAGGACTTTCAGGGCACGGTCGTGCAGAACGCCCTCATGACGCTGCGCCTGGTACAGGGCGTCAGCCCGCGGGCAGTCTATCGCGTGATCCCGCTGATCGCCAACTTGGGCTACAAGCCGCTCGGCGAGCGGGACGTGACGGTCGAATTGGGCGAGCTGGTCAAGGACCAGGGGCAGACCCTGTTGGTGGAACTGCTGCTGTCCCCCAAGCCGGCCGGTGCCTACCGCGTCGCCCAGGCCGAGGTATCCTACGACGTGCCCGTACTGCAGCGCTTTGGGCAAAAGGTGCGCGCGGACGTGATCGTCAACTTTAGCCACGACCCCAACCTGGTACAGGAGTACGACCCGCGCTTGATGAACATTGTGGAAAAGGTAACCGCCTTCAAGCTGCAGACGCGGGCCCTGTCCGACGCCGAGGCCGGCGATATCCCCGGCGCCACTCAAAAACTGCGCGCCGCGGCGACCCGTCTCCTGGACGCCGGCGAGGCCGACCTGGCCCAGACCATGCAGGAGGAAGCCCAGCGCCTGGAGCAGCAGGGCCAGATCTCCTCGGCCGGGGCCAAGACCATCAAGTTCGGCGGGCGCAAGACGGTGCGGCTGACCGACCTGCAGCAGCAATAGCCCGTCCAGGAGAAAGGACATGAAGCATCTACAGGCGGCCGGGCGAACCGATCCCGGCAGAAGGCGGGAACACAACGAGGATTTTGTGGACTATTTCGTCGCCCAGACGGCGCAGGGGATGGGCGGGCTCTTTGTGGTCGCCGACGGCATGGGCGGCCGCATGGCCGGCGAACTGGCCTCCAGATACGCCGTCGAGACGATTATGGAAATCCTGCGGCCACTGCTGGTCCCGCGCCAGCCCTACGCCACCGTGCGCCTTTCCGAGGCCGAGTTAGGTGCCGCCGGGGCAACCACGCGCCTCAGCGAGACCAAGGACGAGCAGAATCTGCGGGAGGCCGTGGCCCAGGCCAACCAGGTGGTCTATGATTTCTCCCAAAACCGGCCCGAGCAGGCCCGCTCTACCGGCACGACGGTGACCATGGCCCTGGTGCGGGGTACAGTAGCCGTGGTGGCCAACGTCGGCGACAGCCGCACCTACCTGATTCGCGACCGGCAGGTGGTCGAGCACACCCGGGACCATTCGCTGGTGCAGAGCCTGGTGGATGCCGGCCACCTGGAGCCGCAGCAGGTGTTCAGCCACCCGCAGCGCAACGTCATCCTCCGCTGCCTGGGCGACGAACCCACGGTCCAGGTCGACACCTACGTCTGGCCCCTGCTGCCGGACGACATGCTGCTGCTCTGCAGCGACGGGCTATGGGAGATGATCCAGGACGAAGGGGAGTTGATCGACCTGGCGCTGGGCACCCCTGACTTGCAGGAGGCCTGCGACCACCTGGTCCAGCGGGCCAACCATTATGGGGGTGCGGACAATATCGGGGTCGTACTGGTGCGGGTGCAGTAGGCCCGCTGCGGAAATAAACCTTTCTGTCAAGACTGCCGCCGCGCAGGCGGGGGGGGGCGACGCATGCGCCGCACCCCTACAGCGGTATCACATTTCCCTAGAGAAAACGGCCGATATAGTTGATCAGGACGAGCAGGGCATTGATGCTGCCGAGCACGACGCCAGAGGCAGCGAATCCGCCACCCGAGAGTTTTCCCCCACTCTTTTTGATCCGGCGCCAGGTGCGGCTGCCGATACTGATGCTCAGCAGAGCAAACAGGGCAAAGCCCAAAATCACCGACCAGGGGGTCTGCAAAAGCTCCCGCCAGAACACAAGGGTCAACCCATTGCTGATCAGGCCCATAAAGGGACTCACGATGGCCCAATCATCCAAAGGACGCTTCGCTTTGGCCGGCTGTTTCGCGGCAGGCCGGCTTTGCTTTTGGGGCGGAGGCACCGTGCTTTGAGATGGCCGTTTCTCTCTGGCCTGGGCCTTCTTGGGCGGCCGCGTCTTGACCCGAACCGCCTTTTTCGAATGCAGGGCCTGGGCCATCTCCGGCATGGTCTGAAACCGTTCGGAGGGCTGCAGGGCCATGGCCTTGAGGATCACGGCCTCCATTCGGGAACTGACCTGGGGGTTAATTTGGCGCAGCGGGGTCAAATAGTTGCTTTCCACGGCCCGCCAGGTCGCCGAGGGGGGCGCCTGTCCGGTGAGCGCGTGGTAAAAGGTCGCCCCCAGGCCATAGATATCGCTGCGCGGATCGGTATAGCCGTGGGCCAGGTCATACTGCTCCAGAGGAGCATATTCCGGAGTGCCCGATCCCTGAATCACCGTTTGGGTTTCGGGGTTGCTGGGGTCCCAGAGTTTGACCAAGCCAAAGTCGACCAGGACGGCCTGCCCATCAGGACGGATGATGATATTGGCCGGCTTGATGTCCCGGTGTAACACACCCCGCTGGTGGCAATAATGGAGGGCGCCTAACAACTGCTGTAGCCACTCCTGGACCTGTTCCAGGGGCAGCGCCCCGAACTGCTCGATCTTTTCGTCCAGGCTTTGGCCATCGACGAAATCCATAATGAGATAGGCGTTGCCGCCCTCTTCGAAGGAATCCGTAACGCGAACCAGGTTGGGGTGACCGGGCCGGCTGAGTTCGGCCAGAATGCGAGCTTCGCAGCGGAACTGCTCCTTGAGTTTTGCCAACGCTTGTTGGTCCATGTCCGGTTGGGGCAGCATTTCCTTAAGCGCCACGGCAATTTGCAGATTGAGGTCCCAGGCACGATAGACAGCACCCATCCCCCCGGCCCCAAGCAGGCGGGCAATACGATAACGTCCTTTAATTACGGTTCCTGTCCTGAGCAAGCGATTCCTCCTAAAAGCTGCCCTTTTAGGATTAACGATCTTGGCGCGTTATTGTTTCACCCGCTGTACAAAGGGAGCACCCAACCGGCTCAAATCCTCGGCCATGGGGCCGGAATTCGGCAGTCAGGCGCTATCCCCTCGCAGCAGGGTCGTCCGGCCTCGGCGACCGAAATTTGCCGAGGCCGAGCGGCCACTAGCTCAGCTTAAAAGTAACCGAGACCCGCCCAAAATCCAGGCGCACGCCGTCGGTCAGGGCCATGGGGGTATGGGGTGCCAGCGGCTGCCCATTGACCCGGGTCTTGTTCGTGCTGTCCAGGTCCTCGATAATCCACTGGCCGCCCTGCTGGTAGAC
>JAFGKG010000155.1 GCA_016928715.1 Chloroflexia bacterium
ATCTGGGCCAGGTCGTAACGACGGTGTCCGCCAAGGGTGCGTTCAGCAGGGAGTTTACCCTCCTGATCCCAACGGCGGAGCGTTTTGCGGGAGACTCCTAGAATGTGTGCTGCTTGGGAGATGTCTATTCTCATGGCCTATAACCCCAACAGGATAGAACCTTTGTGCTTGCCACAACCCAATTATAGTACAAACGTGCAGTATTGTCAACTATTGGGCAATTATTCGAGCACTGTTTCTACCCCCGCCCGTAGCAAAGGGCCAGTTCATGGTATAATAGATCCAGCAGGTGCATCCTACCACCCGGCGCGCAAAGGAGTCGTAAGCCATGAACGCACTCTACTACAGCGTGGCAGACAGTGTCTTTGAGCAGTTCCCCGGCTATGTGCGCGGGGTCGTGCTGGCCTACGAGGTGAGCAACGGTCCCTCGCCCGCCGAACTCGTGGCGCTGCTGCGGGCCGTCGAGGCCGGCCTGCGCCAACGACTGCACCCCGAAGAGCTGGCCCAACACCCCCGCATCGCCTCCTGGCGGGAGGCCTACCGCTCTTTTGGGGCCAAGCCGAACAAGTACCGCTCCTCCGTCGAGGCCCTGGCCCGGCGCGTGCTGGGGGGCAGTGAACTCCCCTCCATCAACGCCCTGGTCGACGTCGGCAACCTGCTCTCCCTGCGGCACCTGGTGCCCGTCGGCGGCCACGCCATCGACGTCGTCCGCCAGGATCTGGCCCTACGGCCGGCCACCGGCGCGGAAGAGTTTGTCGCTTTTGGCTCCGCGCAGGTGGAACAGCCCCTCCCCGGGGAGATCGTCTTTGCCGAGGGCAATACGGTGCTGACCCGCCGCTGGACCTGGCGTCAGGCCCAGCATAGCCTGACCCTGCCCAGCACCCGGGCCATCGAGTTCAACGTGGACGGCCTGCCTCCCGTCCCGCCGGCGGAGGTGGAGGAGATCTGCCGGCAGATCATCGAGCTGGTTCAGCGATTCTGCGGGGGCAGGGCGCGCTACGAAATCATCGAACAGGGGAATCCCCGAATCAGATTGGCGGAGGGCTAGATCACCACTCCCCGGCGTACTGCACGTCGTACGGCCGGGCCTGCTCCAGCAGGTAGGCCCAGCGCAGTTCGACCAACTGCCGCAGGTGCAGCACATCGTGCGCGGCCCAGGCGACCAGGATGTCCCCCGCCGCGATCGGCCCAAAGGGCGCCCGATACACCGTCTCCCAGGCCGGCGCCTCCAGCCCCCGCAGCCAGCGCAGGGATTCCTCCCGTGCCTCTAAAAAGCCAGCCAGCGACGGCCCCAGCTCCCGCTGGTTGTAGCCGCGCTCCGTGACCCAGCTCCGCGGGTCGATGCCAAACCAGTCCTCCTGGCCGCGGTGCAGGATCAGGTCGACCCGCGCCCGAAAATCCTCCCGCTCCTCGTCCCGCAGGTGGTTGACGACCTCCAGCATGGACCACGAGTCCGCGGCCGGCTTCCAGCGGGCCTGCCGTTCCGAGACATTCTCCACCAGCGCGCGAATCGCCCCCGCGCTGTCCGCCATCTGCGCCGCGATCGTTTCCAAGTCCATCTCGATCTCCTTGACTGTGTGATGCGGGCCAAAACCAAAAGCTGAAAACCACAAAGGACACAAAGGACGTAATTTTTTCTCCTTTGTGTTCTTGGTGTCCTTTGTGGTTCAATTCGCAGGGACTCCAACTCCAATGCAGGGATTAGAGCAAAAAAGGCCGCCCCGGGTTATAGATCTCGTCGAAAAAGCCCATGTAGGGGATATCGTCCTCGATGCAGCGGATCAAATAGTTCAGGTGGGACTGCATCTCATCGTCCGGATCGTCGATGTACTGGACGAAATGGAGGAATTCCTCGACCTGGATGAGGCGGATAAAGATCGGCAGACGGGCCAGCCACTCGTCCGAGAGCGCGTTCTCCCGGTTATAGCCCTCCAGCACCTGCTGCATATAGTGCTCCATAAAGGCCCGCCGCCGCTCCAGCCCGCGGAACATGACCCGGCCGATCCCGCCTTCCCAGGCTGCGGCCAGTTCGTAGGCGAACCAGAAATAGCAGCAGTCGTCAAAGTCAAAGACGGTGATGTCGCCATTTTCGTAATCGACGGTAAAGTTGCCGTCGTTAAAGTCGCCGTGGAGCAGTCCGTAAGAGTTCCCCTCCTGGGGCAGGGCACGGATTTCCCGCAAGAGCGCACGGATGCGGGCGCGCACGACAGGCAGGCGCTCCGGCACCCGCTCCTCGGCCAGCTTGTCGCGGTGGAGTGCGAACCAATCCGGGCGCCTGGACCGACCTCCGGCCGGCCGGTAGGCCTTGGCCAGGGCGTGCAGCTGTCCCAGCACCCGCCCCCAGTTCTGGAAATACTCCTCGATTGGCGCGTCGTCGCGGTAGCGATAGTCGTTGTCCGGCACGCGCATGCCCCGGCCCCGGACAAAGGAGACCAGGTGCAGGGCCGCGCCGCCCAGGTGGACGGTCTCGAGCAGGTTGCCGTTCCGCGAGGGGACGGGGACGGAAACGCGCACACCGTGCGCGGCCAGATAGCGCACAAACTCCAGCTCGGCCTCGATCTGCCCGGCCGGCCGGTCCGGACGAGAGGAGGCGCGCAGGATCATGGTCTGACCGGCGCGCTCGTATTCGTAGACCAGGTTGGCGCAGCCCTCGTAGCCGGGGACCAGCCGCAGCGCGCCGGCGATGTCGAACAGCCGGCCGGCCGCGATCAGCAGTTCATCCTGATAGGTGCGGAGGAGTTCTTCTCTCTGCATAGAGTCTCCTTTTTAGCCGGCGCCCACCTCACAATTCTCGCTCCAGGATCTCGTAAAAGGCCGCCCGGGCCCGCCGCTCGATCCAGGGCCGGTGGCCGCAGTGCGGCAGCAGGATGAAGCGAAACTCGGGCAGCACCGCCGCCAGGGGCGTCCGCACGCCCTCCGCCGGATGGGGGTCGTAATCACCGTGGATCGCCAGCACCGGGCAGGCGACGCGCCGGCCCAGGGCCAAAAGCTCCCCGCTGCGCCGCAGTTCGGCCGCCTCCTGCCACACCCGCTGGAACAGATTCCCCTGCACCGGCAGCAGAGCGGACGACTTCAGCGCCCCGGGGAGGGGGTCCAGGGTATCCGTCTTGTCGGCCAGGGCACCCAGCCGGGCCAGCAGGGCATCCTTGTCCTCACCGGCGGGATCGGCCAAGGCTTGTACGATGCGCTCGAACTCGGCGCGCTCCCCCTCGTCGAGGCGGCCCAGCCGCGTCCGGGCAAGCTGGGCCACGTAGCGCTGCTCGAAGGGGCCGCTGCCGACCAGGATAATTCTGGCCGGCAGGTCCGGATAGCGGGCGGCCAGGACAAAGACCAGCCAGGCGCCCCAGGAAAAGCCGAGCAGGGTCAGTGGGGAAGCGGCGTGCGGCTCCAGAAGGGCCCGCAGTTCCTCGACCTGGCCGTCGAGTGAGCGCGCCGTCTGCAGCGGCTCCAGCACGCCGCGGCCGGCCGCGGCCAGTTCGCGCGCTACCGGCGCCATCTCGCCGGCCGCGCCCGGCCCGCCGTGCACGAGGGCCAAATGGTAGGGAGGGGGTCCGTAGGTCCTCAGGTTGTTCGTCATCACTCCAACTCCCAATCCGGGGGCAAAGCCGGGACTCCCCACGTCACCTGGGGGGACAAGTGTTCTCGTTTACTCATCGCTCGGCCTTTTCGGGTTCTTGAGCCCCGTTGTCAGCTTGTTCCGCACCTGGCGCTTGACGCCTGCGGCGAGCACGTCCTCGTGGGCCGCGAGAAACTCGCGCACCGCCGAGGGTTCTTCTCTCCCCAAGGTCTACCCGACCGTACGAGCCGCCGGCACAGACTGGACTTCCCCCTGCCGAGAACGAACGTACAGCCGCCAACTGCCGCCGGCAAAGGCGAGCTGCCCCAAAGAGTTGACGCTTTCCTCCACCCACTGCCGGCTCAGGGTCTGTTCGCCACCGGCCAGGCCGGCCAGGCCCAACATGCAGAGTATGGACAGAATGTAAAGGGCCGCTGCCAGGCGCGCCCGCCGCCGGAAGGACAGGTAGGTCAACAGGCCCTGCAAGCCCAGGCTGCACAGGGTCATTGTGGCCAGGAAGGGAATCTTCCACGACGCCATGCCGGCCAGGCTTGCCCCCCGCCAGTCCTTGGCCGACCTGGAAAGAACGAGCACACTCAGCAGCATGGCCAGAAATCCGGGAGCCAAGAGCACGAACTGTAGTTCACTCAGCAGTGTCAGGTCGCCCAGACCGAGCACACAGAGCAGCTTCCAAAGCGCTTTTAGCGTACCGCCCAGGAAAACCAGGGCCGAGCCCACAATCATCGAGACCACACCAAAAGGATTCCGGCTCAACAGCACCAGGCGCAGCAAAAAGTAGGCCCCCAACAAAAAGGCCAGATTGGGCACCAGGTCCAGCAAGCACAGTCCCAGCGGATACGCCTCGCTCATGGGCTGACTCCTCGGCAAGTTTGCCAACAAGAATTATACACGAGTGACTGGCGCGAGCCAAACCAGCAAACGCTTAGCGACTCCACTCGTCCCGAACCTTTGCCTGCACCCAGGGGGGCAGCTTGCCGGCCTCGGCCAGCAGCCGGACGATGTTGGGCATGCTGTCAAACTGGCGCATGCACAGATCGTACTCCTCCTCGGTCACCGGCCCGGACTCGGGCCGGCAAAAGATCAGCAGGCCCTCGCGACTGGCCAGCAGGTGTCCGACCTTGTCGCAGACAAAGTCGTCGCAGTAGGCGCAGCTCTCCAGCCCGCGCTCGATGGCGCAGGGCCTGGCCTTGCACTGCTTGTCAGGCAGCCGGCCGTCGCTGCGACAGCCATCGCACCTGACGTTTTCGGCCGTGTACTGCTCGTGGCCAAAGATACGGCGCCACCCATCGACCAGGCGCTGCCGGACGGCGGGGTCATCCGAGCGTGCCGCGCACAAGTGGCAACTGTAGCCGCAGTAACCTATCATCTCCTCGGGCATCGGCGCTCCTCCTTTTTCATCTGGACATAGGCTCTGCCTCGGCACCCTCCTCCTCCAACATAGTCCATCCTACCACAGGCCGGCCTCCGACGCAAATGCAAAGACGAATCGGCGAGCCACACCGCATACCCCTCTATGGGACAAACAACCGCTGCCGGGCGAATATTTATGGACGGCAGTACTTTTGCCTTTTACGATGGTTGTGGTAGAATGGTTCTGTGCGGCCTAGTGAGCAAGAGAACAGGGATGGACACGCCAATTCTGAGCACCAAACTCCATATCCCCTCCCCACGGCGCAACCTGGTGCCGCGGCCGCGGCTGCTCGAGCGCCTGGAGCAGGGCTTGCAGCGCAAACTCACGCTGGTTTCTGCACCGGCAGGTTTCGGCAAGACGACCCTACTGGGGGCCTGGATCCAAAGACTACCGGCCGGCGGTGCTCCACCGGTCAAGGTAGCCTGGATCTCGCTAGACCACGGCGACAATGATCCAGTGCGCTTTGCCACCTACCTCAGCGCAGCGCTGAAGCAAACAGATGAACGCATCGAGACGGCCGACCCGCAGGCCGTTGAATGGGGCGGTTCCTTCTGGCAAGAATCCCAACTCGTCAACCTGATCAACCAGATCGCTGTGCTGCCCCTGGATTTTATCCTGCTCCTGGACGACTACCATCTCATCTCGTCCCAGACCATACACAATGTGCTCAGTTTTTTGCTCGACCATCTGCCCCAGAACCTGCACCTGGTCATCGCCACCCGCGCCGACCCACCCCTGCCTCTGACGCGTCTCCGCGCTCGCGGACAATTGACCGAGCTGCGCCAGAGCGATTTGCGCTTTAGCACAAAAGAGGCCGCCGCCTTTCTCAACAGCGTCATGGGCCTTGGCCTCTCGGCAAAAGATGTGGCCTCCCTGGAATCCCGCACCGAGGGTTGGATTGCCGGCCTGCAGATGGCCAGCCTGTCACTGCAGGGATACAGTCCGCATCCCAGCGCCCGCTCGGCGTTCATCCAGGCCTTTAGAGGCAGCCACCGTTTTATCCTCGACTACCTGGTGGAAGAAGTGCTAGAGCTGCAGCCCGCCCCCCTTCAAGCATTCCTGCTTCAGACCTCGATTCTCGATCGCTTGAGCGGGCCGCTGTGTGACGCAGTGCTCGATCGGAAAACCACTGCCCCCGAGACCCCTACAGGCCCAGTCCCCGATGCTCAGACCATCCTGGAACATCTCGAAGCGGCCAATCTGTTTATCGTGCCCCTGGATCACGAGCGGTGCTGGTATCGCTACCATCGTCTCTTCTCGGACTTGTTACAAAAACGCCTGGCACAAGCGACCCCGGAGTTGGTGCCCCAGCTGCACCGCCGCGCCAGCGCCTGGCACGAGCAGCAGGGACTGGTGGCCACGGCCATCGATCACGCCCTGGCGGCCCAGGACGATGAGCGGGCGGCAAATCTGATTGAGAAGAACGTCGAAGCGATCTTGATGCGCAGCGAGGTCGTTACCTTTCTCCACTGGGTAGAAAGGCTGCCCGCCGCACGCATGCACAACCGCCCCACATTGTGTTTTTTTCACGCCTGGGCGCTGTTGATGAGCGGCCGCTCCCTGGATGTTGTGGAACGACGTCTGCAGGACATGGACTGCGGACAACGTCCTATGGAAAACATCGAGATGGACGGCCGTATCGCGGCCCTCCGGGCGTATATCATGCTCTTTTACGGCGACGTGGAAAGCGCCGCTAAATTAGGCCGGCAGGCCTTGGAGCAGTTGCCAGAGAGCGATCACTTCCTGCGCAGCGTCCTGTCCTGGATTCAAAGCCTGGCCCGCCTGGCCGAAGGCAATTACCAGAATGGCAAACGGGCCCTGCACGAGATTGCCACAACGAGCCAGGAGATGGGCAACCCACTGATTGCAGTGGTCGCCCTCTGCCAGTATGCCAAACTGCAAATGCGCCAGGGCCGCCTGCAGCAAGCCCGAAAGACCCTGGAGCAGGCCCTGCAGTGGGCGACCGATCCCCAGAAAGAACGTCTACCTATCGCCAGCGAAGCGTTGATCGGCCTGGGCGAACTCGAGCGGGAATGGAACAACCTGGAGAGGGCAGCAGAATATCTCGTCGAGAGCGCCGAACTGGCCAGGCAGTGGAGCGAATTGGCCGCCTTTGATGCCTACTTTCCCTTGATGCGCGTCAGGCTGGCCCAGGAAGACGTGGAGGCCGCACGTGAAGCACTCGAGACCGCCCAACAGATCGCCCTCGCCTCTCAGATTACCCAAGTGGACGATCTCTTGGCCGAACTTCAGCAGGCCCACTTTTTCCTCGCCCAAGGGGATATCGCCGGGGCCACGCGCTGGGCAGAGCGCCGCGGGCTGCTGCCAGAGCCGGCGCCAACAACTCGCCCCGACCTCCAAGAGGACCATGAGACTTTTATCAACGAGCATCTGCGCAAATACGAGCACCTCGCATTGGCACGCTTGTTCCTCCTCCGGGGCCAGACCACCCAAGCACTTGACCTGTTGGAGCGCCTGCTGGACCAAGTGCGTCAACTGGGCAGAATTGACCTGACGATCGAGATTCAGATACTGAAGGCCCTGGCCTGCCAGGCATTGGGCTTTGAGACGCAGGCCCTGGAGGCCATGGCCGAAGCACTGTCCCTCGCCGAACCGGGCGGCTACATCCGCGTCTTTCTCGACGCCGGAGAGGGAATGATCGGCCTGCTGCGCCAGGCAGCCGCACGCGGCCTCGCATCGGCCTACGTGGCCAAGCTACTGGCCGCCTTTGGCCAAAAAGAATCCGCCAAAGCGGAACAAGCCCCCCCCTCTCGCCAGCCCCTCATCGAAGCCCTCAGCGAGCGCGAGATGGATGTGCTGCGCCTGCTGGCGGTCGGCATGTCCAACCCCGAGATTGCCGAAAGACTGGTCATCGCCGTGAGCACGGTGCGCTCGCACTGCAAGAGCATCTATGGCAAGCTGGATGTGCACAGCCGATGGGATGCCGTACAGCGGGCACAGGAACTAACCCTGCTCTAATCACCCCCCAGCAGGCCCTTTTCCCCCCAGTGTTTCCCCCCATTGGGGGATGACGGATCCCCCAGGTTTAAGCTATACTGGTACCAGTTAGAGCGCATTCTATGGGCATCACCTAACTGACGGACTAGACTGCCAGCATAGAGGGACGGCGGATGAGCGTTTTGAACCAAGATCCACGGGCAATCTATGAGATTCAAGTGCAGGGTGAGTTGGACCCGAGTTGGCAGCAGTGGTTCAGCGACATGGCCATCACTTGCTCCAGCGAGCAAGTCCCTACCACAACCCTGATCGGTTCCGTGACCGATCAGGCCGCCCTGCGGGGCATCCTGTGCAAATTGTGGGACCTGAACCTGACCTTGATCTCGGTCTACCGCATCGCGGCAGCCGAAAAGGAGGCAAGAGGAAATGACTGAGCACAGCACCTTCGACCCGACTACCGGTATCTGGAATGATAGTTTGAGCGGCAATTTTCTCTGGTCGCGCAACAACTTTGGCGAAGGCCGGCCCGACGTGATGGCACCTTTTACCTTCTCCCTTTCGGACCGAGTCTGGCGCGAGATCAGCCTGCTGCCCGGATACTCGATGGCCGGCAATATCTGTGGGCGCTTTTACGCCAACGTCAGTGTTTCGGTTTCCCTGCTCAAGGCCATGGGCAAGAGCATCGAGGCGGCAAAAGAACAGATGGCCGGCATGCTGGGCCACGTGCCTGCAGATCTCGACATCCCCCTGGTGCCGTTGAGCCGCTGGGCCATGCTGCGGGCAATACCCAAAATGCTGCGGCTGGCCAGGCGAGAACGGCAGGGGGCCAAACAAATACCAAACTACCTGGAAACAATGCCCGCGCTGTTCCAGTCCCTCCGGGACCGCATCGCCCAAACCAAGACGAAATCCCAGTTGATCGAGATTTGGCACCGGGATATTTTTTCCCGCCTTAGCAGCGACATCTGGATCGTCGGCGGCAGCGCCCAGCCACTGGAATCACTGATGAAGCTCAAGCGCACATTGACTGCGCTGGTCGGCGAAGCAGACGCTAACAGCCTGTTCTCCGGCCTGAGCAGCGAGGAGGAAATGTTGGCCAGCCTGGGGCCGGTGGTCGGCATGGCCCAGGTGGCGCAGGGCAAAATGAGCGCCAGCGAATATATGGCCAGGTACGGCCATCGCGGACCGCACGAGGCCGAGTTGTCCATGCCCCGACCGGCCGAGGATCCACAATGGCTGGAGCGACAACTGGCGGAATACGAAAAAAATCCCGTCGACGTAGAGGCCCTGCTGGCCAGGCGCCGCGCCGAGTTCGAGTCCGCCTGGCAGAGGCTCCAGGAGCGTTATCCCCGGCAGGCGGACAAGCTGCGCCGCCAGATCGACAAGGTCGGTCCGGCCGCCCGCTTGCGCGAGGCGGTCCGCGACGAGGTAACCCGCTTCTTGTGGGTCGAACGCTCGTGGGCGCTGCGCGCTGGAGAACTGAGCGACCTGGGGGAGGACATCTTTATGCTGACCATCGACGAGGCGCTGGCTCTGCTGTCCGGCAACAAGGCGGCGATCGCGTACATTCCCACGCGCAAACAAGCCTACGCGCGCTACCGCGCACTACCGCCTTACCCGATGATTATCCGGGGGAGTTTTGATGCCTTCCAGTGGGCCGCCGACCCGAACCGGCGCAACGACATCTATGATGCCAGCACGGCAGCGCCTGTTTCCATGTCGAGCACGATCCGCGGCTTTGCCGGCGCGACGGGCCGCGTCGAAGGCCGGGTGCGCGTGCTGATGGGGCCAGAGCAGGGCGACCAACTCCAGCCCGGCGAGATCCTGGTGGCGGTGACGACCAACGTCGGCTGGACGCCGATCTTTCCGCGGGCCGCCGCCGTCGTCACCGACGTGGGCGCGCCGCTGTCCCACGCCGCCATCGTCGCCCGCGAACTGGGCATCCCGGCCGTGGTCGGCTGCGGCAGCGCCACCACCCGCCTGCGCACCGGCGATCGGGTACGCGTGGATGGTGGGCAGGGCACGGTGGACATGCTGGATGGGGAATAAAATACTGGCGTGGACTCGAGAGGTGCATGATGACGACAAATGTGGCATCTGGCCAATACGTCCTGTCTCTGGCCGATCCAAAGGCAACATTGGAGACAGTGGGCGGCAAGGGGGCCTCTCTGGCGCGGCTCGTCGGCGCCGGCCTACCGGTGCCCGCTGGCTTTCACGTGACCACGGCGGCCTATCAGCGCTTTGTGGTCGAGAACGACCTGCAGCCCGGCATCCGAACCGCCCTGGAAGTGGTGGATGTCGACCAGCCGGCCACGCTGGAAGCTGCCTCGACAACCGTCCGCGCACTGTTCGCAGAGGCGCAGACGCCGCCGGACGTCGCCAGTGCTATCGCACGGGGCTACGCTGAACTGGCAGGACAAGACCCCACCGTCGCCGTGCGATCCTCGGCCACGGCCGAGGATCTGCCCGAGGCCTCCTTTGCCGGACAGCAGGAGACCTTTCTCAACGTCCAGGGGGCCGCGGCGGTGCTCGAGGCGGTCAAGCGCTGCTGGGCCTCCCTCTGGACGGGTCGGGCCATCGGCTACCGTGCCCGGCAGGGCATCAAAATGGAAGGGTTGAGCCTGGCGGTGGTCGTGCAAACGCTGGTCCCGGCCGAGGCGGCGGGCATTCTTTTCACCGCCAATCCCGTGACTGGCCGCCGCGATCAGGCTATGATCAGCGCCGCCTGGGGCCTGGGCGAGGCGGTCGTCGGCGGGCTGGTCACACCGGACACACTCATCGTGGACAAGAGCAATGGGGCGATACTGGAGCACCAGGTCGCCGACAAGCAGGTGATGACAGTCCGCATCGAGGGAGGCACGGAGGAACAGCCGGTTCCCAACGAGCTGCGCCGCGCCCCCGTGCTCGATAACGAGGCCGCCTCCGAGCTGGTGCGCCTGAGCGTGCAAATCGAACAGCTATACGGCATACCTATGGACATTGAGTGGGCACTGGCCGATGGGGTGTTCGCTATCCTCCAGGCCCGGCCCATCACGGCGCTCCCGGAACCAGTGCTTGGTTCGGAACCCACGATAGGGCCGCCCAGCGAGTGGCCCATGCCCGATCCTAAAGGGACCTATATGCGGGGCAGCATCACCGACTTTATGCCCGACCCGCTGACGCCCCTGTTCGCTACGCTGGGCGTGCCGGCCATCAATACGGCGATGGGACGCGTACTGGAGGAAATGATCGGCGGCCAGACCAATCTCGCGGAGGGCTTGTTGACCACAATCAACGACTATGCCTACCAGCACGTGGACATAGGCTGCCGGGACTGGCTGTGGGTCTTGTTCCGGATGGGGCCGGCCATTCCCCGCCTGCTGCGCAGCGGCGAGC
>JAFGKG010000156.1 GCA_016928715.1 Chloroflexia bacterium
GCCGCGTATTATGAGCAGTAAGGTCTATTCGGTTGGTAAGGTGCGAACTTGCCAGAACAAATATTCTATGCTATGATGAGGCGGCGATGACAAAAAAAGTCTACACCTTCGGCTACAGCGGCAAAAAACCAGAGCAGCTCGAGCGTATCGCCAGCGAGCTCGACGCGGTCGTCTTTGACGTGCGCTACTCGCCCCGGTCGCGAAACCCTCTCTGGAACGGGAAGAAACTCGCGGCCCTGCTGGGGGACCGCTACCGCCACGTCCGCGCCCTGGGCAACCGGAACTATAGGGGCGGGCCCGTCGAGATCGAGGACCTGGCCGCTGGGATCCAGGCGATCCGGAGTTCGAAGCGACCGGTGATCCTGATGTGCGTCTGCAGCGACGTGGAGCGCTGCCACCGCACCTTCATCGGCGAGCATCTGCGGACCCTGGGTTTCGAGGTCCGGGAGCTGAGTGACTTGCCCGTGCAGCTCGAGCTTTTCTAGCGGCATCTTTTGACCCTCACGCGGTGGGGCCGGCCCGGCCGGTTCCACCGCTTTTTTCGTTTAAGGCGGGGTAGGCTCCTGGCCCCCTTTGACCACCGTTACCTGCGGCCGCACCCACCTGTCCAGCAGATCGAGCTGCTCCAGGGCGGCGTTCAGGCCGGCCTGGAGGTCGGCGAGCTCCTGTTCCAGATTGGCCACGCGGGTACCGAGGGCCACGTAGAGCCGGCCACAGTCGCAAACTCGCTCCTGGCTATCTTCCACGTCCTCTCTGGAGACACCCTTTTCGTCCATTTGACCCTCGCCTGGCCTAGAGATCGAGCTCCAGGTGCGAATACTGGCCCATGGCCTGCCGCAGCACCAAAAGCGGCACCGGCACGCCGGAGGTCCTGTAGGCCTGGTTGTTCGAGAACCTGCGCCCGTACCGCTCGAGCCAGATCTCGCGGTACGCCAGCCAGGTCGAATAAAGCAGCAGGAAGGGGAAAAAGTACACCCTGCGGGCCGGCAGGACCACGTAAACCAGGTAGTGCGTTCTCCTATTGCCGTCGAGCCAGCCGGGCGTCGCCCAGGATGGCCAGGGCCTGCCCGCTGCCGGAAAGCGTCTGGGGCTGGACGGCGGCCTGGGCAACCTTGTCCCGCCGCTGCACCTCCCTGGCGACCCCGGCCACGTGCGCCGCCGTGACTTTGCCGCCGGGTGCGGTCTCTACAGCTTGCTGCCAGGCCTCGGCCTGCAGCTCGGGGGAAAGGCGGCCGTCGCGGATCTCAAGGAGCGCGCTCCCTACCTCGACGAAGGTCTTGAGGCCCTGTTCGATCGTGGCCTCGAGGGCTTTCAGTCGCCCCTGCTCCTCTATAGTCAGCCCGCCCTGCTCGACCAGCTTCAGCGCCGTTGCCATGACGCCTCCGTTTAAAAGGCAAAAACCGCCCCCACGTAAGTGGTAGCGGTTTTATTCGGCTGGGTCCAGTATATCACGTCAGGGAGAATTTGTCAAACATTTGTGCGGAAAACTTAGCAGGGCTGCAAGGGATTTGCAGGGAAAGGCATGAAATTCCCCCTGGTGGAGAGGCGGCTCCCCCTAGGAGCGCATCCTCTCCACCAGGGGCACTAGGGGAAGGGAGTGGGGGTATTATAGCATAGAGTAAGGTGGTGGTCAAAAAAGGGGCATCGCTACATCTGTTAGACTAGTTTTCGGTGCAAAAGTCGGCGAGCCTGCTACAGGATGGCAATTTAGCCCTGAAACTAGGCTTTGCTGAGCCACTTTGGGTGTACCTACGGCGAGATTGTCGGGCATTTGCCCCACTGATCGGCATTTTGCACCAGAAACTAGACTAGAGGCCGAACGCGAAGGTTAGCCCTAACCCACTTTGTAAAATCATCGATAGTATAGGATTGCTCCTCTTTATTTGCAATTTCCTCAGCCACTTCAATCAATTCATCGTCCGATGCGACGATACTATAACCATTGACCCTCAGGAAGGTTTTGAGGACGGCAATCCCTGTCCGCTTATTTGCATCAAAGAACACATGATCAGAGATTATTGTCCATGTCAACACAGCCGCCTTCTCAACTAAAGAGGAATAGAGGTCAGTATCAAAAAGTGGGTACTGAATTGCAACCAGTACCCACTCTAAGCTTCTGGGATTCAACAAGTTATCGGGGGGGGTAGTAGAGTCCTCCTGTATTCCCGATATGATGGCGATTTAAGTTGACGATATCGTCAAGAGAAGGAAAGATCAACGCTTGGCTAGTCTCTCCCATAGCTCTGTGTGTTCCTGCAAAACTTCTCTGGCTGCCTCATCCCAGGCCCGCTTTGTGGACCTTCGGATCTCCGGTGAATAGATATCAAAGAAGCCCAGGTTCACGGTATTTTCTACTATGAAATTGACCTCTTTAACGAGCGTAGTCTGGGAGGAAGGTCCTGGATAGATGTTCTGTTCATAAAACAGCGTCATCATTTCACCTCCTAATCTAATTTCCACGACTTTCGCGAGATCCAACCGAACTCCCTTGGTGTTATAACAGCAATGTCTATTGCCCCGCCACAAAACTCTGCCCCGATAACAAATCGGTAGCGGCCAATCACCACATTGACCATATAGTGAGCGTAGTCTATGGCATCCTGCAGCGGCATCTGAGCAAACGGTATCGGATACTGAAGCGGCTCAAGGGCTTGACGAACCTCGGGCTCAGGGATGTCAAACCTCTCCGCAATAATCTTGCTTACCCCATCATCTCGTCCAAAATGCAGTCTCACAATGGGCTCTGTCATCCCAAACCAGCTCGCGCCAAAGGCAGGCTTGCCATCAACATCAGGGCGCTGATTATGTATTCCGTCGTCAAGCGGTACCACAAAGCGCCAAATTTCAGGAAAGAACTCGTCCTCCGAATAGCCTGCTACTATCATACCGATACCTGGTTGTTGGTCTTTTGGCACACCAGAGAATTCTCCACTGTGAACCTGGCGCAACTGCTGTAGAAGGCCTTCGGCACACTCGCGGACCTGGTAAGGATTCTGGTACTCTTTATTGAAGTCATCGCGAGATTCCCAGTGGTTATTATGCTCCCACTCACGAACAATGCTCTCTAACGTTCGAGGTCCCACGAAAGCATTCCCCCAGGTGAGAACTCCTATCGGAAAATCCCCTATTTGTAGCAACTTTTCGGCATGATAGAATGTTTTGAGCACTCCCTCCTGGACACCAGTCGGTCCAATGCTCTTTCCCATCAAAGTCGCTGCACTATCAGCAGCAAGTACCAATCCTTCGCTGACTTTCACCACGAGCACAACACTCATTTCTACCTCAAGTTGTAGGACTATGACATCGCCTGCCTACAAACAGTATAAGCGTAAACAGCAAAAAAATCAAGTATAGGATCTGAGGTGCCTCAACATCAAACTCATTGGCCTTTCTTCCTCTCCCTTGAAATCCTGACAAGATAGTCCCAGGCCTCGCTCAATGTGGCACCAAGAGGAATCTCTCTTCCATCACTGTTTCGTCTGTAGTACCATTGGGTATGACTGGGATCTGAGAACAACGTACCTCCGCCATAGATTTCTTGAGCTTTCCTTCCTACTCTCTGCATTGTAGTCATTATGACCTCCATCACCCCTCGCACCGCCGGCCACAGCAGCTATTGCAGCGCGGCCGCGACGGTCACCAGGCCGATATCGCCCCCCTCACCGACTCGCCTCCTCGACGATCTCGATCTCTCCCTCCGTCAAATCGTACAGCTCGTACACCAGCTGGTCGATCTGTTTGTCGGTAGCATCAATCTGCCGCTGGAGTACACGCTTGTCGTGGGCCACCCGGGCTGCCGCTAGCTGCTCGTTTAGGGAGAGCATCGTCTCGACCAGGCTTACCATGCGGTCGTGGCGGGCCAAACTGATGGAGTTGGAAGAATCGACTGCAGGAATTGGTAACTTTTTCATCCTGAAAACTTTGACTTGGGCAAAGTCTCGACCTTCTTCCTGCGCCATAGTTCGATAAAGGTAGGTCATTAGAGAGGAATTAAGCAGGCCGAGCAGATAATAAATATGCATCGACCGTGCCCAATCTTCCTTTAGGACCACTGTATGCAGTGTTTTGTCTGTCAACATCATATCAGAATCGTACGCTGCGATAATTCGATCTGCAGTTTGTCGATAGATAATCTTTTCGCGTTCCAAGTATTCTGGGCTGAATCGGAAGGTATCCACAGTAGGATTAAGTCGATCTGGGTAGTCATGCCGCAGCCAATGCCCTCCAAAAGTGACCAGGTATCTGGCAATATCCCTCCCTTTCAAATAGGGCTTGTCATCAGGATGTTGTCGCTTTCCTTTGTAGAGAACCCGATCAGCGATTGAGCCTCCACGAACCTTCCCTCGTCCTTTAGTCCAATAATTTAAGCCGACATCTTTAACCCAGGCTACATCGTCAAGATAAGTCTCGCTCTGAAATAGTCTTGCCAATGAGCTGGCCGGCGACCAGTTCAGGGAAGACAATATTTCTTGATCGAGGCTTTCATGACTGAGGCCATTAGGGAAGGCCCGCATGTCCTCAACCTTGGCGAAACTAGCAGGAATGCTAGATGGGCCCTTAGCTCCCCGCTGTAAGAATACAAGTGCTGTGAAAACGTTTGGCTGCTGGAATACTTGATTGATACCAAAGTCGACGAGGTCAAGAGAAGTTACGTTATCGAGGATATAACGTTTTAGATCGTTGAAATAAGGGCCCAGTAAGAACGTATTGGGAACAATAAAGCCTAGCAGGCCTTTTGGTGCAAGGAGTTCAATGCTTCTCTGTAGGAATGCAACGTAATTATCATTATTCCGTACGAAGGTCTCGTAATTTTGCTCAAGATAACCTTTTATCTGGTCGTCAAAGATAATTCCATAGGGAGGATTTCCTATCACTGCGTCAAACCCGCCGCCCTCCATCACCTCAGGGAAAGAAGTGTTCCAATCAAATACATTGATCCGGTAGCGCTCCTCCTCGTCAAACATGGCCAACTGCCGGCCGGCGTAAAAATCCGGCCCGATCAGCGAGTTGCCGCACTTGACGTTGTCGGCCAGGTCCGGCAGGGCCCGCTCCTGGAAGAGCTGGAGCTGCGTGCCCAGCGTTTGCTCCGACTCACCCTCAAGAACTTTTAGCAACAGCGACAGCTTGGTCACCTCGACCGCCTGGGCATCGATGTCCACCCCGTAGATGTGCTGCAGCAGGATGCGCTTGCGCTCGGCCGTGGTCAGGTCCCAATCACCGTTGGAGCCCTGGTAAACTCTGGGGGGCTGGCTCCTGGCCCAGCGCTCGGGATCCTGGGCATACTGGTCGCGGTACCAGCCCAACAGATACTGGTAGGCACCCAGCAGAAAAGACCCCGAGCCACAGGCTGGATCCAGGATTCTGATCCGGGCTGCACCCTGGAGGGTCTTGCCCTCCAGCAGTTTGCCCACGGTATGCTCGACGATATAGTCCACGATGTAGGTGGGTGTATAGTAGACCCCGCCGGCCTTCTTGACCTCGGGCTTTTCTTCCACCACCGCCCGGTGCTTGGGCGTCAGGCGGATCACTTTGCCCAGAAACTGCTCGTAGACCTGGCCTAAAATATCCGCCGGCAGCACGGAGAACTCGTAGGGGCTGTCGGGATAGTAGAGGTTGGCCAGGATCGACTTCAGCACTCTGTCGTCGATGACCAGGTTGGGAGTGAGCTCGTCGGGCAGGTCTGGTCGGCCCTTTTCCGCGTGAAAGTAGAACAGGCCGGCGTTGTAGCGCGCGTCGGCCTGGCGGAAGAGCAAAAGGAGGCGCTCGTAGATACTCCCGCTATTGATCAGGCCCAGCAGCCGGCCGTAGGACTCGATCCCGCGGTCCTCGCAGATGCGCAGGAAGATGATCCGGTCGATGGTGCGTTGGACGGCAAAGTTGAGCTCGCGCTGGGTCAGGGAAGGGTTGCGCAGGGCGATGTTGCGGGCCAGTTCATCCCGCCAGGATTCGATCTCGGCCAGGAAGGCGTCATCCACCTCGGCCGTGCCCCGCTTGCCCCCAACCGACTCGACGTAGCGATCGAAGGAGCCCTTGAGCACCTCCTCCCGGTGAAAGACACCGGCGATCTCGTCCCAGCGCTGGTCGTACTCGTCGTAGGATAGGTAAAGAATGCGGGCAGCGGAGGCCTTGTCCGTCTTGGCCGGTTTGACCCGGCAGTCGTAGACGGCCAGCTCCTCGAAATCGGTCAGGACGCTGAGAGGCAGTTTGGCCGACCAGGCGTAGCGGCGCAGCTGGTAGGCAGGGTGGACGTCGTCCCGGATGTCGATGGACGGCTTCTTGGCCTCCAGGAAGAATTTGCGCGTGCCGCCGATGCGGAAACAGTAATCGGGCGCCTGAGTGCCCCTGCTCATCCGGAGCGTTTCCTCGTGGACGACGTCCTTGTAGGCCTCGGCGTAGCCCTTGGTGTTGTGCACGTCCCAGCCCAGGGCGATGAACAGCGGGTCGATGAATTCCACCCGCACCTGGGTCTCTTTGTACTGCCCGGAGAGATAGGCGTCCCGGTTGCGGCCGAAGCGTTCGATCAGTTCCAGCACTTCAGCGGGAGCAGTCATCTCGACTCCTCTATAGTCTATGATCAGCCCGTTTCACTATATGCCCCCTCGCCTACCCCCGCCAGCGTTCCCGAGGGAGCAGGGGGAACCGTAGATCGGACACTAGGGAAGCTTGTAATCCTACAGATCCGGGACAGCCTCAAACCCCCATCCTTCAGTGCTAATTTTAAAGTACCAATCCTCGCCATGACGATCCCACTCCTCGTCAATCGGCGAACCAACAGTATAGATAATCTGCGTAATTTCATCCCATTTAGTGCGGCGTAGCCCAAGCCAGAAGCCCCCAACACGCTTTACCCCTGGCTGGTAGTCATCGCTAATATCCTCCAGGGAGTCTATGGACGCGAAGAAATCCCACGGCTCGACTTGCTCGTCACCTATAATGACCTCTCCCTGGTCTGGGTAGACGGTGAGAACGATATCGCTATTATTGACCACTTCCAAGACAAACTCACAAACTGTGATAGAGTTAGCAAATTGATCTGAGTCCAGTGCCGGATTCGTCTCCTTCCAGTACGCCGCATCTCCGCAAAGTACCCGCACCAATGTAATCTCGATACCTCCCTGTTCTTGTGTCATGACATAGTTTGCCGCGATCCCCTGCTCCTTGCGCTCTTCTGGAGTGGGTTCTGGAGTTGGCGTGACAACAACCAACTTCGTGACAGGTACATCGACTTGCACTGTCACCGGCACCTCTACAGTAATGGGAACAGGAACATCAACCTTGACTTCGACCGTTTCCTTCACGGGCACTGTCACCGGCACATTGACCTGAACCGTCTCGCCACATCCGGCCAGAAGCAAAACCAGCACGGTACCAAGCAATACCTTTTTCATCGGATCCTCCTTTCCATTTTTTTCCCACCCACGCCAAAGCCGCGCCCTCCAGGGCCCGGCCGCTATCAGCGGTGGGGGTGGTTGTCCTTGCCGCTACAGTTTACTCCCCCCTTCCCCACCACCCGCACCCCGCGCACGTACTCCCACAGGTCGCCCCCGTCTCGAACCCGCTGGATATCTTTCGCCCGCCGCTCTCTCAGCCTGGCCAACTGGGCCCGGATCGCTGCATCCAGCCTGTACCGAGAGAACTCCTCGTTGGCCTCAATACGCAGCGTCCGGCCAATCGCCAGGACCTGCAGCACCATCAGCAGCAAAACAATGACGAGCGTCGTCGCAACGCCCGTCAAAAAGCTGGGCCGGCCCAGGACCCCCCACAGCCCACCAAGATACAGCAGCGCCAGCAGTGTCACAGACAGGACTACTGCCAGTACTCGCTGAATTCTTACGACTCGATACGCCAGTCTCTCGACGGCTTCGCTGGCTCCCCTCCAGCTTCGTCCCTTGCCAGCTCCTCGTGCATCTGTGCGACCAGCCATTTGGCGTACTCCACGAGGCTGCGCAGCCTCCCCTTGTCGTGTCTCTCCAGCTCTCTCCCTACCTCGAAGATCTCGGCAAACTCGGGGACCTCTTCGATGAGGGTGGCAATCTCTTGCTCTACGGAAACGGTATCGTCGGAAGCAAACCCGGCGTCTCTTAGCAGCGAGAGCAGATTGACCTTGAGGGCGTCTGCAAAGGCCACCAGGTACGTCCAGGATGGCGGCCGGATACCACGCTCCACCGCGCTTATATAGGTCTGATCATAATCCATTGCCTCTGACAGCGAGGCTTGTGTCAGACCAGCATCCAATCGCATTTGTCGAAGTACCGCAGCAACTTTACTCATAGTACTAGAAAAGTATCAAAAAAACGAGCAAATGTAAAGAGACAAGAGAACGATAAAGAATAACTGAATATAGTGCATTTGTCATACTACAAATGTACCTCAGTAGAGTTGATAAAATAGTGCATTTGTCGTATAATGGACCTGTAAAGCCCAAAGCGTTTAGACACAAGGAGCAAGCACATGAGCGATGTTTTGGCCCTGCAGGACAAGAAACTGAAACAGGCTGTAGTCAAGATGGTCATCGAGAGAAGCGCCCGCGAGGGCCGCATCGTCCGCGAGTCCGAGATCCTCCGCGACGCCCTACGGGCCTACGAGCCGCTGGCCGAGTATCTGTCCGACGACAATGGCATGCGCTGCCCCGAGTGCGGCGGTCCTCACGTCAAGGAAGTGGACAACCTCCATTCCGTCTGGGCCTGCCAGGAGTGCGGCTACCAGGGCGACGGCAGTGAGTTCGCTGGCTCGAAAGGAGACAACTGATGGGACACATCGACTACGCCAAGCGCATCTTCAAGCACTACTTCCGCTTGCTGGCCGAGAAGAGCGGCGTCCTCTGGGACTGGGAAAACGAATCCGAGATCGACGAGGCCGTTGAGTCGCTCGTCAAGGCCGCCCTCGACCGGGTTTATGCCCACCTCAAGGAGGCCTCCCATGCCTGACCTCACCCAGCAGTGCTGCCAGGCTGCCCAAAACGCCCTGGACATCCTCCGCCGGCTGCACCCCCGCGAAAAGTGCCGCGCCTGCACCGCCGACTCTTTCTGCTACCTCCACGGCGTGGTCCTGCCCGACCTGGCCGCCGCCAGCCGGCCCCAGCCGCTTATGTCTCCCCCCGCCGGCCCCGAGCCCTACGCCGACGAGTGGGCCCTGCGCGAGCTGGAGGCGAGCCTGGCCGACGCCGCCGAGTGCGGCGACCTGGTGGGGCACCTTCTGAGCTGGTGGAACGTGGTCACGGGCAAGACCCAGGGAGGCGACCTGGTCGTCCCCTTGAAAGGAGCCTTCGATGAAGCCCTATGACCCCAACCGCCCCTGCGCCAAGTGCGGCTTTGACAAGGCCTCCACCCGCTACTGCTCCACCCAGGTCCCCGCCACTGACGGCCCCTACGGCAAGGAATACATCGAGCGCCAGTGCCAGCGCTGCTCCTACACCTGGCAGGAGATCCCGCTCGACGCCGTCCGCTCCAGCGAGGAGCTGCTGGCCGGCATGGCCGGGGAGCTCCTGGCCGCCCTGGCCGAGCTCACCGCCTGGGTGGCCGATAGTGGCGCCGCGGACCGTGAGATGATCGAGCGCGCCCAGGGCCTGGTCCAGCAGGGACAGGAGGCGGCCCGTGTTTGACGCCCGCTTTGCCCCTTTCCTCGATATGGCCGTCCTGGCCCGCGCCGCCGCCGGCCGCCTGCGCGAGAAAAAGCGCCAGGCCCGGGATCGCCACCTGCGCGAGGACTCCGCGAGCTTTGAGCGGCGGCAGAGGCTGGCCCTGGACCTGAGCACAAAAAAACAGCGCACGGCTCGGGAGCTGCTCGAGCTGTGCGCTGCCTACCGCCAGGCCTGGGCCCCGCGGGCCGGGGAGGAGACCGTTGGTAGCGGGCCCGCTGAGCGGGTGGACTCGTCCCCGGCCCCCGGGACCCGGAGTCCCGGCATTTTCCTCCTTTCCCCAGCCCGGGCCGGTTCTTTCGTGGACCGGTCCGGGCGCCAGTTCACACTGGAGGCATCCGATGAGTAGCGACTGCGCCACCTGCAGGAACCGCGAAGAGGTCACCATATCTGGCACTCACGTGCCGACGGCGCGGGTATCCCAGTGCCGCTGGTTCAAGGAACACTTTCCCCGGGTCGGCTGCGACGACTACCAGCCGCGGCCGGCCAGTGAGGAGCCCCTGGAGGAGTGGCTGGAGAAACGGCAGCAGCGCCCGGCCACGCCCAGGCGCTACCGCTCGGCCAGGCTGAACTTCCAGCCGGCCTGGCACCGGGGAGGAAGCTAGCTTGTCAAGGTGCGGCGGGCCCGAGCTATGCGCCCACCTCCGTCCTCAGCTCGAGGCCCGCCCTAACCGGTCAACTACTACCAGTATAGCAGAAAAGGCCGCTTTTGTGATCGAGGAAGACTATGTGGATAGCGTTGATCATAGCAGCAGTGGTAGCAATCCTGGCGATGGTAGCCGAGCACTGGGTACCGTTCCAGTTCGGGGTGGAGCTCGAGCCCTGGCAGGCCTACACGGTGGGCAGCGGCACGTGCCTGCTGATCTGGAGCGTCTGGGCGGCCTGCTATGGGCCCTGCGCCTGGGAGGCCATCGCCGGGATCTGGGCGGTGTTCGCCGCGGCCGGCCTGACGGTGATTATCGCTTACCGCGTCGACCGCTACCGGGCCGAGCTGGACCGGCTGAGGTTCGAGGCCGAGCAGGCCGCCGAGAAGGCCAGCCTGCAGCGCGATCGTGCCGAATACCTGGAGAATGGCCGTGGATGAGGAGGTCAAGGA